>CBFGRJ010000113.1:0-19127 GCA_965651135.1 uncultured Myxococcales bacterium
GCTGGCTGGCGGCGGCAGCAGTCTAGATGCCGTGACCTCGCCGCAAAGGACGGCGTCTCTGAACGCCTTGGCCCGCGTTCTTTCAGCGAGCAAGTGCTTGAGCTCCGGGATCTCATCGTCCCACTCGATCAGAGTAGACACGGGGCCGGTCAGTCGGATGGCGTCCTGATACAGGTCCCACACGGGATCGATGATAGGCCCCCGATGGGTATCGATGATGTGTGTGCCGAGGTTCGTGTGGCCTGCCAGATGGATTTGGACGACGCGATCGTGTGGCAACGCTCGAAGGAACTCGTGAGCGCTGAAGCCATGGTTGTAGGCCGAGACGTACACATTGTTGACGTCCAGCATCAAGCCGATGTCCGCTCGCTCGACGACCTCCGCGATGAACTGCCATTCGGTCATGGTGCTTTGGGTGTAGGTCAGATAGCTGGAGGTGTTTTCGAGCGCGAAGCGCACCTCCAAGAAGTCTTGCACCATCTTGGCGCGCTCCACGATGCGCGCGACGGCCTCCTCGCAGTAGGGGAGTGGGAGGAGATCATGCAGGTGCGCTCCGCCTGCTCCACACCAGCAGAAGTGATCACTGAGCCAGCTCGGTTGAACGCGTCGTACGAGTTCTTTCAAGCGTGCGAGGTAGCCACGATCGATCGGGTCGGGCCCCCCGATGTCGAGCGAGACGCCGTGTTGAACGACCCGGTAGGACTCGAGCACCCCTTCCAAGTGGTAGCGAGGCTTGCCGCCGGCCACCATGAAGTTTTCACTGATGATCTCGAAGAAGTCGACGGTTGGTCGCTCCGCGAGGATCCTACCGTAGTGGGGTACTCGGAACCCCACGCCCACGCCTAGATCCGGAACTTCGAACCTGCTTACGCTGCGTGCTGCATCGGTCATGGTGCTTGCGGTGCTCGGCAAACGCGGCCGAGTTTGCTTCACTTCGGACAGTGAGAGTTGCAGCCTCCTTGGCCTTTGCAGTCGTTCATACCGGCACAATCGTGCTTGCCTTCGACCGCGCAGTTCCCCTTGCCCTTGCACTCGTTCATGCCCTTGCAGCACGCTTTGCCTTCAGCGGCCGCTTCCGCCGGAGAGGTTGCAGCACCTCCCTGAGCTTTGCTGCTACTGCAGCTCGTGAGCGCACCCAGCATGAGGCCAGTGGTTGCCGCTGCGATTACAGCTTTCGAAACGTCTGTTGCCATCTGTCTTCTTTCTCCTGTGTTGATCGCAAGCGTGGCGACCGGAGCGCCCGGTCGGTCTGCTCGATGGTTCACGAGTACTGCCAGGCAACCCTTGGTTACGCTCGTCCGTGTACTCGGGGGCCCAAGCGTACCAATTCGAGCGGCGAGAAGACAAATTGTGCTTGCCCAAGCGTTGCTCGAGGCTAAAGCTGTACTCCCGCCCGTGAGCAGTCCGTCTCGAACACCGCCTGAAGCGTTCGCAGCACGCCGCCAGCGGTTACGTGAAGCGCTGGGCAAAGCGCAGCTCGATTCGGCGATCATCGCGTCCGGGTTGCCGCAGCCGCGTAACTTTGCCCACAATCTCTACGCCTTCAGGGCTTCCAGCCATTTTCTCTACCTCGTCGGTGAGCCGCTCGAAGCGAGCCTGCTCGACATCGGGCCGGAGCACGAACGGTTGTACGTCGATCCGCCCGATGCGGCGGCGGCGTTGTGGACGGGGCCCCAGCCGACGCTCAGCGCATTGGCTGACCGGCTCGGCCTGGAAGTACGTCCGCTGGAAGCGTTTCGTCCTCGGCCGGAATCGGCTTGCCTGCCCCCGGTGGATGCGCTGACCACGCTGTGGCTGTCGGATATTTTGGATCGGCCCCTCGAGCCCGCGCACGGAGAGCCGCAGTCGGTTTTGGATTCACGCTTGGCGGATGCGATGATCGAGCTACGGCTGCGCCACGACGCGGCCGCCATCGCTCAGCTGCGGGAGGCGGCCGGTGCCACGCTCTCGGCGCACTTGGCAGGCATGGCCGAGACCCCAACCTGCAAATACGAATTCGAAGTCAGGGCTGCCATGGAGGCGGCGATCCTTGGACGAGGGATGACTCTCGCGTACCAACCCATCGTGACCACCCATGGGGAGGTGCTGCACAACGAGATGCACACGAACCCTCTGGGCGAGCGCGATCTCTTGCTGGCGGATGTTGGTGCCGAGACGATCGAGGGTTGGGCCTCGGATGTCACTCGTACGTGGCCGGCGCGTGCGTCGTTCAGCCCGAGTCAGCGAGAGCTCTACGAGGTGGTGCTCGCTGCGCAAACAGCCGCCCTGAACGAGGTGAAGCCTGGAGTGCGCTTCACCCAGGTGCATCGTGCCGCCGTCACGAGCATCGCCGAAGGGTTGGTGCAGCTGGGCATCTTGCGCGGGAGCGTCGACGAGTTGGTGCAACGCGGCGCGGTGGCACCCTTTTTCCCACACGGCGTGGGGCACCTGTTGGGGCTCGACGTGCACGATATGGAAGACCTGGGCGACCGCGCCGGCTATGCACCAGGGCGCCAGCGTTCGACCGAGCCGGGCACGCGCTATCTACGCCTCGATCGCGACTTGATGCCCGGCATGCTGGTGACCATCGAGCCTGGCTTGTATCAGATCCCGGCGTTGCTCGACGAAGCCCGGCTCGAACCATCGCTCCAGGGCCTGATCGATTTCGAGCGACTGGCGGCCTTTCGGGACGTCCGCGGCATCCGCATCGAGGACGACGTCTTGGTCACCGACAACGGCTTCGAGGTGCTGACTGCCGGCATACCGAAGAGCGTCGAAGACGTCGAGGCCGCCTGCCGCGACGCCCAGCGCCGCGTATTCTGACGTTTGCTGTGTGCGCAGGGGCGCCTCGACGCTACGCTTCACGGCATGTGGTCCAACCTGCTCAGCGTTCGGTATTGGGGCGTTGCGGTGGCATGGCTTGCGATGGTCCCGGGCTGTCGGCAAGATTCGGATTCCGCGAACCCTGCCGCGGAAAATTCCGCTCCAACGAGCCAAGTCTTGCTGCGCGGCGACTTTGCCCGCGTTGCGAAAAACGTCAGTGGCAGTGCGGAGATTGTCCGCAGCGGTGATCGCTACCAGCTCCGCTTGCACCATACGAAGGTCGACACGCTCGGCGAAGTCCACATTTACCTGGTCGGTTTGCCAGAAGTCCCCTCTACGGCCGCATTGACCGCTACCGACGTGAAATACGACTTCGGTCCCCTCGAGCAAGGCGCGCCCCAGCAGCTCATCGAGCTTCCCAGCGAGCCAGCGCCGGAGCTCCGCTCGGTCGTTCTGTACGAACCCCGCTATCGCATCAACTTGGCGGCTGCGGCGCTGCGGCCGCCGAGCTCGAGCTGACACCGTCATCAATGCTGCCGATAGCGAAATTCCGTGTAGCGGCGCTTGAGCAGCTGCAAGGTTCTGTAGACGGGATTGTCTCCCCGTAGGCGCTGGACGATGGCATCCCGAACCGGCTGATACAAGCGCCGGGCGAGCGGAGGATCCCCATACTGCTCGACCACATGGGCGTGAGTTGCGTAGTTCCACTTGTAGGCTTCCCCACCGATCAAAAAGTCGAACACCTGGTGGCCCCGCTGAAAGCTCTGCTCGAGCATGTAGTCGAACAACAGGGTGCCGGGAGAGTACTTTTCGAAGGCCGGGTCGTACGATGGGAGCCAGCTGTAGAAACGCCCTTCGTGGATCATGCCCACGTGGACTCCAAGCAGCTGATCGCCGGCGCGCAGGCTGGTCGTGGTCAAGATTCCGCGACGATTGAACTCTGTGAACAATTCCACATGGCGCCTGGAGGCGAACACGTCCCACAGCCCCGTGCGCAAATACTGAGCTGATTTCCAGCGAATGCATTGCTCGAGCACGCTCGGCTCGGGGTCATGAAAGCAAAAAGAAACGGGGCCGATCTCCTTACCGAGCTTTTTCTGTTTGCGCTTGGACACGTTGAACGGAAACGGGGATTTTCCTTTCACAAATGCCCGGTAGGCGTCGAAGCTCTCGAACTCTCGCCAGCGCGTTTGCGGCGCTGGGAGCCGCTGATCGGCCTCTGGCGCCTCTGCCTGCTGGCGCTGCCATTGCTCCGAAGTGACAAATGCAGTTGACAGTGGGACGGTGCCGGAGGCCTCGAGCACAGTGTCAGTGGACTGTGAGACACTTCGAGATCCACCCTGAGCAGCCGGCTCGATGGGCTCGAAGAAGTCGAGGAATGGTACGTTTGTGACGATTTTTACGGGGTTTTTCAGGATCAGCGTGCGTATGTATTTGTCCTTCACCTGACAGGTGCCGATCGCGTAGGGCCGCTCCGGATAAAGAACGCGTGCGACCACATTCAAAAACTCGTCGCTGGAAAAGAAGTTCATAGTGCCTGCTTCTGAAGCTTGTGTTAGCGTATCTTGTAAAATCTAATACGGAGACTGGGAAATCTCGATAGCGATCGATGAGCAAGACCAAATCATCGGGCTCACCCACGTGTGGGTCGTGTTTTCGTGGGTGGGGAGAATAGGGGTTCGCGTGATACGTAGTCGAGCTGATGGGAGAAGCAGAGACAGCGTCAAAAGTAGAGACATTCTCGTATCGACGATTGCCGCGTGGAGCTGGACATGAATCGCCTCAATCGTCCTCCGCCCGGGCGGCTCTCGCGCAGCACGCTGCGGTCGGAAGTGCTGACGCGCGTCGCCGCTGCCATGCCCTGGCCGGTGCTGCGCCGATTGGTGGCAGCAACGACGCGCGGCAAAAGCTTGGCTTTCTGTCTACATCGCGTCGGGTGCGAGCGGCGCCCCTCCGAAGCCGAGCCGGCGCTCACGGTACTGGAAGCCGTGTTGGACGAGTTCGTGCAGCAGATGTGCGAGGCGAGGCGTGAACATGGCACCGCGCCCTGCCTCACACTTGCCTTCGACGACGGGTACGCGGATGCGGTCGAGTACGTCGCCACGCGTGCGCCTCGCTATCCGCACGTAGAATGGCTCCTGTTCGTGTGCCCAGGCAAGATTCATCACGGACTGGGCTTCCGTTGGGACGCCTACGAGGCACACATCGAGCAGGGGCGCAACGTGCCCTCCATGCGGTCGTTCATTCAACCGCCGGACGCCGACTACCACGCCGAGCACCAGCGTGAAGACCTCGCAGAGGTGGCCAGACAGGGGCGTTTTGCGCTGGCCACACACGAGCAGCTGCTTGAGGTCGCCGAGCTCGACAACGTGACACTTGGCAATCACAGCAACTCGCATCTGATCTCTGCTTTGCCCATGCACCAGGCCCTGCGCGATCTGGACGAGTCGACCGAAATGTTCGAGGAAATGTTTGGTCCGTGCGGGCAGTTCGCCTTTCCCTTCGGCATTCCGGAGCTGCATTTCCAGCGCGAACACGTGGAGCACCTCCGGCGGCTGCGTCCGCTGGTGATGTGGACGACGGAGTCGTATCCCTATCGTGCCGAACAACGCCGGGCAGGCGCCGTACTACCGCGGTTCGTCTTCAATGGGTTGTGGTCGGCCAAGGCGATGGCACTGTGGGTGGCGTTGCGCGCTCGCAGGCTCGATCGGGTCAATCGTGCCACCTGGGTCGACTCCGCGGGCTCACCGGCGGCTCTCGCCGTAGCCGGAAGCAACTTGATCAGCTTGCTCGAAGCAATCGCCGTGTGCCTCTGATCGCCGACTAGCCGTGGTCGGCCAGAGTGCGGAGCAAGTCGAGCGTCGAGACGATGCCGACCGGCGTGGTTTCTTCGACCACCACCAGGCTATGGACCCGTTTGTCCAGCATCAGTCGAGCCGCTTGTTGAACGGACGCGTCGGGACCAATCGTCACGGGATGTGTCGTCATGGCGTCGCGCACGTGCAGCGTGCGAAGCTGGCTACCCAAGGTCTGATCGGCAAGGCGTTCGAGGTCCTCGGGACGTCCGCCTTCGAGTTGCCGATAGTAGTCGAGAGCCATTTCCGACATGGCATGACTGAATCCGATGCGTCTGACGATGTCTCCGCGTGAGATTATGCCGAGCAGCTTGCTTTGCTCGACGACGGGCGCGCTGCTGATGCGACGGCGCGAAAACTCCCACTCCAGATCAGAGAGCGCCATGGATGGCGGCACGCTGTACAGGTCCGTCGTCATGACGTCCGCGACTTTGGTGTTCATGGCTTCAAAGGTACTGGCGCTCGTGCGGCGCGCCAACCTTGCCACTGGCGCAAATCGTGCGCTATGGCGCGGCTTGCTCGAGCCGGGCTTCTGCAGCGGCGAGGGTCTCTCCCCAGTCGTGTGGGGCTGGGGCGACCAGTCCCACGACTTCCTCCAGGTGTGCGCCAGCCAAGATGGCTTCGCGCGTTCGGGCTGACCCGGTCAAAAGGTCGAAGGCCGGCTTGTCGCTCTCGAACTCATACACCCGCGTCAGAAACTCGAACGCCTCCGGTGCTTGACGCTGTGCCAGGTAAATCAGGCTCACGTACGTGGCTACTGGTCTAAAGAGCTGCCCGTTCGTCACGTGGATCATCACCCCCTGGCAAACCTGATCGTGGTGCTTGTCGAACATGGGGCGGAAGCGGACCGGTCGCACGAGGCAACCGGGCGTTCCCAGCGCTGCAAGCTCGCGAGCCAGGGCCACGCCATCCAAGAAGGGGGCGCCGACGAGCTGAAAGGGCGTGGTCGTGCCTCTTCCTTCCGACAGATTGGTGCCTTCTACCAAGCACGCTCCAGGATAGACGAGCGCCGTCTCCAGTGTGGGCATGTTGGGCGAGGGTGGAATGAAAGGACGACTGTGCGCGTCGGCGTTTCGGTACCGTTCCCAACCCTTGCAACTGGCGACCGAGAGCGCACCGTCGCTGCCCAGAGGCTGACCGTCGCGTTCGAAGCAATGCGCGATAATCTCACCGAGTGTGAGCCCGTGCCGGATCGGTAGTGGCTCGAGCCCGACGAACGACAGGTACTCGGGGTCTTGCAGCGTACCCTCGCACAAGCTCGGATCGCCCGAGATCGGATTGGGACGGTCCAGCACCAGCGTGTGCACTCCAGCTGCTCGAGCGGCACGCGCGGCGAGCAGCGCCGTCCACACGTACGTGTAGTAGCGAGCGCCCACGTCGCACAAGTCGATCAGCAAGGTCGTCAGGCCCGCCAGATGCTCCGACGCCGGACTCAAGGAGTCTTTGTCTTTGCCATAAAGGCTGACGACCTGCGGCGCTCCATCGCTCTCGGTGTTGGCTTCGACGACCGGCTCTTCGGCTTGAGCCGCGCCATGCAGGCCGTGCTCGGGAGAAAACACGACTTTGGGTGTGGCTCCGAGCTCCTCGAGAACCTCCAGCGTCTGGCGGCCCTTGCGGTCGACGGCGGCCGCATGGGTCAACACCGCGAAGGGCTCGCTCCGCAACCGTTTGCGTACCGCGGAAAGCTGCCCGTTGAAGAGTTGATCCAGTCCTACTAACATATGGATATCCTGTGATAAATGCCGCCTAGCCGATGCGGGCAAGAGGGGTGCGCGGCCACCGAGATATGCAACTGGTTGCACCCTGAGGCGCCGTTGGTTAGCATTTTTTTCATAGTGCGCCGAGTTCTCGTTGTCGACGATGAAGAAAATCTGCGGGTCGTGCTCCGTACTTTACTCAAGCGGCACGGCTACGAGGTGGAAACTGCGGCGGGTGGCGAAGAAGCCCTGGCCATGGTCGATTCGTTCGGCCCCGACTTCGTGCTGACCGACGTGCGTATGCCGAAGATGGGAGGGCTCGATCTCTTGTCGACGCTGAGCGCCAAGGGGAACGACGCCACGGTCATCGTGATGAGCGCCTATGGCAATACGGACTTGGCGATCGAGGCGATGAAAGCGGGCGCGTACGACTACGTGCAGAAGCCCTTCAAGCCGGATGAGGTCGTGTTGGCTTTGCGCAAGGCCGAGGAGCGCGAGCTGTTGCGGCGCGAAAACAGGGTGCTGCGCGACGAGATCCGCAAGGAGCACCGCTTCGAAGACATCTTGGCCAAGAGCCCTGCCATGCAAGGCGTGTTTCGCACCATCGCCAAGGTGGCCGAGTACAAGACTACCGTGCTCATTACTGGCGAGAGCGGCGTAGGCAAAGAACTGGTGGCCAAGGCCATTCATTCGCGCAGCGGGCGCCGCGCCGGCCCATTCGTCGCGGTCAACTGCGGTGCGATACCGGAAAACCTGCTGGAAAGCGAGCTCTTTGGTCACAAGAAGGGCGCCTTCACCGACGCCGTGCAAGATCGTCAAGGCCTCTTCGAAGGTGCGCACGGGGGTACCCTGTTCCTCGACGAGATCGGCGAGCTACCGCTCGACCTGCAGGTCAAGCTGCTCAGGGTGCTCGAAGAAGACAAGATCCGCCGGCTCGGCGAATCACGCGACGTAGCCGTCGACGTGAGAATCATCGCGGCCACACACCGCGATTTGACCCAGGAAACCAAGGCCGGTCGTTTTCGTGAGGATCTGTTCTATCGGTTGAACGTCCTGCAGATTCAGGTGCCTCCGCTGCGTGATCGGCGCGAGGACATTCCCTTGCTCGTCGATCACTTCGTGCATCGCAACAATGCCAGGCTGGGGACCAACGTGCGCGGTCTCGACACCGAGGCCCGACGGCTGCTCTACGAATACGCTTGGCCTGGAAATGTACGAGAGCTCGAAAATACCATCGAGCGAGCCATGGTGCTGGCCGAGGGCGATCTGATCGTGGGCGCGGACTTGCCCGAGCGTGTACGGGAGGCGCGAGATCCGGTTCAGGTCCAACTGGCCAGCGGCGAGCTGTCGGTGAAGAAGACGACGCGGGTCATCGAGGAGATCTTGATTCGTCGCGCCTTGCAGAAAACCAAAGGGAATCGTACCCGGGCGGCTGAAGTCCTGGAAATCAGCCATCGGGCCCTGCTCTACAAGATCAAGGACTACCAAATCACCGACCTGTGAGCCTGGGCCGTCAGGCAAGGACTCTTCTGGGCTTTTCCACTCTGTCGGTCTTGTATAGGATGCGCGCCATGCGGTTCTTGGTGTTCACCGGTCTTGGATTGTTCATGTCGGCATGCTTCTCGCCCGAGCCTCAAGGAGTGAAGACGCCAGACGAAATCCTCGCTGAGCAGGAGGCGCTCGGCGCCGAGCAGCTGAAAGAGGAAGAATTGGCGACCCCCATCGTCGACGATGAGGAGACCGACCTGGAGAAGGCCAAGCAGTTCGACAAGAAGCAGGCAAAGCTAGAGCTGCAGCGTGCCGCGCGCTCGGCTGCCACTTGTCCGGATTCACTGCCCGAAGAGCAAGCCAAAGAAGCTCCCCGCGGTACCGCTGAAGTCGAGATCTGGTTCGAGAACAGCGGTTCGGTGCAGAAGGCAACGCTGGCGCCTCCCCACGCCGATACGCCCGTGGGCGCCTGCATCTTGCGCGCGATGGAAGCGGTCATCGTTCCCGCATTCACGGGCGAGATCGTTCAGGTCAAGTGGAAGATCGAGCTGAACGAAAAGAAGGACTAGAGGTCTAGTCGTCGTTGCGGCTGATGCGCTCCGGGCTCGGAGCTCGGCGCGCAGGTCGCTTCTTGACGGCTCTGTTGGGCACGACCTCCAACAGATCTCGTCCGAGTGGTAAGCCGAATTGATCCTCGACTTCGACACGAACGACCCAGGGCCCGTCGCTTTCCTGCGGGGGCACGGTGCCGCGCAGCACGGAGCCGTCCCATCGCCAGGACACGTCGATCGGATCGATGCCGACGGTGACCTTCGGCCGCGGTTCGATGAATTCCGGAGCGGCTCCACCCTGCGGCGCGCGCAGGCGAATAGCTATTTCGACTGCGTCGCGAGGCCAGCTCGCTGTTTTCGGACCTATCTCCACCTCAGCGGTCACGTTGCGTGGCTGCAGCCTGGCGACGGCAACATCGAGCGAACCGGGCTGGCGAAAGCTGACCATCGTTCTTCGATTGTCCTGTAGCGGGACCTCGCTCGACGCCGGGACGTAGCGGTGTGCTCCAGAGTACGTGAGCTCGAGCCCGTCGGTGTTCGTGAAGCGCGCGCGTTGGCCGCGCCCCAAATGGATGTCCCCAGTGTCGGATACGTAGGCGCCCTCCGGCAGCTCGACCCCCACCACCCTGAGCTCGACTTTTTCTGACCATTGACCTGGGAGCTGCTTGTCGTCGTTGGCGCGCACCCGAAGCTCGTACTGGCCCGGGTTGACGGGTCCTAGTGGGGTCGTTAGCTCCGTCTCGGTGGTGGTGACGGTGCTGAGCGGCTCGGTTTCTCCCGAGCGCGTGAGCTTCACGGTATAGCTTTTCGCTGCTTCGAGGGGCTGCCACTTGAAGCCTCCCAAGGCTGCGGCCTGTCGGGTCGAGATCCAGACCCTTTGCCCGGGCAGCAGCTTGGTCTGCGGCAGCATGGGCTTGGTGACGAGCTTGCCGCCGCCCCTTTCCACGCTGTGCTGGGCATTCGGCTCCAGTTTGATCCAGCGGCCGTTGACGACGGTATGGGAGGTGCCGCCGAGGTTGGCAGCGGTGTATCCAGCGGCATCCACGATCAGCGCGCCCTTACCCTGCGCGACAACGGTGCTGAATTCCTCGGAGGCCGTCAGCAACACGGCGGATTGCTTCGGCTTGTCGACGACGGCTCGCACGTGCCCGTTGCGAACGGCCACGCTCCAGGTGGCGACATGATAACCTGCCGGCATTCTGAGTTGCTGAGCCGCCCCGAACACGCGTAGTGTGGTGCCGGGTTCGAGCACCAGCCGAGCCTGCCCCGGTAAGGCGATGACGGCGCCGTTCGCCCCGGCGGTGAAGAAACCTTGCGCCCGGGTGCCATCACCCTCGACGACCTCCGGGCGGTGAACTGCCGACTGAGCTTCGGGCGCAGCGGCCAGCGCGAAGAGAGCCACGCCCAAGCAGATGCCGAGCCCACGAAGAGTCACTCTCGTCATGGCTTACCCAACGGCTGGCCGCGGCAAAACTTGAGCACTCCAATGGGCTCCATGCTCACGATCAATCCGTGGAGCCAGGGCTGTGGGATCAGCCGGGCGATTCGGGATTAGTGGTTTGCGATCAGGTCGCGCTCACAAGAACCACAAACCGAGTACGACGAGGACCGCGCCCACTGCGACCGACACGATGGCTGCTGCCTCCCACGGTCCTGCTTTCGGATCAGTAAACCTGAGCTCGATCGATGCAAAGCGACTGGCTTCACGCCGTTGGCGACCCGTAATGGCAGCATTGGCTGCGCGAAGCGCAAGATCCAGGGGTTGTCCGCTGGGTGGCATAGGGGCCCCTTCTCGCATACCGAGCCCGCTGTGTCGAGACCCAGGAGCTCGCGCTGAAGCCGTTCCGCAGGGGGCTCCTGCAGTGAGTCTGAAAAAACGCAGAATTCACGGTGAGGCCACCGGCCCAGGTGGTTTGAAGTCACGACGGGTGCGAGACTGCGCGCTAACCTACGCCATGGCCCTGGACTCGCCTCTGGTGCAGCGTGCGCGGACCCTGGCGCGTATCGCTCATCGGCACCAAGTGCGCAAGGCGAGCGGTGCGCCGTACTTCACGCACCTACAAGGCGTCGCACAGCTGCTCGTCGATCACGGATATCACGATGACGAGATGCTGGCGGCAGCCTACTTACACGACTTGGTCGAGGACCAACCCGAGTACACGTCGCGCCTGCATGCCGAGATGCCACACGAAGTCGTAGACATCGTGCTCGCGCTCACGGAACGTAAGCTGGACGCTCTCGGGAACAAGCGACCCAAGGCCGAGCGGTTCGCCGAGTACCTAGCCGGGCTCCAGTGCCCATCGCCCGCCACGGCGAAAGCCATTCCGATCAGTTGTGTCGACCGCATCCACAACGCGATGAGCATCGTGCAGGATCAGGCTTCGGGGCAGTGTCCGTTCATGCAGCTCTCGACTCGGCCCGGAGAGCTGAAGGCGCAACTTGACGCTTTGCGGGCCATCTACGCGCCTGTCGTGCACGCGGAGCTCTTGGTCACCTTCGAACAGGCTTTACGAGCGCTGACACAGGCCATCGAGCGCTGGCTGCCTGGTCGTGCGGGTATGATTGCCGCCGAAGCTCACCTCGGTCGCCTCGGTGACAACGGCGAACCCTACCTGCTCTGTTTGGCTCGGGTTGCCTCGGCTCCATCCATTCACGGTAGCGACGCCTGTTGCGTGGCGTTTTTGGACGGACTGCCGGCGAGCAGTGGCTACAGCCTCGAACGGCTGGAGCAAGAAGGGTTCAGCCCCGCGACTTTGGCGGCTCTGGCCGAGCTGAGTCGTCGGGACGGCGAAGCATTCGAGAGCTACATCGCCCGCGTCGCGCAGAACGAATTGGCGGCTCGCATCAAGCTCCAGCAACTCTTGGTCGAGAAGGAACACTCGGAAACGGGTGCGAGGGCGCGCCTGAAACAGCATGCCATCGCCACCTTGAGCGCAGCACTCCGCTAACGGAGGTGGGTCGAGAACCTGTACAAACGACGAGCACCCAGCGGTACTGTAATCCCGCCAAGCCCCGGATTGGGCCGTTTAAAAGTTTGCTTTTCCGCCGAACTGACTATCGTTGCCGCGTGCCGACCAAGAAGCTGACAGCCCCGTTGCTCGCCGCGCTCCTCCTAGCGGTGGTCTGCGATGTGCACCAGGTCCAGGCGTCCAACAAATATCTGGAAATTCCGGCGATGAGCGAAGTGGTCGATTCGCCCGCGCACCGCTACGCGAACATGAGCAACGAAGAAGTGCTGGCCGAGCTCAAGGCGAGGCGAGTGCCGTTCGTGCGGACGACGGTGCCCCAACCGGGGGTGCGTTTGCCGATCCGCCTGACGGGGCGGCTGCATGGCGTGTGGATCCATTCGGTGCTGCCGGAAGCGGAGCGCGCTACCACACCGTTCGAGATCCTCGATGGCCGCTTGGCGCTGGCACTCGATGATTTCTCGAGGGTCTTACAGCGCCATGACATCGTCGAAGTGGTGCACTTCACCATGTATCGCCCCCCGCAGACGTCCAATAATGCCCCAGCGCAGTTTCGCCATCCGGGCGGCTTGGCGATTGACGTGGGAGCGCTCAAGAAATCGAGCGGTCACTGGCTGGCGGTAGGACCGCATTGGCCCAGTCAGATCGGCGGCAAGACCTGTGGACAGGGGGCACGCTCGCTCCTTGCACGGCGTGGTCGTGAGCTGATGAGCATCGTGTGCGAGGCCGCCGATCAGCGCATTTTCCACTACAGCCTCACGCCGCATTTCAATGAAGCGCATGCGGATCACTTGCACCTGGAAATCAAGCCCGGTGTCAAGTGGTTCCTGACCAATTAGCCTCGCACCGCTGCTGCTAAAGCGGTGTCTCAGAGATAGGCGACGGCCGGAACATCTGGTAAGCCGCCCGTCATGAGTCTCGCGCGGCTCATAGGACCGGAACTCGTTGACCTCGTCCGCGAGAAAGACTGGGCAGTCATCAAAGAACTGGTCCAGGACGAGCTCCATCCTGAAGATTTCGCCGACGTCATTGCGCAGCTCGAGTACCCGCAAGCCGCTGAAGCGCTGAAGCAGCTGCCCACCGAGTACGCTGCGCAGGTCTTCGAGCGCCTGTCCGAGGAGCAGCAAGAATCGATCACCAGGCACCTAGGCATGGCGTTCACGGCTCGCATCGCGACCGAAATGGACGTCGACGATCTGGCCGATTTCGTCGGAGCGCTGCCGGAAAAGGACGAAGAGGCATTTCTCGAGCATCTAGAGAAGGTCGACCCCGACGTCGTCGTCGAGATCGGAGAGCTCACGCGCTGGCCCGAGCGATCGGCGGGTGGTCTCATGACCACCGAGTTCATCAGCGTCACGCCCGATCTCACCATCGGCGAAGCCATTGGTGAATTCCGAAACCAGGCCGAGGATATCGACACGAACCTGGAGACCATCTACGTCGTCGATCGACGCGATCGCGTGCTCGGCTACCTGACCATGCGCGATTTGCTGCTTCAAAAGCCGAACGAGCTGGTGTCCAACGCCATGCACCAACGGGTCATTTCGGTGCCGCCCGAGCTCGACCAAGAAGAAGTGGCGTTGCTATTCGCCAAGTACGATCTGAATACGTTACCGGTCATCAAGGACGAAGAGCTCTTGGGTGTGATCACGTCGGACGACATCATCGATGTGGTCACCGAAGAGCAACACGAAGACGTTCAAAAAATGGGCGCGGTGGCGCCCATCGAGGGAGGCTACTTTTCCGCGACCACCGCGATGCACCTCAAGCGGCGCGCTCCATGGCTTTTGATCCTGTTCGTAGGCGGTTTCTTGACCACGACCGCCATGCGAGCCTATCACTCGGTTTTGGAGGCGGTTGCGACGCTGGCTATCTACGTGCCACTGTTGATTTCAGCCGGCGGCAACTCAGGAGCTCAGTCGTCCACCCTGGTGATTCGTGGTCTCGCCGTGGGTGACATTACGGCGCAAGATTGGCTGCGTGTATTTCTGCGCGAGCTTGCCCTAGGTCTCTTGCTGGGCTCGCTGCTGGCGATTTTGGGGGTGCTCCGGGTGGTGCTGTCGGGGGATACGGCCGGCATGGCGTGGCTGATCGGCAGCACCATCGTTGCCATCGTCGTTCTTGGCTGCGTGATTGGGGGCATGATGCCCCTGATTCTGCATCGTCTCGGGGTGGATCCGGCCTCGAGTTCGACCCCGTTTATCGCGACTTTGGTGGATGTGCTCGGTATCGTCGTCTACATGGGCCTCGCCGGGTGGCTGTTGGGCGACCTGATAGCGCGGGCGGCTGGGTCGTAGCGGTATGCGATTTCGAAGGACTGCGTTGACATCCTGGCGGACGCCGGGAGAATCGAAACTCGACGCATGAAGACCCTAGGTGCGAGCATCGTTCAGCGTGGCATTGCATCAGTCAGCGACGTGGAGGAGGCCCTCGCCCGGCAGGTCATGTACGGCGGCGATCTGGCGACGAATTTGCTCGAGTTGACGTCGGTCAGCGAGGCCGAGCTCACGCGACTGCTGGCCTCCAGCAACGGCATGGCGGCAGCGCCGAGCGGGGAGTTGCCCAGAGCTCCCGAAGCGCTACGGCGGCTGGTGCCCGGAGAGCTTGCTTCACGTCACGGCATGTATCCTCTGTCCGAAGAAGCAGGGACCTTGGCCATAGCCGTGGCGGAGCCTCTTCCGCAAGAAGTGGAGCAAGACCTGTCGTTCGCGCTTGGCGTCAAAATCGTTCAACTCGCGGCACCCTTGGTGCGCATCCGTCAGGCTTTGGCTAGGGATTACTTGCTGCCACTCGACAAGCGGACCAATCGGATCCTTGCCAAGCTCCAGGGAGAGCCCACGTCGCTATCGGAGCCGCCCCGTGTCGACTTCGACGCGTTGCCCCGGCCGGAGACGCTACCGCCCAGTGCCTATGCCGGCGAAGGGGTGGTGGACATGGACGTACCGACGGGGCCTCCTCCCGAGGTCTACCCGATCAGCGTGCCGCCCACCCACGAGCCCCCAGAGGTGCTCGCCGGCTCGAGTACCAGGGATACGACGCGCGATAGTCGGCCCGCCTTTGCGAGCCACACCGAGCGGGCCGCTGCGCAAGCGCCGAACACAACCGTAGAGCCGCAGGGGCGGTCGGTGTCGCGGCCGCAAATCGTCGCGCTGCATAGCGCGGCTCGAGAATTGGCGCGCGAGTCCAATCCACCGGAAGTCAAGGCCCACCGCCGCCTCGGCCCCTATACTGCGGCGGACGCGGAGCGCGATCTGCTGAATGCCGACGGGCGCGACGACGTGTTGAACGCCTTCTTCGATTTCGCCGCCCAGTACTTCGAATACTGCGCTTTGTTCGTCATGCACGGCGACCTCGCCGAAGGGCGAGATGCCCGAGGCCCGGGGGCGAGCCCAGAGCAGGTGCGAGCCTTGGGTATTCCACTCGATTTGCCGAGCGCGATTCAATCCGCGTACGAACGCGGCAAGTGGCAATTGGTGCGTCTGACGGGTGGTGGCATCGATGTGGGCCTGGCCAAAGATCTGAGGCGCCCGAGCGGACCCCAATGCTTGCTTTTGCCCATCATCATGCGCAAGCGTTGTGTGCTGATCTTGTACGGCGATCATGGCGAAGACGACGTGCGTTTGCAGGATGTCGGCGACGTGATCTCTTTTTCTCCTCTGGTGGCTTCGGGTCTCGAGCGTGTCATCTTGAAGCGCAAGCGCTCGATTCAGGATGCGGTGGCCAACGCCAGGCTTCAAGTACCCGTCCGCGTTCCTCGACGCACGCAACCGCCGCTTCCGACTCGGCAGGAGCGGGCGCAGGCGCTGGCCGACGCACTCGAAGCGCCGCTCAGACCAGAAGCCGAACGGGCAAGGCTCGAACGCGCGGCGCCCGTCCAATCCGCAGCGTCCGCACAATCTGTCCCGAGCCAAGAAAGGCAGCGCACTCCACCGATTGGGACCAGCATGTCGGCGGCGGTCACGCGCCAGTCCGCACAGCCCGAGCCTCCGGCTCCGGAGACGAGAACGGGCCTGGGCGAGCGACAGCCAACGCCGGAGGACGACGGTGATGGGCGAATCTCGGTGGTTCCGCAACGAGTGCTGTCCATCGAGCCTCCACCGGTCAGCGACGAGCTGAGCCGTACGCAAATGTCGCCGCGCAGCAGCGATCGGCCCTCTCAAGTTGGTGATGAGGCCACGTTCGATTCCCCGGGCGCGCCTGAGATCGCCGTCGGCAGCGCCGACATCGATCAGGAGGTCCGAGATGCGATCGCGCGTGAACAGCGCGCGCCCCTCGCGCCCCAGTCGCGTGCCGCCTCGCACAGCGCCCGCCCGCCCAGCAAGCGCCAGAGCTCCGAAGAGCTGCGCCTGCCCAGTGTCATCGTCGATTTCGAAAGCGATTGTCGAGCGCTCGTGCATCGATTGTGCGCGGGCGATCACGAAGCCGCTGACAAGCTCGCCGAAATGGGGGCGAAAGCGGTCAGCGCGTTGGTGGCGGAATTCCCCGGGCCGCTCACCTCCGAGCTGAGGCGCGCAGGGGATTCGATGCAGCGAGCCTCCGAGTGCGGACCGGTGCTCAGGACCTTGGTGCGCATCGGGTCGGCGTCGATCCCCTTCTTGGTCGTGCGTACCGCCGACACGGATCCTCAGATCCGCGCTTGGGCTACACGCTTGCTCGGCGAGTTGCCCAGTCGTGAAAGCGCGGTAGCGATCGCGAAGCGCTTGATCGACAGCGATCAAGAGGTGCGGCGCGCGGCCCTCGCGGCAGCGCGCGCTCAGCAGCGCGAGCCGGGAGCTCGTGCCGCCATACGCGATTATCTTACGGACTTGGCGCTCGACGCCGGGCGATCCAGCGAATCGAGGCACGCCGCCGTGGAAGCGCTCTCGGACATCCGCGATCCGGATAGCGTACCGTCTCTGATCCGCATTTTGGCCGATTCGCATCGGGAGCTGGCGAAGTCGGCGCACTGGGGGCTGGCGGTGTTGACGCGCACCGACCTGGGAAGTGACACTCGAAATTGGGAAAAGTGGTGGCGCAAGAACGCCGGGCGCCATCGCATCGAGTGGCTGATCGATGCCCTGATGCACGAAAACCCCGACATTCGCCGCGCCGCTGGTGACGAGCTCAAGAACATCACCAAAGAGTACTTCGGCTACTACGACGACCTACCCAAGCGGGAACGCGCAGCCGCTCAGGCGCGCTACCGTCAGTGGTGGGAGACCAAGGGCAAGGACCGTTTCGGCTGAGGCTGAGGTGGCGCCTAGGGCGGTGCGCATGAGCTGCCCGAGGGTGCTACTCGGTCACCGTGTTGACGTAGCCCCAATCCGTAATCGTATAGGTGCCGCTGCCCACTCTTGGACCTTCGGGGAAATCGCTCTCGAAGAGATTGAATTCGTTCATGAAGCCGTTTGGACCGGCGGCATCGTCCACGCTGGCAATGTCGCCGTGCGTTTCGACTTGCCAGGTGTAGTAAGTCTCGGGGAGCACGATGTCGAACCCGTCGGGGAAGGTCGGCAGCGTCAATTCTTTCTCGTTCGTCACCACGTAGAGCCGGTCTCGGCCGTTGGTGCTGTTGCGTAGGATCCAAACATTGGTGGCGACGTCGCTGCTCCATTGGAACACGGTATCTTCCGTCAGCTCGGCATCGACCGGTGGTGACAAGAACGCAGCGGGCTCGGGGATTTCTAGCTCCATGTCCGCGGTGCCCGCACTGATTCCGCTTTGGTACGCCAGTGCGTAGCCATCGTCAGCCTGTTCACGAGCTACGAAGGTGAGGGCTCCTCCCGGGACGCTGGGCACGAGATAGGAAAAATTGGTGTCTAGCGCGCCGACATCGTGATCGACCAGGAGCATCGAGCCATTGGTCGAGGGAAAGCGGAGGAACACGGAGTTATTTCTGGTGCCGAATCCCGCACCGGTGACCGTCCCCGAAATGGTTCCGCTCGCCACGTCGTCGTCATTGGTGAGATCGATCTCGAGCACCACCGAGTCTTGCATGCTGGCTGTCGAGTCGAAAGCCAGCAGCGTCGAGGTCTCGAACGCATCGTAGCTCGTGGGTAGACCATCGACCTCTTGCCAAACCAAGCCGTGCGCAGTCACGGTAGTGGTGAGCGGGCCGTACCAAGCGACTTGTATGGCCTGCTGACCATTGGCTCCAATATGCCGACTCCAAGTCACGCGCTCTCCTCCGAGCGTGACGCCAATCATGCGATCGTCCGGATCCGATACGGTAGGGTAGACGGCAAACCAAGCCCTGCGCTGCGGCAGCCCACCGTAGACCTGCAGAGTCGGATCGCGGCGAGTCAGTCCCTGGTACACCCAACCTTGGGCCGCATCGTTCACGCTCGACGTGTCGTCGTTCACGAAGCTGAGATAAATGTCGTACACCTCCGGGACATCCTCGAACTCGAAGCGCCCCTCGTCGTCGGTGAGCAACAAATCGTCGCCCAGCATGACGGTGATGTCCGGCACCGGATGCCGCCAATGGTTGATCACCCGGCCCCGCACCGTGCGGTCCGTCACGTCTCCGGTACCCCCGGAGCCCGCGGCCCCACTGGTGTTGCTGCTCCCGCCCGAGCTCGACCCGGGGCTTCCTCCCGAGCCGTCAGGGGAGCCCGCGGCGCCGGACGACCCGCCGCCCGAGCCCGTGCTGCTGTTCGACTCGCTTCCGCCGGACCCGGACCCCGTCGAGCCCGTGGCCGCGCCGCCTCCTGAGCTCGGGCTGCCGGTAGTGTTGGCGGCGCTGGTCGAGCTATCGGCGCCTGGGTCGCAATCGCAGGTCGACCAGGT
>CBFGRJ010000114.1:0-19079 GCA_965651135.1 uncultured Myxococcales bacterium
CTGGTAGCGCCTGCGCCAGGCGAGCATTTCGTTGGGGTTCCCCAGCCTTACGGGAAGCTCTGCCCACAGGCTGCGCCACTCGCTGGTCAGCTGCTCGAGGGCAGCATCGGCTTGGGCGCGCGCGCCGTTGGCTGCTTCGAGCCGAGCCCGCCAATGCTTGCGGGACGCTTGCCACTGCGACAGCTCGGCCACGCGCTGCGCTTCGCGTCGCAGGCGATCGGCAAGCTCGTCCGTGCGGGCCACCAAAGCCTGGTAGTCGTCGATGAGCTCGCGGTTGGCGAAATCGGCGAGCAGAGCTTGGAGCTTTTTGTCGCGCTCGCCGCGGGCGCCCATGAGCTGCGCTTCGGTGGGCACCTCGCCCTGACGCTCGATGATATCGAGGTGGTGTTCGGCCTCGGCCAGCTCGCGCTCCGCCGCCGCCTGGTCCGCGCTGGCTTGCTCCACCGCTCGTTCTGCTCGAGAGAAACGCGCGGCGAAGGCCTCGATGGTTTCTTGCTCGACGACCGCGCTCTCGGTCACTCGCTCGCCGAGCGGCTCACGAAACAGCCGCCGCTCGAGCTCCGCGCTCTGCTGAACCGCACCTGCCAACAGCTCGCGCTGCTGCGCCGCTTTGCCTTCTAGATCGCCCGCCGCCTTGGCTTCACCCAGGGCTTGCTCGAGCTGTGCGAGCTCCACGCGCGGCCCACAAGCGCTGAGCTCGCGCCGCTGTTGCTCCAGGTCTTGTTGCATTTGCTCGAGCCGCTCCCGCAGCGTCTCGCGCTTTTGAAAGAGCGCGCCGCGCTCGCGAGCCAGCCGGCGAATGGTCGCGATGCGGGCCGTCGTGATTCGCAAGCTCTCTGCTTGCTCGAGCTCCACCGCGCGGCCGATCTTCGCCAAGATGCGCTGCGCCTCCGCCTCGGCCTGTTTGATTTGCCCGCGCACGTTGGGCAAGTCGCGCGCAGCCTTCTTGTGAATGCCCACCTTGTCGCGGAGCTCGTCGATGACCCGCTTGGGAAGCTCGACCATGGCGATGTCGCTCGGTAGGTTCGCCAGCTCTGCCCGGCGGCGCGTGAGCTCACGCTCGATGCGCTCGATGTCGCGGCCACACTCCGCTAGCGCCTGTTGGGCTTCTTGACGGCGCAGGGTAGTGCCCTCGGGCAATTCGGGCACGCTGGCCAGAGCCTCGAGCTCGAGCAAGCACTGCTGGCGACGGGCTACGATGGGCAACGTGGCCAGCACTCGCTCGAGTCGTTCGCGGCGCTGGCTGAGCTCGGCGCGCTGGCGGGTCAACAGCTGCCGCTGCTCGCGCGCCTGTTCGAGCTGCCGCAGCTGCTCGAGGTATTTTTCCGGTAGCCGCACCTCGTCGCGCGTGTGCTTCTTGGCCTGCCTGTAGTCTTGCACGGCAGCATTCAACGACGGCTTGCTGGCGCGCGCCTTGAACAGGGTTTCGCACTCGCGCTCCAAATCGGCGAGCACGGCGTGGATACCCGCACCACCCGTGCCCGCGTCGAACAGGCTCTCGCCGATGTCGCCCTGCCCTGACAGCAGCGCTTGACCGCCCAACTTGAGCCGCTCGTGATCGAGCCCGAACAAGGTGTGGAACAGCGTGGCATCCACGCCGTGAAGAAATGCTGCGAGCTCCGCTTCCGCCAGGGGCTCGTCGCTCGGGGTTCTGAGCGAGTCCTTGCGCCGCTTGCGCCTCACGAATTCGAGCTGGCGCTCGCCCTCTTCCACCACGGCCGAGAGTTTGAGCTCGCGCCCCTGGTGCAGGTGCGCGTCCGGCGTTCGTTCGCCGATGCCGAACAAAAGCCCCGACACGGCCCGGAGTGCGGTGCTCTTGCCGGCCTCGTTGCGCCCATAAATCACGTGCAGGCCCCCGCTTTCGGGCCCCGATAGCGAAAGCACGGTCTCGGTGAACGGACCGAACGCGTGCAGCCCGAGGCGCAACAGCCTCATCGTGACTCCTCGGTCGCCACGATGCGCGGAATCAACAGTTGCTCGGCATCGTGCAGCATGCGCCTGAGCTCGGCGGGATCGTCGTAGCTGACGCCCTCCGGGCTCTGCCACAGCTCCTGCGGAAGCTTCTGGCGCACCTCGAGCAAACACTGAGAGAGCTCCGCCAGCGCCTCGTCGTCGTGTTCCAAGGCACGAAACGCCGCCAAGAGCTCGCCCAACGCGTCATCGCGTTGGCAGAGCGCGTCGCGATCGTAGGTGGCGTGGGTGCCCACGACCAAGCGCTCGACCCAAGCGCCGTAGGCTCCGATCTCCAGGGCGAGGCTGCGCACCTCGCCGAGCAGGTGCTCGTGCTGGGTCACCAGGCTCGCGTGACATGCCGTAGTGCCCACGAGCTCCACGCGGGCGGCCAAAAGCCGTTCGTCCGCCTCGGCTGCGGCTGTACGCAGCGCTGCGCTCACCAACGCGAGCACGCCGTCCAGATCCCTGGCTTCAGCCACGTTAACGCGGCACTTCGTCCAGCGCACCACGTCAAGCACCCGATGCTCTACCTGCGTGACTCGAGAGCCCTCGGTCTGTACCAAGGTAGCGCCTTTGGGTCCTGTTTCGCGCATGTGGCGGCCCTGCAGGTTGCCCGGAAACACCACCCAAGGGTCCTCGTGCAGGACCTCGCGCGTGTGCACGTGCCCGAGCGCCCAGTAGTCGTACCCTTGGTTGACGAGCGATGCGAGCGAGCAGGGCGCGTAACGGGCGTGCCCAGGGCGGCCGTCGACCGCGGTATGCAACAAGCCAAGATTGAACCAATCGGCCTTTGGCGCAGGGTAGCCCGCTACCAGATCGCGCTCGACGGCGGGGCTCGGGTACCCCATGCCGTGGAGCGCCACGCCCAGCTCCTCGAACAGCAAAGTCTCTGGTTTCTTGCTGGATAGCTCGTGCACGTTGTCCGGTGGACGCAAATGCCGTGTGATTTTGCTGGCAGCGTCGTGATTGCCCCGGATCCAAACCACACGAATGCCTGCCTCTTTGAGGCGGGTCATTTGGGCTTGAAAGAACAGGCCCGTGGAGTAGTCGCGCCAGTCGTCGTCGTACAAGTCGCCGGCCAGCACCAACAGATCGACGGCCTCGTCGAGGCAGAGCTGAATCAAGTTCTCGGTGGCGCGGCGAGTGGCGCGGCGGATTGGATCGACCGGCGCTCCCTCGTATTTTTCGAGACCGACGAGTGGACTGTCGATGTGCAAGTCTGCCGCGTGCACGAAGCGCATGAAAACCCGGCAGCTCCATAGCATGAAGCGCATCCGCCGGGCACTGGCGAATCGGCTCGAGGTGGGACAAACAACGTCACTGTTCGGCCCGAGTCGCCCGACAGCCGGTTTTCGCCTACGCTTGGCCGCGATGAGCCAGGCTCTGGATCACCGCGCTCCACCCCGCCACGTCGAACTCGGCGGTCTTGCCTTGGGCCTGTACAACCTGTGGTACTGGCCCTACCTGATGCTGTCGTGCGCCGCTTTGTTCGTGCCCGCGCTCGTGCTCTGGGTCATGACGGCGCCCTTCGATCGCAAGCGCACCCTGTTGGGTAAGTACACCCGCGCTTGGGGGGCGCACTACTTGGCCTCGGTACCCTTCGCGAGCGTCACCTTGTTCAACCCCGAGCGGGGGCGAAACGTGGGACCTTGCATCTATGTGTCCAACCATCTGTCGCTCTCGGACGTGCTGGCGCTCTTCAAGCTCGACTATCCCTTTTTGTGGGTGAGCAAGATCGAGAATTTCTACGCGCCGTTTTTGGGCTGGAACATGTGGCTCAACAACTACGTCGCGGTGCGGCGCGGCTATTTGCCGAGCATCATGCGCATGTATCGCACGTGCATTCGACGCATCAAAGAAGGTCACAGTCTCTTCTTATTTCCCGAGGGCACGCGCTCCCCCGATGGCGAGATTCAGTCCTTCTACGCCGGCGCCTTTCGCATCGCCGTTCGCAACGGCATTCCTATCGTTCCCATCATCGTCGAAGGCACGCGCGAGGTGCTGCCCAAAGGCAAGTTGCGGGTCAAGCCGCTGCCCACTTGGGTTCAGGTGCTCGAGCCCATTCATCTCGAAGAAGCGAATCACGATTGGCGGCAACTCAGAGAGCTGACCCAGCGCCGCATGCGCGAGGCTCAGCGCGAGTTGCGCCAACGCTTGGGCAGATCGCCGAGCCTCGAGTGAACGCGCCCGAGCCCGTGATCATCGCCGCCTTGGGCCCGACCAACACGGGTAAAACGCATCGTGCCGTGCAACGCATGCTCGACTACCCGAGCGGCATGATCGGCCTGCCGCTGCGGCTCTTGGCGCGAGAGGTCTACGACCGCATCACCCAAGAGATCGGGGAAGCGCAGGTGGCCCTCATCACCGGCGAAGAAAAGCGTCTTCCGCACAATCCGCGCTACTTCGTGTGCACGGTAGAAGCCATGCCTGTCGAGCGCGCCGTCGACTTCTTGGCGGTGGACGAGATCCAATTGGCGGGACATGCCGAACGCGGACACGTGTTCACCGAGCGCTTGCTGCACGCGCGTGGCAGGCGCGAAACCTGGTTCATGGGCGCCAGCACCATGGAACCGTTGCTCCGACAGCTGGTCCCCGCGGCTCGAGTTCAACGCTTCCCGCGACTATCACGACTGAGCGCCGCGGGCAGTTACTCGATCGGCTCGCTCCCTCCTCGCTCCGCCATCGTGGCCTTCTCCGCGACCCGCCTCTACGCTCTGGCCGAGCGCCTGCGCGCCCGCCGCGGCGGAGCCGCCGTCGTGCTCGGCTCGCTCTCGCCGCGAGCCCGCAATGCGCAGGTCGCCATGTACCAAGCGGGCGAAGTCGACTACCTGGTGGCCACCGATGCCATCGGCATGGGCCTAAACCTCGATGTCGACCGCATCGCCTTCGCCGAACGCCGCAAATTCGACGGGCACGAAAGCCGCCCCCTCGATCTGGCCGAGCTGTCGCAAATTGCCGGACGCGCCGGGCGTTATCAAACGGACGGGGCTTTCGGCACACTCGCCCCCGAGCCGCCGCTACCGGTCGATATCGAGCGCCGCATCGAAAGCCACCAGCTGCCGCGGCAGCACACGCTCATTTGGCGCAACCACGAGCTTTCGTTCGACAGCATTGCGGATTTGATCGCCTCGCTCAAACGCCGTCCCGAGCCCGGGCCTCTGAGAGCCCTCGCCCAGGCCGACGATCTCCGAGCCCTGACCGCCTTGGCCCGATTGCCCGAAATCACCGAACGTGCCCGCTCGCGCGACACCGTGCGGCTGCTCTGGGATGTGTGCCAGATCCCCGACTATCGCCAGCTCCTGCTCGACCGCCACGAAAAGCTCTGCGGTGAGATCTTCATCGAGCTGTGCGATCGCTCACGCATCGACGACGGGTACCTGGAGCCCCGGGTCGCGCGCCTCGACCGCATCGATGGCGACATAGAAACCCTGATGCAACGCATCGCGTTCGTGCGCACCTGGACCTATGTCGCCAATCACGACCGCTGGGTCTCTCACGCCCGACAATGGCAAGAGCGAACACGCGCCATCGAAGACAAACTGAGCGACGCCTTGCACCAGGCCCTGGTCGCGCGCTTCATCGACCCTGGGCGCAGCAGCCACCGCACCGCGAGCCGCCGTCGGGCGCCGGCAGATCATCCCTTTTCGGCCCTCGAAGGCCTGCGCGCGCAGCTGCTGGGCGCCACCGAACCAGCCGCTGCAAGCCCACACCACACCAGCTTCGCCCACGCCTTGGCCGAAGCCCCACACGATGCCTTCTCGGTCTCCGAAGCGGGTCGCATCTTCTTTCGACAGGCCGAAGTCGCCCGCTTCAGCCGCGGACGCGTGCTGACCGAGCCCGAGGTGCAGCTTGTCTCGCTCGAGCTACCTCCAGGGGCCCTGGGCCAAGCCCAGCGCCGCCTGCGCGCCTTCGCCAAAGACTTCGTCGCCCACACGCTGGGCGAGCTCGCCGAAGCGTGCCCCGACGCTTCGCCGGCGTTGCGCGGCCTGCTCTATCAACTGAAGCAAACCCTCGGCACCCTCGAGCGCCATGCCGTAGAGAGCGTGCTCAGCGCTCTCTCCGAACAAGACCACCGGCTGTTGACCAGCCTTGGCGTGACGGTCGGCCACCGCGCCGTGTTCGCACCGCGGCTGCTCGATCCAGCCACCCTCGGTCAGCGCCGCATCTTGGTGCGAACCTACCACGGCAAGCGCGTCGTGCTTTCGGGGCAGCCCCCGCCCCCTGCTCGAGCTGCAACGCCGGGCGTCGAACCGAGCTGCTACCTGGCCCAGGGCTACCTCTTGCGCGACTCCTTCGCGTTCCGCGCCGACATTCTCGAAAAGCTCCTCGCCGAAGCCGGCAACGTGAACGCACGACGCATCGAGCGGCTGTGCCACATCGACAGCGAAGAAGCCGAGCGCATCGCCCGCTCCCTGAACCGCGGCGCCCCAGGCCGCTCACGCGCCAGGCGTCGGCGCAAGCGAACACGCCCGCGCGCCCGCGTCAACCGCGCCAAACGCATCAACCCAGACTGAAGCGCTCCAATCGAACGCTACTCGACTCGAAGGTTGCAGCCCGCGCCGCGTGCCGTTTCGGCGCTCAGGATGATGGTGCCGACACAGTTCGGAGATTCTACGTAGTCGAGACACGCGTAGTCCAAGGGACCGCAAACCCCGTCGAACATGGCGCTCACGCACCCGGTGAGGTGCTCGAGGGGCGCCTCGCATGCCGACAGGCTCAGATTGGCCACGCATTGCGCCACCGAGACAGTCGGGACCGCGACACCGCACGGCACGGTGTTGATGTTACACGACGCCCCCATGGCGTAGCCGTTTTTGACGGGCAGATCGGCCACGGGCGGATACCCCGGCCCTCCGCCAAGACCCGAAAACCATTCGCACCATGCCTGGCGTTCCTCGTCGCTGAGCTCGGCGACCTCTCGCTCCCCGTCGAGCGTCTCGGGTGGGTCAGGCGGTTCTTCGCTCACCTGCATCGGGCAATCCCACGTGCCTTCGGAACTGCTGCAATAGCACTCCAACTCCCCCGGTGGGTACACACAACCCAGCCCGAAGTATCCGTAGCAGTCACTGCCGTGTTCAGGCGGCACGACCGGGCAGCGCTCGTCGATGCCGGAGCCCTGTGAGCACTGCCAGGTTCGCCGGCCTCCCGAGGCGCGCGCGCAGTAGCAGTGCTGGTAGACCACCGACGAATCAGCCTCGAAGCGGTATAGGCACGAGAGCCGATCCGGCTCGCACTCGCTGTCCGGAAGGTGGGGCCCCATCGGACAGTCTTCGGAGCTACCGCTAACCGCGGGCACCGGTGTGATGTCGTCAATCCAGCTGCCGGTCGAGCCACCCGCACCCGAGCCCGTGGTGTTGGTGTTGCTTGTGCTGCTGCTCGCGCTGTTGCTCTGTGCGGTCGTGGCTGACGTGGTCCCTCCCGTGCCACCGGCAGACGCCGAATCGCCTTCGGTAGTGGCCTTGCCTTGGCTGCCGGCGTTGCCTTCGGGATCTTCCCCCACCTCGAGGTTTCCGAAACACCCGAAACCCGCGAACAGCGCGACCCCGACCCATACCCCTAGTCGTACTCCAACTCCTAGTCTCATTCCCTTCATGGACCCACTCCTTGTTTTTGGATGAAGCTCTTCGCTCGATCGACGAGCGGACTGTTCGGATGCTTGGCGACGAACTCGCTCGCCAAGCGCGACGCCTCGGCAGCGCGCCCGCTCGCCGCGAGGATCTGAATGCGCAGCACACTCGCCTCGGCGCCCAGATGGCGACGGCTCGCCACCTCGTCGTAATGCGAGAGCTCTTTTAGCGCGGCCCCCGTGTCACCGCGGAGCAAGGCTTGGCGAGCCGCGTCGAGCAGCTTTAGCTCTTGCTCGAGTGACGCAGGCGGTCTTTTCGACACCGCTCCTCCGCTGGGAACGACGGCGGCACTCGACGATGGAGGGGGGGCCTCGAGCGGTTCACGGCGCACCGACGCCATCGCCTCGGGCTCCGCCGCCGCTTGCTCGAACCTCGACGACACGACGACAGGCTCCGCACGGAGCACTCCGGGCTCGAGATCCCCCGCCGCCCCATCCCCATGCAAGACTGTCGCTCGGTCGACGAGCACGACCAGTGCTACCACGGCCCCCACGGCCAGCGCCGCGAGCAGCCAGCGAGATAGCCTCGGCGCTGGTCTTGGCGTGGACACGGCTCGCAGCACGCGGTGCTTCACGCTCGGGGCCGGGCGGTCGCGCCGCGCAGCCTCGAATAGTTGCTCCGCCAGAGTGTCGTCGTCCGCGTCCGGTGTCATCAAACCCACCTCACTCGCGTCCAAACGGGCTCCGGTGCCGAACCTTATCGAGCCGTCCAGCGAACAACACGCGCGCTCGACGCAGGCGCGACGCCACCGTGCCTTGCGGTATGCCTTCGAGCTCGGCGATTTCTGCCAACTCGAGCTGCTCGATCGTCGCGAGCACGAAGATCCGGCGCAGCTCCTCCGGCAGCGTCATCAAGAGCTCATCCAAAAGCTCACGTGCGCGCACGAGCTCGGTGGCCTGGTCGGGCGCAGCCGCCTCGGCCTGAAGACTGGCGAGAGCCGCTTCGGTGTGTTCGTGGCGGCGATGCGCCTTGCGCTTCAGGTTCGCCGTGACCCGCAGCGCCACACCGTAGAGGTAAGTGCGCTCGCTTCCGGGGGCGATGCTCGTCAGCTTCTGGGTGGCGGTCATGAATACCTGCTGCGCAGCGTCGTCCGCATCTTCGGGTGCAAGACCCAGTCGGCGCGTCAGACGCCAGATGAAATCGAAATGTTCTCGAACCAGCCGAGCAGCTGCGAGGTCTGCCTCTGGAGCCACCGATCTCGCCGCAATGCCCCAAGGCAAGCGCCAACGCTCACGAAAGGACGCCACGAATGACCGCAACCATTGCGCGCTTCGGGGGTGACCAGGGGAAAGACCCGGGGTGCCCGTGCTTCATCGACGCGTAATGTCGGCACCTTGGTTTCATGATCATTCCAGTCGAACACTCAGACCCACGGCAGCCGAGAATCCAACGCTACTGGTCTTTTCCAAGGTAGCCCGGGAACCGGCAGCCGTCACTTCGTAGTGGGTCAGTGGGACGATCCCGCCCGCCTGGCCTTCCACCCCAAGCCGCCCAAAGTCATACCCGACGCGAGCATGCGCGACCGCGGCACCCCAAGCCGCCCTATCGCTGATACCGTGCGCGCTCGCGCCGATGACGCCACCTTCGCCACCGACGCAAGGCCGCAGGCTAAAAGGCCCTGCACCCACCGCCAGCAGGCACCCCTCGACGCGCGCTGCCGCGAGCCACAGGCGCGCCTCCGCATCTGCATTGGCATCGGGCCGCAAGCCCCCCAGAAGCGTCACCCGCAGCGCCGAGCGCGGTAGCACGAAGGCGCTGGACGCCTCGACCTCGGCAAAAGCCCCTGCCTGGAACAGCCATGGCCCCTCGAAAAGATCGGCCGCGGCGAGCATACCGCCGAGCCGCACTCCACCTCCCCCCTCCGAGGCGCTGGTCGCTACTTGTGCGCGGCGCGCCAGCGCTGGCGGGGCTGGCTCTGCTGCTCCGGCACGCGGCGGCGCCTCGACCGCGGCGGACGCTGGCGGAGAAACCTCAGGCGCTGGAGCTGGAGTCGGAGGCTTCTCGGACTCTGGCTCCACAGCGAGCGCCAAAGAGAGCGCGAGCGCGTCGGCGACAGCCTCACAACTGGCGGCTTGCACCTCGCGAATCGCGATCGTCCCACTGCTGGTCTGTCGCTCGAGCCGACCCGAGCTGCCCTCGCCACTCACGCCCAACGTCACCACGAACTCCACGCGATCGCCGACGGCCGCGAGCCGCCCGCGAATGCCGCGAAGCTCGAGCCGTTCGAGAAAGCTCGCACCGTCCGGGCAACCTTCACCCGTCCGATACCAGATCGACGGCTCGGCGGCCCAGACCGACCAGGACACCATCGAGACTGCCGCAAATGCCAGCCCTCTCGTCATCCATCGCTGGGCGTGCGTCGCGCGTTGCATCGAGCTCGGCACCTTACCAGAGCCTCCGCACTTGGCGGAAACTCTATGTCCATGCGCACGGTTCCGCTCAAGTCGCGAGCACGACATGAGCAACCGGCTGCGCGGACCAATGCGAGCCGCTGCTGCATTGGCTAAGAGCTAGCGTACAGAGGCAGGGTCAGAACTCTATACCCCATTCGAACTGGGTTGCTGCCGCCTCGACCAAGCGTGGTTGCCGATGCCCAGCCCCCAACAGGTCCGGTACGGGAAGATGCGAGCGCACGACTTCGCGCGACGATGGCTCGCGGTTGCCTCGTAAACCAGCGTACCCGGCATAGCCCGCTATCGTTACGAGGCGGGCCACGGCCACCGCGGCCAAAGCGATGATTCCGCCGGCTCGGATGTTGGGGTTCTTCGCCGGAGCAGATAGATAAAAACATCGTCCTTCCTGTAGGTTTGATCAAGATCTCTTGAGTCGCATCTTCGGCGTCCTCCGGGTGGGCGGTCATACGCAGCGCCAGGCGGAACACATCGTCTCTCACCGCGTAGACCACGTCCTCCAGCGCATGCGCCTCGCCCGCCTGAGCGCGCTCGACCGCCTGCTTCAGCGTCGCTTCATCTACGCCGTTGCCGCGCTTCACAGCGGGCACTCTACCTCCAGCAGGGCACGCAATACCGTCAATTCGTGCTCGAGCGCCCTAATGCTCTGCTCGAATGCGCTGAGGGCCATTTCGGGAGCCTGAAACTGCGTGAACACGTACTCCGAGCCCAATCCATTCGGTATCACGCGCGACCCTGCCACCACCTCGACTCCGGGTGCAGTCGATACGAAGTAATCGACCACCCCGGTGCGAGCGTCAGCCTCGATACGGAGCGGCAGCTCGCGACCCGTGGTCGTCACCAGCCAGCGGTCCTGTTCTTGGCGCACCGACTTGGCGAACCCAACGGCCCAACGCGGCAGGTTGCGCGGATCGGCTAGAAAGTCCAGCACCTTGGCGGGAGATGCCTGAATCCGAGTGTGTTACACGTCAACGCCTTCGATCGTGATCTCGATGGGGATTCTCGCCACCTCTCCGCCGCGAGCGCGCAAGATCAGTTCGAAAGCAATGACCTGGTCGTGGGTCTTCGGAGTCAGCGTGCGCTTGAAGGTGACGCTGAATGACACGCGGTCATCCACCAGCAGGTTGACGCCTTCGATGCTCGAAGGCTCGATGGACTCCACGAACTTCGCCCCTTCTCGGTCCGGCACAAGGTCGACCACCATGTCTGACAAGGCGCTGTCGATCGCCTGTCCGACTGCCACGATGATACCTTCACTGTTGGACGCCAGTTCGAACACCTGCCCGCCGGTAGCTTCGGCGATGGTGTTCGCTTCCGGATCTTCCTCGCCACTGCTCATGAAGAAGATCGAAGCGCCTCGCGCGTTGGCTTCTTCGATCGCCTGCTGGTCCGTGGTTGGATAGGGATAGTTCGAATCGCCCGGACGATGGAAGGGAGCGTCGGTTGCCACGATCAACACTGGGATGCGTGCCGGCTCCCAACCGGGTTCGCTGGGGGCGATGTTGGCGATGTCTAGGCAGTTGAAAGCCTGCATGTCCACCTGGTGACCCTCGCCCGTGAGCACCTGATGAATACCCTCGAGAGCGGCTTCTGGGGTCGTATTGTTGGGGGCCACCGCGAGCTCATCGAGGGCCGCTACGAACTGACTGGGATCGGCGTTCAGCGGCAGGCCCAAGCGATAGGCGTACTCGACCGAGCTACTTGCTATTCCGGAACACGGTGCGTCACGAAAGCTTGCCAGGCCCAGTCTGAGATCGCCGAAGGTGCCGGTGAGCTCAGTCACTATATCAGCGGCAGCCGTGCGGTACGTTGCCAGGTCGTCGTCGTAGCTGTTGGTCAGGTCTACCAAGAAGAAAACATCCGCTCCCACGTCACCAGCTGTTGGATCGGGCAGCTCGGCATTGATGGTCACGCTGACCGGTTCGTCCGACGACAGATCGAGTTTGACCGGCCCATCCGGAGTCACTTCACAGCTGCTGTCAGCCACTCCGTCGCAGTCATTGTCCAGCCCGTCACCGCAGAGCTCGAGCGCCCCTGGATGAATGGCACTGCGTTGGTCATCGCAATCGCCGGCATCTGGAGTAAACCCGTCACCATCTTGGTCCGATTCATCACAGGGCAAATCGCCTTCGCGACAATCGTTGTCCACGCCATCACCGCACACTTCGACTGACAGGTCGCTGGTGAACGGATCGCCATCGTCGCAGTCCCCCTCTGCCGGCGTCACACCATCCCCATCCGCATCGACGGCGCCGCAGCCCAGGTCGAATCCCGTGCAGTCCTCGTCGACGGCATTGCCGCAGAGCTCGAGCGCCCCAGGGTAGACGTTGGCATCGGTATCGTCGCAGTCGCCCAAAGCGGGTGTCAACCCGTCGGCGTCACGGTCGCAGTTCGGCCCCGGCGCACAATCCGTCGGCGGCGGGTCGAACGGGATCGGCTCACAGTCGGGCCCTTCCAGCACTCGCGGATCGCTATCGTCGCAATCTCCTTCGGCCACGCTAAGGCCGTCCGCGTCCTTGTCGGCGTGCAAGCAACGGCGGTTTCTACCCCCGTCGCACTGGGTGACGCCCGCCGGCGGTGTCCAGTCGTCCACCGCCGCCGCACCCGCCTCGCCCGGTGCACCGCTAGCCCCAGCCGCCCCGGCTTCGCCTCCAACTCCCGAGCTTTTGGTGACGCGCGGATGCTCTCCACAGCCGGCGAAGCCGTGCACCCCGCAACACAGAAGCAGCGCGATCAGCAGCTCCTGATAGCAATACGTTTTCCGTAATGAGCTGTTCCTCATGTCTGCCCCAACTGGCTTAGGCGTAGCCTCAGGCTGTGATCCTGTCAATGACCGGCCGCGCCGCTTCGCGGTGGACACGAGAGTGGACACTCGATCCAGTGTCTGACTCGAGGTCACCTCCGGTCGACATGAGACGACTCGTGCGTCGAAAGAATTCACACGAACCGTCATTAATCATTCGATACGCAGTGCTTCAATTGTGCTGGCATGTTCAGCTCAACCGGAGTAACCACCAAGTCGTAGGGCGTAACGGGGCCAGCAGAGCGTGACCGATTTCAGGAGGAGCGACGTGTACAAGTATTTAGCCGTCCTGCTGTGTTTGAACCTTGCGTTGGCGTGCAGGGACGATCGCGTCTCCAGCAGCGTGGAACCAGGACCCGCTGCAGCAGGCGCACCTGGCGATTCGGATACTGGCAAAGAGCTGCCGGACTATCCCATCGACTCACCGTTCGACCAGCCCTGTGGGGACGAGGGCTGTGAAGCGGATGCTCCACCTTTGGATCAAACGGTAGCCAGCAATCTGTTCGACGCCATCAGGTTCCTGACGGAAGGCGATCCACCCTTGCAGGCCGGCTTGGTGGAAGGCTCGATCGATATGGCTCTTGCCGCCATGTTGCGCGGCAGAGTTCTCGATGCGCGTGGCAAGCCGGTACCCGACGTCGTGATCACGATTCAACACCATCCGGAGTGGGGGCGCGGGCGCACTCTGTCGGACGGCGTGTTCAGCATGGGAGTCAACGGCGGCGCGCCTCTGACCGTCAATTACGAGCGCCCAGGCTATCTCCCGGTGCAGCGGACCATCACACCACAAGTGCAGCGCTACACCTGGCTGCCGGATGTGACGCTGCTCGAGCGCGACGCTCCCGCCAACCCGCTCAAGAGCGGCGCCACCCAAGCTCAGACGGCCACGGGCGCACCCGAAGCGGATGGAGACGGCGAACGACGCGCCAGCATCATCATTCCACCAGAAACCTACGCGACGGCTGTGCTGCCCGACGACACGCGAGTGCCACTGCCCAACATCACGGTGCGCGCGCAGGAATACACGGTGGGGGACATCGGCTGCAGTGCCATGCCCGGTACGCTGCCACCGACGAGCGCGTACACCTATGCGGTCGATCTCAGTATCGATGAGGCCATCGAGTTGGGCGCTGAACGGGTCGAGTTCACCAAGCCGGTGGCATTCTACGTGGAAAACTTCCTCGACTTTCCGGTGGGCAGCGTCGTGCCCACCGGCAGCTACGCGCCTAGCGAGCAACTGTGGCTCGCCGAACCCAGCGGCACGATCGTGGAGATCGTCTCGATCGACGGCGGCAGGGCCGAGCTCGACATCGACGGCGACGGCGACGCCGACAGCTCGGAGGCTCTGGCCGAGCTAGGCATTCGAGCACCCGAGCTCGCCGAGCTCGCCACCCTGTACGATGCCGGGCAGAGCCTATGGCGCGTCGGTATGACGCACTTTTCGCAGTGGGATCACAACTGGCCCTTTGCTCCACCCGAAGACGCCGAACCGCCCAGCATTCCCGAGCCGCCCCACGACACCGACGAGGACTGCCAGCGCAATGGCTCTATCGTGCACTGCGAGAGCCAGACCCTGGGCGAAGTCATCGGCATCGTAGGGACGCCTTATGCGCTCGTGTACTCCAGTGGCCGCGCGCCGGGTTATCGCGCCAGCTACACGGTTGATCTGCCCATCACCGGCGACAGCGTTCCTGAAGACGTCAAGTTCATTCAAGTGGAGCTAGAGGTCGCCGGCCAGCGAGAGACGGCGACGTACACACCCAAGCCCAACCGCCGCTACTCCTTCGAGTGGGACGGGAAAGATGGCTTTGGGCGACCGCTGCAATCGGGCCAGCCGGCGAAGATGCGAGTCGGCTATGCTTACGACGGCGTCTACACAGAGGGCAACGATGGCTTCGCGGCGCCGGGTGGCGTCCCGATCACGGGCAGCCGTACTCGCAAAGAAGTCACGCTCTGGCAAGAGCTCGAGTTCGAGCTGGGTGGCTGGAACGCGCGCGCCTTCGGTCTCGGGGGCTTTAGCCTGAATGTGCTGCACGCCTACGATCCGGTGGCGAAAAAGCTCTACCTGGGTGATGGAGGGCAGCGAAGCGCGCACCGCACGCCGCGCACCGTGTCGAGCTTCGAAACGGCGGATGCCATTGGCAACGCGGATGGTCTGGTAATGACCAGCGACGGAGAGCTGTTCGTGAGCGATGACGGGCGTCGCCTGGTGCTACGGATAGACGCCGATGGCGACGTCAGCGTGGTCGCGGGCAACGGCGAGGCTGGCCTGGCCGAAAGTGGACCCGCCACGGAAACGCCGCTCAGCGCCCCGCAGGGCATCGCTATCAGCAAGAGTGGCACCATTTATGTTAGCGACTTCAACGAGCATGTGGTCTACGCCATCGAAGACGGCAACATCGCCCTCTTCGCGGGTGGCGGGGACCCCGAAGATTTTGCTGGCGACGGGAGGCCTGCCACCCAAGCCCGCCTGCGTGGCCCAGACGGCTTGGCTATCGGCGCCGATGGCAGCTTGTACGTCGCCGAACTGATTGGGCATCGCGTGCGTCGCATTGCCCCAGACGGCACGATAAGCACTTTCGCAGGAGGTGGCTCCAGCAAAGCGGAAGGCGCCCTGGCGACGCAAGCCAATCTGTCGGCGCCCAGTGGACTTGTCTCTGCCCCGGATGGCTCGCTCTATATTTCGGAACGCGAAGGGCATCGGATCAGGCGCGTGGGCCCCCACGGACGCATCGAGACCGTTGCCGGCACGGGCAAGCCTGGGTTCAGCGGCGACGATGGGCTGGCCCTGCAAGCCAAGCTCTCCGAACCGCGCGGCATGGCGTTGGGTCCGGACGGCGCTCTGTACGTCGCCGACCAGGGCAACGACCGAGTACGCCGCATCGAGAGCACTGGCCGCATCAGCAGCGTTGTGGGAGGTGGCAGCCGGCCCGCCACCGAGATGCCGGCTGCCACCAATGTCCATTTGAGCGCGCCGGACGGGTTGGCCTTTGCGTCCGATGGCAGCTTGTTCATCGCAACCGAAGACGGCCTGGTTCGAGTGACACCCGAGCTCCCGGGGCTCGGCCTGGATGACATCGTGCTGCCTTCCGAGAGCGGTGAGCTCTTGTACGTCTTCGATGGGCGCGGCAAGCACCTGTCCACACGCGATGCCTTCAGCAACGTCACGCTGCTCGAGTTCGAATACAATGAGCGCGGACAACCCACTGCCATCATCGACAGAGATGGCCTCAGAACCAGCATCGAGCGCAACGACGACGGCACACCGACTACGATCGTGGGCCCATATGGACACGAAACGGGGCTCGAGGTCGATAGCGACGGTCTACTTACCGTCGCTACCGATCCGATGGGCGAGCACATCACGCTCGAATATGCCGAAGGAGGGCTGCTCACCTCGTTCACTGAGACCAACGGCGGCCAACATGAGTTCAGTTATGACGCCTTGGGTCGCTTGATCAGTGATCGAGATCCGGGCGGGTTCACTCAGCAACTCACCCGCGCTGAAAACACCACGGGGTTCGAGGTCAGGGTCGAAACTCCGCTCGGACGCACCATGACCTACGCGCTGGCCGCGACCGAGTTCGGAACGGAACGCAGCGTCACGGGTATTGACGGACACACGGCCACTCTGGAACCCATCGACGCGACGACCACGCGATTCACCACCTCCGACGGCACTCGCATCGAGCGTACCCTCGTCCCCGATCCGCGCTGGGGCATGCTAGCTCCGTACGCCTCCAAGGTCACGCTCACGACCCCCTCCGGTCGCACGCTCACCGCAGGAACCCAGCGTTTCGCCGAGCTCTCCGACGCCAGCAACCCCCTGTCGCTCGTGCGCTTCGAAGAGATCACCTCGATTGGCGATCGCAGCTGGCGCAGCGTCTACGACGCAAGTGAGCACCGCTGGACGCACAGCTCACCGGAGGGCCGCGGGGGCCGCAGCGTGCACGACGAGTTGGGGCGCGTGGTCCTGATTGAAACGCCCGAGCGAGCTCCCGTTCATTACGATTACGACAAAGACGGGCGGGTCGAACAGATCACGGTTGGCGACGGCACCGGGGCCCGCGTCACTACCTTGGGCTACGGTAGCGATGGGTTCTTGAGCAGCGAGCGCGACGCAACCGGACGCGAATGGTTCTTCCAGCGCGACGCCAACGGTCGCTTGCTAGCCGTCACGCGACCCGACGGCGACGAGGTCGGTTTCAGCTACGACGTCCGCGGCCTCCTCGCCACGGTCACCCCCGCCGGCCGCCCCGCACACAGCTACGACTATAGCCCAGCAGGTTTGCTCGAACGCTACAGCCCACCCGACGTCGACGGCGACACCACAGCGACCCGCTACGAATTCGATGCCGACAATCGCTATACCGCGACGCGCCTCCCCGATGGTCGCAGCATCGAGCTCACCTACGACGAGCACGGGCGTCCCGAAACATTGAGCATCGACGCGGGCGACATCAACGTCCAGTACCGCGACACGGATGGCTCGGTCGAGCTCATCACCGCTCCGAACGGCGACACGCTGGGCTTTGCCAAAGACGGCCCACTAGAGACCGGGCTCAGCTGGACCGGCAACGCGACCGGCGCCTTGTCGGTCGAGTACGACGACGACTTCCAGATCGCCAGCAAACAGATAGCTGAGCTCAGCGTTGCTCAGACTTACGACGCCGATGGATTGCTCACTCAGGTGGGAGCGCTCGATATCATCCGCAGCCCGGACACCGGATATATCCAGGGGACCAGCTTCGGTTTGGTCAGCACCACGCAGAGCTTCGATCAGTTCGCACAGCTCAGCTCGCAAACGGCCAGCGCCGCTGACACGAGTCTGTACGAGGTACATTTCGAACACGACGCTGCCGGCCGCATCATCTCGCTCAGCGAAGTCATCGACGGCGACAGCTTCGAGAAGGACTTCGTGTACGACGATCTGGGCCGCTTGGTGTCGGAGACCGTCAACGCTGCCGACCCCGTCGTCTACACCTTCGATGCCAATGGCAACCGCACCAGCATCACCGGAGGCCCCGCAGAAGGAGAAATCGTCTACGACGCTCAGGATCGCCTGGTCAGCTACGGAAGCTGGGTCTACACGCACAGCGCCGAAGGCGACCTCATGCGTCGCGACAACGGCGATCAGTTCTGGGATTATCAGTTCAACGAATTCGGCGCGCTCGAATCGGTCACGACTCCCAGCGGTACGGTCATCAGCTACGGCTACGACCCGCAGGGGCGACGTAGCGTGCGCTACGTTGACGGCACTTTCGACTACGCCCTGATTTACGAAGACGACCTGCGCCCGGCAGCCAAGCTCGATGCCGAGGGCAACGTGATCGAGCGCTACGTCTACGGCACCCAGCTGAACTCCCCCGATTACATCGTACGCGGCGGCGAAGCTCTACGCATCATTCACGACTACCTCGGCAGCGTGCGCCTCATCGTCGCCGAAGACGGCGACATCGAGCAACGCATCGACTACGATAGCTACGGCAACGTCATCCAGGGCTCGGTGGCCTCCACTCCCTTCGGCTTTGCCGGCGGCCTGCACGACCCGGACACCGGACTCGTCCGCTTCGGCGCCCGCGATTACGACCCCGAGACCGGCCGCTGGCTCACCAAAGATCCGAGCGGCCTTTCGGGCGGGCTCAACCTCTACCAATACGCCAACAGCGACCCCGTCAACACCATCGATGTCGACGGCGAATCCCCCATCTTCATCCTGTTCGCGTGCTTCTTGCGCACCCGCCTGATGATGGCGATTCGCGGCGCAGCGATTGGAGCCATCGAAGGCGCAGCGCTGCAAACCGCCCTCGAGCTGGCCAAGAACGGCGGCAACATCGATTGCGTCGACTGGGGTGCCGTGGGCGACGCAGCCCTTCAGGGCGCCGGCGAAGGCGCCATTTTGGGAGGCCTGGGCATGGCGCCCGGCGGCAAGTACTGCTTCGCACCAGGTACTGCCGTCCAAACCGAGCATGGCCCCGTTCCCATCGAGCAAGTCGAGCTCGGCACCCGTGTCCCGCCCGACCACACCCAATGCGCCGCGGTCGACACCAGCACCTGGCTGCAGCTAGAGCTGGACGTCGACCAACCTGATACCGGCGAAACCGTCACGGTCTCCGTGCTACGCCCACCGAGTTGGCTCAGCGAACACGCCCTCGTCGAGGGCGCCAGCATGCACCTGACACTCGACGAGCTCAACATCACCGGCCCAGCGAGACTCGTCACCATCGGCAAGGCGCCGCCCGACACAAAAGGCCCCGGCTGCCCCGTCACCGGGCGCATCGCCAA
>CBFGRJ010000115.1:0-18926 GCA_965651135.1 uncultured Myxococcales bacterium
CCGCATCCGAACGCGACGAGCAATGTGAGCACGAACGCCGCCATTGCCCGCGGTTGAAAGGCCCTCGCTCGCTTCATGGGTAGCCTATTCGTCGAGCGAACCCGGGTGCGCGGTGCTTTTTTTCTTCGCGTCTGTCCGGGAGGTAAAATGACAGCCTTGAAAGGCTTGTGCTAGTGGGTGACCTTGGCGGGCTTGTGCCCGGTGGCCGTGGTCATGCGCACCGACAGCTCCATGGCCCCCCCCACTTCGAGCTGTTTCCATTTGTCGCAGACATCCCGCTCCAGCGCGTCGCGCTTCGAGGAATCCAGGTCCGCGATCGCTTCTGCCAGCGGTGTGCTGTGCAGGTACTGCCACAAGAACTGCTGAGGTGGCGGTAGGCGCAGCGTCTTTGGCTTTGCTTGAACCTCTATGTCGACAAAGCCGACGGTGGCTAGCAGATTGCGAAGCTCGCCCGCGTCGTTGAGTGAGAACACCTGATGCACGAAAGATGCGATCCCGGGATTGAGGTGGCGGGCGAGAGCACCGGCAAGGGTCGAGAGCGGCTCGGGAGTCGGCCCGGGCACGTTGAGCAACAAGCGCCCGCCAGGGGTCAAAACGCGCGCCATCTCCCGCAGAGCCGCCGGCTTGTTCGAGAAGAACTGCAACCCCATTTGGCAGAGCACGACGTCGAAGGCCTCGTCCGCCAGCGGCATGGCCTCGGCGCCCGTGTCGTAGAACTTGATCGAGCTATTCGCCCGAACACTTGCCCTTGCGACCGCGAGCATCCCGGGGTTGATGTCGGCGCCAGCGACCGTCCCCGTGTCACCCACCTGCTCGGCGGCGAGCCGAGTCACGACGCCGGTGCCGCACGCGACGTCCAGCACGCGCTCACCCGGGCGGAGCGCGGCCTTTGCGATGAGGTCTCGCGCCATCGGCGCGCCGATCGCAGGCACGAAGTACCGTTCGTAGTTTTCCGCTGGGCGTTTGCTGTATGACTCATGAACGACTTCTTGGGGCATTTCGTCCTCCTCATGTCAGATGGTCTAGATACTCTGCGCGTGCGCGCACTCCCGCGCATCGCTCGGATTCATCAGCGCGACCGATTTCTCCAATGGTCAATATTGACCATGCCTCTTGGCGTTCAGATCAAGCCGTGCTCGAACGCAAACGCACTGGCTGCGGTCCGCGAGGTGACACCCAACTTGTTGAAGATATTGCTGATATGCCTCGCCACGGTGTGCTCGCTAATGGCAAGGTCGCCGGCGATCTCGCGGTTCGTCTTTCCGCGAGCTACCAGCACCAAGACTTCGTGCTCGCGTTGGGAAAGCAATGCTTGCGCACGACTGGAGCCTTCGGTCGACGAGTCGAGGGCGGCCGCGTCGGGAGTCGCGCCAAGCCGCTCGAACACCGCCCGTGCGGCTTCGAAATGAGCTCGTGCGGCATCGTGGTCGCCGAGCTGCTCGCAGGCCCGCCCAATCAGCACCCGAACCCGCTCCGCCTCGTAGGGGGCCTCGAGCTCCTGCCAGGTCGTCCACGTGTGGCGGAGCGGACCCAAGGCTGCCTTGGCGTCCCCGTGAGCCAAGAGCACGGCCCCTGTCGCCTGTGCGGCCAGTGCATCGAGCAATGGAGCCGAAAGCGCCGATGCTATCTCGGTAAGCTGATCTGCAGCTCGCTGAGCCTCCGCGTGCTCGCCGGTAGCGAGCAAGATTTCCACCAGCGCCGCCAGGACGTTGGCGTGCGAACGTTCGTGGCCCGGGCTACAATGTGCCTCGTCGGCGACCCGCCGGATCGAAGCACTTGCTGCCTCGATGTCACCCTGCGCAAGCCGCAGCAGAGAAAGGCCCGGGTACGGTTCAATGCCCCGTTGGGCCGCCTCTCGATACATCGCCTCCGCAAGCTCGAACTTGCCGCAGAGCCTATGGATTTCAGCGCTTTGGTAGCAGGCACGTCCCTGGTCCGCCGGCGACGGCGCGCCTTCGCGGGCGCGTTGCGCTTCAGCCAGTGCCCCACCCCAGTCGCCACACAGCTGCAAGATCTCTGAGCGGTGCACCAGGCAGCGCCCGCGAAAGGAGACGAGGTCTGGTTGTGCTCCGCACCACTTGGTGAGCGCTTGCGTCCATTCGCGCGCGCGGCGTACGTCGCCAATGCATTGGCACTCCAGAATCATCGCGCAATACAAAATGCCCGCTGCGATCGGCGACACCTCGTCTGCAGCTACGGCGACCATGGCCTCGTCGAATAGCGCAGCCGCTTCTGCCGCCTTGCCCAAGCGGATGCTAGCCTGGCCGTGCCCGACCAGCCCGAAGGCGCGCAGCTCCGAATCGTGGAAACGTCCGCCGCACCGAGTGACTGCGACGAACGCCTCGCCGGCGCTGGCTGTATTGCCCTGGAAGAGCTTCATCAGGGCTTCTGGGACGAGCAAGTAGCCGCGCTCTACGCAGTCTGCCGAGTCCGACCCGGCTTCGTCGAGCAGCCGCCGAGCACGCTCTAGCCAGCCCTGACTTTGCGCAGCATCGCCTCTAAGCAAGCTCGACACGCTGAGCCAGAAGCCGCAGTGTGCAGCGCGGGCAGGCTGTCGCTGAGCGATAAACCCATGATGCGCTCGGATCCAAGCCGCGTTTGCCTCCGAATCTTCAGCGAGCAGGTAGCTCGCGATCGCAAGCCGCTCGAGGTCGTGGGGCTCGAGCGGCTCGTTGCTTTCGGCTATCGAGAGCTCGGCGTGTGCGCTGCGCCAGGCCCGGCGCTCGAACGCCGCCCTGCCGCGATCGAGAGCGCTACCGCCAGGCATCGCTGGTTTATATCACAGCACTGGCAGGGTGCTGCGGAAACGACCTCGCGCCCCGGCAAGGATGTCTAGGCAATTGGACAGTCGCCGACCCAGGATGGTGACGACGGGCGGGGTTCCGTCGGAACCTCAATGGGGCTATGCTCTCGGAATGGAGCGCTGGCACCCGCTGCGCGTTGCCGCCTGCATGGCGGTGTGCGTCGCTTTCGGCGTGCGCGCTGCCGTCGCCGAACCAGGTTCTGACGATGCGCCCTCGCATCGTGAAAACGACGCCCCGCCAGTAGACGACGGTCCAACAGTCGACCCCGCTTACGACCAAGATAGATTGCAATCCGGACGCCTGCTCTTCTGGAAGGGGTACGAGCAATTCAAAAGCGGAAACTTTGCCGAAGCGGTGAAGACCTTCGAGCAGGTGTACGCGCTGATGCCAGAGCCCGAAATTCTGTATAACATTGCGCTCGCTCACGCGAAAAACGGCGATTGCAGTGCTTCTGAACGAGCTTTTTCGAAGTATTCCCGCGTGGTGGCTGGCGAACGGAAGTTGCAGCAAGCGACATTGAGCTTTGCGAAGGTGCTGGCTCGATGCACCGAGCAGTCGGGACAAAAGGGCGCGAATGAACTCGGCGAGATCGAGGCGCCCCGGGACGAGTCGACGAAACGCGAGCCGGTGAAGGTCAAAGCAGTCTCGCCTCGAAAGGCAGTGCAGGCCAGGGCTGCTCCAAGCGTCGAGCATCAGCACCCTGCGGTGTCGCCCAACCAAGCCGTGACCGATTCTCCAAGTTACTGGACGCTGCCACGCGCGATGGGCTGGTCGTTCATTGCATCTGGAGTGATTGCGTCGGGCGCCGCACTCTATTTCGTTAGTCGCCAGCGGGGCGCAGCGAACGATGCGGAGGCTCTCAAGCGACAGGCCGAACAAACCAACGAGCCAACGAATGCTGGTGACCAAATCGCAGAATTGCAGGGAGAAAGCGATCGGTTCGTGCTGGGCGCCAGCCTTTCGGCGATCGCGGCCGTGGGGTTTGCTGCGACTGGGGCAGCCTTGCTCGTCACGGAACGTAACGAGAGCCCCACGGGGCGGGCCCGATTGGCTGATAACGCGCAGCTTTTTCTCATGGTTTCCGGCGAGTTCTAGCGGTGACGCCCGCCTGGTGTGCGCGTGCCCGCGTGCCCAATATAGTTGACACCGCTCTCTCCTGTTAGCAGTTCATAATAGGTCGATCTCCAGGGTGTCCAAAATGTTTGATACTTGTCAGCGAGGGGTGCGTGTGGCCTAGTGCCGGCATGTGACAGGGGTCGTCCTGGCCGATCACCAACGGAGGGTGCCATGCGCCTATTGAGTACCGAGCGCAGTTGGGCGTTCGTCAAATCGCAACGTGCTGGTGTGGCTATGCTCGCCGTAGCTTGCGGAGTTGCCGAACCTGGCATCGAACCGCAGACGACTGCGACGCCTGGGGGCTACGTGGGCACCGACACCCCCGTTTCAGACGAGGGCTCGACGAAGGGCGAGCCAGAGAATCCCGTAGTTCCAGAAAGCGCTTCGTCAGCAAGTGGCAAAGGTGGCATGGGTGGCGCGACGAGCACAGTCGGAGGCGACGTGGCAGCGTCGAACGCATCGACGACTGGCGGTGCAAGTACCGGCGGGACCGGAGGAGATGACGGTGGTGCTGCGACACAGACGTGCCGCGATCCGCGCTGCGAGCGAGCTGAGCTTGGCGCCTCTTGCATGGGCCACTTGCTCAACATTTGCGAGGATGTAGATGGGGATGGTTGCGTCGAGTTCCTGCAGCGAAACTGCGCACCTGGCGTGTGTGCCGGCACGGCATCGGAGTGCTCGAGTCCAGAAGGTGCCACCGGCGAAACATGCGAGGATGCCATCGTCGTTTCTCACAGCGGATTTGTGCTGAGTGGCCCCGATCTCAGTGGCGAATTCGACAACGATCTGGAGCTGCGTGAGCACGCTGATTGTCAATTTAGCGATGCCGGTGCCGCCGACGCAGTCTTTGCGGTGACGCTCGGGCCTGGCGAGGTCTTGAATGTGACCCAGCAAGGAGAGCTCCAGGCGGTGATCGCCCTGAAGAGCTCTTGCGAGGCTACGCAGCCTTGTATTGACAGCCAGCAGGGGGGGCGTGGTCTTGCGCTAAGCCACAGGGCGGTCAAAAGTGAAACCGTCTACGTCGTCGTGGACGCTTACCAAGCAAAGCCGCAAGTTGCCGACTACCAGATTCGAATCGATATCGACGCGGCTTGTGGCAACGGCGTTTTGGAAGCAGCTGAAGATTGCGATGACTCGAACACCATGGATGGCGACGGGTGCTCGGCAACCTGCATGGAGGAATTCGGGTTTCGCTGCGAACCAACCTCGCCGAGTCTTTGTGAGCTCTTGCCGTCGCTGGGCGAGGCGGGCGCCGATGGTCACATCGAACCCCTAGAAGTGACCAGTCTGGTCCCCGAGGGTGATCGCCGCTTTTATACCGTGACCTTTACCGAGCGGGTCTTGGTGGACGTGTTGGCACGAACTCGTACGCCGCCGACGGGTGACATCAACGTGATCATTTCGGACTCCGATGGGGTTGTTCTGGTCCCCGGGATTCGTAGTGGCGACGACGAATGGCTAGGGGAGGCCTTCGAGCCAGGCCAGTACTTGGTGGAGCTTCGTGCGTCAACGCAGCTGCCCCAGGGTTTCGAATTGCTGCTCACGCTGCATAGCCCAGGCACCTGCGGTGACGAAGTATTCGTTCCCGCGTTCGAGGACTGCGACAACGGCGGCAAGCCGGGCTGCAAGGACTGCAAAGTCGAGTTTGGCTGGCATTGCGACCAGGGGGCTGACTGCACGGAGATACCCAGCCTGGGCTCTGGCGCCTATGTTGTTGGGGACAGCATCGATCCGGTGGTTTCGACAGAACCGGTCGCGGGGTATAGCAGCCGGTACTGGATCATCGAATTTGCCGAAGACGTCCTGTTGAATGGCACCATCGATGCAAACGGTGAAGCGTACGCGTACGTGGCCTATGTCGCGCTCTCGGACGAGAACGCTACTATCGTTCACTCGGCGTACCTCGACGACGGAGTGTTCCAAGACTGGCTGGTCCCTGCGGGTAGATACCAGATCGAGTTCCTCACTTACGGGGGACTTCCCGCTGGCTACACGATGATGCTGGAGATATCCGCGCCATGATCGCGGGCATTTATCAGGGGTTCATTGAGGGGAATCCGTGAAACAGGGCGCCGACGGTCATCGGATGGTCAGGCTGGGTCTGTTGTTGGCCACATGTAGCGTGCCTGCGATTGGGGCGTGTAAACCCTTCCCCGATACTGCGTGCGCCCCGTGCGAAGACGAGTGCCCGGATTACGAGATCTGTCACGCGACTTTGAAGCAGTGCGTGCCGCGGAACCAGCGTGATGCCTGCGACCGTGCGCCCACGGGTTTGGGAGGACAAACGAGCGCGAGCGACGAGAACTTCACTGGAGCGGCGGAGGACCGTGTCGATTGCGATCAAGACACTCCGCGTTGCATCCCTAGGATACTGACACCTAGAGAGCTCACGGTAGACTGTGCCGGTAGGGACTTTTCCATCACATTCGAGGCGGCATGTCACTGCGACCCAGCGGGCACTCCGCGCGAAGTTCGCTGGAGCATGACTCCCGAGTTGCCCAATCTGACCATGTCGGAAGATGGCGAGCTCTCCGGCAATCCGCGGGGAGGAGTGTCGTCCTTCGAAGTCAGCGCTCTCATCGACGAGGCGTATCCAGTGGCCGATGAGTTTACCCTGACGGTTGTCGATCGCTGTTGGGTCTTGTTTCTGGCAGAAGACGGGGCAACGGGAAAAGCCCAAGTCGCTGCCGCTCATCGGGCGTCCGGGGAGCCTGCACTCGCCCTGCCGCACTCGGGCGGAACGGACGCTACGGTCACGCGGTTCGATATCTCGCCCGACGGCCGTTTCCTCGCCCAGGTGGTTCAGGTTGAAAAGGAGAGCCGGCTGGATGTTCTCGAGCTTCAGTATGCTGATGTCCAACCAAAGCCCTTGGACTACTCGGGTCACTACGTGGCCCACGCCTTTTCCCAGGATTCGCGCTGGCTGGCACTGGTTGCCGCCCAAGCAGAAGGTGCGGGGCAGATGCTTCATCTCATCGATCTTGCGGCTGGTGCCGTGGTGGACACGAAGAGCCTAGTTTATCACGGACATCTCACCTGGTCGGACACCGACGAAATCCTGTATTACGGCTCGCTGACCGACTCGGCTGGCGCTGCTGCCCAAGAACAACTCGTTGGGGAGGCCGGGCTCATGGATCGAGTGGAGCACACGAGTACGCGCCTCAGAGAAGGTGAAGAGTTCTATGGTTTCTCGTTGGGCGAAGCCGGCTTCCTCGGTGTCTACGACAGGCGTCTTACCTATGTCGATCTACGCGAGTCTCGAGGCTTCGAACACCCGCCCGCGACATCATTGTCTCCCGGTCTCGAGTGGGTAGTTCACTCATACGCGACCGGCATGCGTGTCGACCGTCTTGCTGACCATTACGCCCTACAAGACCCGTTTACCACGGCTTCCGAATGCCACATCGTACGAGCCTGGGCGCGCAATGGGTCGAAGTTTCTCTGCAGCAACGAGCAGGGTGTGGTCGTTTATGCCACGCGCGACACGCGCGGCCCGTTGCCAGCGACGCATTTGGATATCCCTGGAGGGTATCAATCGATCATCTTGCGCGCGGCTTTTTCCGACAGTGGCCAATGGCTGGCGCTGGTACCCAACGACGAGGGCCTGCTTGTGGTCGACGAAGGCAGCTACTCGAACGTGCTGGATGTGCCGGCGCTGGGGCGTCCTACCGGCACCAACGAGTGGGACTTTTTCTTCACTCCTCGAGAAGAGCACCTCATCGTGCAACAGGGGCGGGTTCTTTGGATCGCTCCCCTGAGCACCACGACCCGACCGGGGTTCGTGAAGGTCGAAGGTGTGACGCTCCCTAGCGTGCCTGCTTGCACCCTGGGTTGGTTTCCCCATCCCGACGAGTGGTGCGGAGCTCCCAGGTTTCGGGGAAATTTCGCCCTTTCTGGCGATGACCGCTACTTGGCGTTCGCGGACGTTTCGGCTGACGTGAGGTTGATCGACCTCAGCACGCTCCAAATGGTCCCGCCCCTCGGCAAAGTCTCTCGATCCTGTTCTTCGAACTGTATTCAATTTCAATAATCCATCAATAACCATAGGGAGCACGCAATGTGTCATTCAAGTGCAGACATCATTTCCAAGTTCACGAGAACCATCGATATCGGCGAGGCTAGTATCACGGCCAGGGACATCATGACGCGCCGGGTTCTGGTTCTCGAATTCCTGAGCCACGGTGAGGGTGTGTGTGTAGGTTCGGACATCGCCGATGAACGGCACTATCGCTTCCCGAGGCGATACTACAAAGACATGCTCGAGGCGATCAGCGGTAACAAGGCGATATCCATCCAGGGTGTCGAGGGCCCTTCCAGCAGCTTCACCAGCGTTTCATGGAGGGCTGCGTAATGAAACAGTGGAAGCTATCCGGTCCGCGACCCATGTATCTCGACGTCGACATCGATCCCAAAAGCGTGATCATCGAACCAGATGGTTTTTTGGCGGTGACCACCAACGGTGGCACGGTCTCCATCAGCCGTTCGAAAGAAATGCACCACCCATTCATCGAGGCAGTGGGTACGTGCAGCGACAATTCTAGGCCGCCAGCCATCATCGGCGAGGTGCCAGAAGACGTCTACGAGCAGCTGCTCAGGTATGCGCTCGGGATCGGTCGCCGTGACAAACGGAAGGAACCTCCTTCGAAGGCGAGCAACGACTGCGCCGAAGGAGGCAGCGCACCGTAACGGTACATGATTGTCTCAGGAACCTTGGGGCCCGGCTCCACTGCGAGTGCGGGCTCCAGCGTTGCTGAGTGCTACGGTGGGTCGCTGCCCACGGCGCGTGTGCGTCGGTACACAGGCTGACCTCGGGTCAGCACGAAAGTGGCTGTGCGGCAAGGGTTGCACGGTTTGGCGTGCTTCGTGCTGTCGAGTGCGGACAATGCCTACGCCCTACCGTTTGATCGTAGCTTTGGTCGTCTCACTCTTGTTCTTGGATTGTTCGGGCTCGACCGTGCCGAAGCCGCAGGGCCAGCCGGTCGTCAAGCCACGCGAGGTGACCGAGCCCACGTTGCTGGCGCGGCCGCTGAGCGCGGAGCAATTGGTGTTTCCTCCCGTGGAGGAAGCCCGTTGGCGACCCCGCGCGGCCGCGAATTGGGCGGGTCCGGCACCGAGCGCGTTGGCTGTCACGGATCCGACTAGCGAGTTTTACGTTTATGGCCAGCGGTTCTCGGTGAGTTTCAATCAGCCGGTGGCAGGCGCCGAAGCCGGGAAAGCAGCTGGCGGGGCGCTCGTCATTTCGCCGGCGGTCCGGGGTTTGGCGCGCTGGCAGAGTGATCGGGAGCTCGAGTTCGTGGCGGCCGAGCCTTTCGATCCCGAGACTCGGTATCGGGTGGCGCTCAAAGGTGTCGCGGCGAGAGCTGGAGGTCGGCTCGACCCCGATTGGCAGGCGGAGTTCAGGGCGAGTGGTCCAGAGCTGGGCGGTAAGCTGCTTGGTTACCTGCCGAAGCCGGGTGACGCGCGCGTCGTGTCGTTATCGGTGAGTGATGGGCAGAGGGTGTCTCCGCGGCCGCGCTTGCTGGTTCTGTACGATCAGCCGGTGCAGCTCGAGCTCGTGCGTCGTCGGGTCGAGCTGGTCCAGAAGAACGGTGAAGCCGTGCCCGTTCGGGTGCGTCACGCCGCCAACGGGATCATCAACGGAGTCAGTGTGCCGAGCAGTCATTTGGTCGTCGTGGAGGCGGTCGCGAGCTTGGCTCGCGGTGATGAGCTGGTGCTGCGCGCGCTGGATGCCAACCCCGCTGCAGAGCGTCCCGGAATCAGCGCCAAGGTGCAGGTGGCTCCAGAGCTCGCCGAACGCGTCGTGGCCTGCGACTATTCGGGCACGCCTTGTGAGCGCAACCAGGGGCGGGTGCTCGTGGATCAGCGCCGGCTACACCTGGTGTTCAACAACGATCTCAGTGAACACTCGGTCGGTCTTTCGCACAAGGTGAGGGTGACGCCTGCGGTGCCCAATCTGCGCGCAGAAGTCTACAATTGGGGGCAGGGCGGGCAGCTGATCGTGCACGGCGACTTTCAACCTGCGACGAGCTATCGGCTGTTTGTCCAGGGTCTCTCGGATACTTACGGTGGCAAGCTCGCGCGCCCCATCGCCCTCGAGCTGCGCCAGCGCCCGCTGGCGGCCAGCGTCAGCATGGCAGAAGGGGCGCTGTGGCCCAGCGAACGGCAGCTGCAGGAGTTTCAGCTCACGAGCCGCAACGTGGAGCGCGCGCAGCTTTGGATCTGGCAGCTCGATGCGCAGGCTTATCAAGCTGCCATGACGCATCCCGCCGGCGCGACCCTGGGCACGCCCTTCAGTGTGCTGTCGATCGATATCGAGCCCCGCCTCGATCGGTTCGTGCACACTCGGGTGGATTTGAGTCGCGCGCTGCGCCCTCATCAGGGGTACCTGGTCGAGCTGCGGCACGAGCACGCCGCCTTCGACGCGAAACCCATGCAGCACCCCGGCCAGTCTGCGGCGCGCACACCGCCCAGAGCCTTCGTGATGCCCGGGGGCCCGGATGGGCTGGCTGTTCACGTGCACAATGGACCGGACGCAACGCTGGTCCACGTCTCCGAGTCGGGCACCGGCAAGGCAGTCCCGCACGCCGAGGTGCGCTGGGGCGATGCCGGCGAGTCGCCGGCGGTGAAGACCAACGGGCAGGGCCTCGTTCGGCTGCCGGCCCCGACCAACAGTGCGCGCGCTGTCGTTCACATCAAGGCCGGAACACGCGCGCTGGTCGTGCCGGCGGGACAAGCCTCGGGGGATGCGCGGCGCCTGTTTCCGGAGCTGGCCCTGGATACGGCGCGCTCCGCTCGCTACCGGGTGCATTTCCAGACGGATCGCGGCATCTATCGGCCGGGCGAGACCTTGCACGTCAAGGCCAGTGTGTTCGAGAGGTTGCCGCAAGGTCTTTCGCCAGCCGGCGAAGCGCTGAGTCTGAGCATCAAGGGTCCCGACGGCGAGGAGCTGGCGCGCAAGACCGAGCGCCCGTCGAGCACGGGAGGCCTGACCCTCGACTTCGCCGTGCCGCAAAACGCACGGCTCGGTAGCTACACCCTGGTTGTCGGCAAGGGCCAGGAGGTGATCGACAGCGAGACGGTGCGCGTGGCGGCGTTTCAGGCGCCGAAGTTCGTGGTCGATATCCAAGCGCCCAAGGCGCTCAGCGAGCCCCAGCTGACGGCGGTGCTCGGCGCGCGCTATTTGTTCGGCGCTCCCCTGACGTCCGCCCAAGTCAACTGGGTGCTGAGCGTAGAGCCCGCCCAGGTTCCTGCTGGACCTTTGAGTCGGGCAGGGCTCACCTTCGAGCCCGAGCAGACGTTCACGCCGAGCTCAGCGCCCCCGCAGCGCTGGTCGCGGAGCGGTTGGGGCAGCCTGGGAGAGCACGGCAAGCTGACCATCCACCAAACGCTCCCGCTCGCTGAAGTCGAGGCGCCTCAGAAGCTTTTGCTGCAAGCAGAGGTGAGCGACGAATCGTATCGAGCCCAGGCAGCACGCCACGAGATCGTGCTGCACCCCGCCCAGCGGTATGCCGGCGTCGGGTTGGCACGTTCTTGGTACACACTCGGAGAAGCCTTCGAAGCCAAGCTAGGCGTTGCCGATCAACAGGGCCAGCCGGTGATTGGCGCACGCGTCGAAGCCGTTCTGGAAGCGGTCCGCTATCGCCATGTCAAGCAGCGCGCGGCCGGTGGCGCCGTGCATTACCGCTGGCAAGTCGAGCGCCAAGAGGTCGACCGCTGCTCGGTCGTGAGCGCGTACGAGCCAAAGGCTTGTTCCCTGAAGCCGGTGCAGGGCGGGCGCTATCTCATCAGCGCGCGCACGCAGGGACGAGTCGGCGGAAGCCGTAACGTGTGGGTGGTGGGGCGCGGCGCGACCGCTGACGCCGTCGGTCCGACCGAAGCCAGGCAGGTCAAACTGGTAGCGGACAAAAGAGCTTACGCGCCAGGAGAACGCGCGCGGCTGCTGGTCGAAAACCCCCTCGGGCCTGCCACACTGCTCGTCACGCTCGAGGGCGATCGCTTGTACGAGCACCGTGTGCTCGAAGTCGATACAGGCGTGGCGACACTCGAGCTGCCGCTCGCGGCGCAGCACGCCCCCTTCGTGCACGCCACCGCAACACTGCTTCCCCGCGGCAGTACCGGTGTGGCGCGGGCGCCGCTCAGGGGAGCGCTGCGCTTACCCGTAGAGCTCAGCGATGCGCGGCTCGAGCTGAAGCTCGAGGCCGACAAACGACAATACCGGCCCAAAGAGCGCGCGCGCATCGAGCTCGCGCTCAGCCATCACGGCAAACCCAAGCGCGACGCAGAGATCGCCCTGGCCGTAGTCGACGAGGGGGTCTTGAGATTGACCGGGTTTCACGCCCCCGACCCGCTCGATCGACTGTGGCAGGGGGCGCCGCTGCGCTTCACCAGCAGCGATACCCGCAGCGACTTCGCCGAGTGGCTGCATCAGAGCCACGTGGCGGGTGACGGCGGCGGCGACGCGGGGTCCGAGTCGTTCGTCACTCGCAAGCACTTCGTGCACACGGCCTTGTGGAAACCCCGCTTGCTGCCGGATGCGAACGGCCGCGTCGAGGTCGAGCTCGAGCTGCCGGACAACCTGACTGAGTTTCGCATGTTGGCGGTGGCCATCGATCGTCAGGGGCGAGGAGACACGGCAGAAGCTTCGTTTTCGGTGACGCAGCCTGTCTTGCTTCAGCCGGCGCTGCCCCGCTTCGCCAAACAAGGGGACCAATTCGAGGTGGCCGCCCTTTTGCACAACACGAGCGACAGCGCGTTTCACGGCAGCGTAGAGATCGCCGGAGCGCGGCGCTCCGTCAGCATCCAGCCCAAGCAGCGCTTGCGTGTTGCGGAGCTCATGCAGCCTTCTACCAGCGGCAAAAAGCCATTGACGCTGACTCTGCGCGACACGAGCGGCAAGATCGTCGATCGGGTCGAGCAGACGCTCGCAGTGGCCGAGCATGGAAGCCCGCACAAGCCCCGGCTGTTGGGCTCTTTCATGGGGCAGCAAGCCATCAGTTTGCGCATCCCCGAGGACGCCCGGGCCACGCCGGAGGCCCAGCTGACGTTGATCGTCGGTGAGAACTTGTACCCCGAGCTCGGCGAACAACTCGAGTTCTTGATGGGTTACCCTCACGGGTGCGTCGAGCAGACGACCTCCGGTACGCTACCGCTGATTGCGGCTCGCCAGATTCTGCCGTTGATCGGCGTGACGTCCCGTCCTCAGGCCTTCTTCGATGCGCGCATTCGCCACGGCTTGAAGCGCCTGGATGCCATGCGCACACCGTCCGGTGGCCTCGCGTATTGGCCCGGCGAGGAGGAACCCAGCGTGTTCGGCACTGCGTACGCCATGCGCGCGGTGGTGGGCTCGAAAAAGCTCGGCATCGAGCTGCCCGATGGGCTCGAGAGCTCGATGCTGGAGTACCTCAGGCAAGAGCTGTTCAACCCCAAAGTCGTGCCCGAGGTGCGCTCGGCCATTGCGCTCAGCTTGGCCGAGTCCGAGCGCCTGAGCGACGGCGATGCGGACGCGCTGTTCGATCTCAAAGCGACCCTCGATGTGTTCGGCAAAGCCAATATCGCGCTCGCTCTCAGCAGTCTGCCTGCTCAGACCGACCGCATCGACGAGCTGGTCGACGAGATCGAGAAGGCGCTCCAGGCGGGGGCCGAGCTCGGTCGCGACAATCGCGAAGATCTGCACAGCTTCAGCTCCGAATCTCGGGCGCTGGCACAAGCGAGCCTGGCCTTGCAGCAGCTGCGGCCGAGCTCCAAAGAGCTTGCCCCGAGCGTGCGACGCCTGCTGTTGCTCGATGAAGGCTACACCACGCAAGCGACGGCCTACCGGCTGCTCGCCTTGGCCGAGCACGTGCGAGCCGAGCGCAGCGATCCGGCTCGACCTACGGTGACCCTCGACGGCAAAGAGCTCGCGCCGGTACGCGAGCTGCCGGGCGGCACGCGAGAATACGGCATTGCGTTGCGAGAGCTCACCGGCAAAGACCGCACGCTGCGCCTGGCTTCGACCAGCAAACGTCAGGTGACCTTCGCGCTACGGGCCGACTACACCAGGCCAATGAGCGCTTTGGGAGACGCCGTAAAGAATGGTGCCATCACCGGCAAAAATGGCGTGGACTTGTACCGTGTCTTCACGACGCCGGGTGGAGAGCCCATCGATCTCGGCGCCATCGAGGCGGGTGACTTGGTTCGGGTGGCACTGCTCGCGCGCAAGCCTTCCGACTTGGCCCAGGGCGCCTTCAAATACCTGGCCATTTCGGACTCACTGCCCGCCGGCTTCGAGCCGGTAGACACCTCGCTCGACACCGTGGCGCAGGTGCCACCCGTCGCGGCCTCCCACCCGTTCTACGAGAATCTGGTGTCGTCTCATACCGGGCCCGACTACGTCGAGCTCGGTGACGAGCAAGTCTACATCTACTTCGATCAACCGCGGGGTAACGAGGTGGCCGCCAGCTATCTGGTCCGCGCCACCACGCCGGGTCGCTTCGCGCTGCCTCGAGCCAGCGCCGAGTTGATGTACGAGCCCGACAGCACCTCGTTCAGCGAAGCGGGCGAGGTGAGGGTGCAATGAAAGACGCGCGCTCGGTGAGAGCTGCGCTGGCGATGCTCGGCTGCGCGCTCGTCGGCTGGTTCGTGTTGCGAGCCGTGGCGGGCGAGCCCAGTGAGCTCCTGGGGCAGACGTGGCATCGCGAACAGCGCGTGGTCGACCGCAACGCGAGGCCCCTGCGCACGCTGCCCAGCGCTGCTGGGCTCCGAGGAGCACCGATTGCTCTCGAGGCCATGGGCCACCGGCTGGTGAGCGCCACTCTGGTGAGCGAGGACCGCAGGTTTCACGAGCACTCCGGGGTCGATTACCGGGCGGTGCTGCGTGCCCTGGGGCAAAACGTGAGCGAAGGGCGCTTGGTGTCTGGGGCGAGCACGATCACCCAACAACTGGTCAAGCTGCTCGATGGCGAAGGACACGCGCTGCCCCGCACCTGGCCGCGCAAGCTCGTGGAGACCGCTCGCGCTCAGAACCTGGAGCAGCAGCTCTCGAAGAGCGAGATCTTGCGCGCGTACATCAACCGACTCAGCTATGGCAGGGGGCTGGTGGGGCCGGAGCGCGCCGCTCGCGCGCTGCTCGGCAAGGCACCCGCCGATTTGAGCTGGGCCGAAGCTGCGTTTCTGGCGGTGTTGCCGCGGGCGCCGAGTGCCCTCGACCCTTACCGGCACCCTGAGCGCGTGCAGCGCAGGCAGCGCGCATTGCTCGAGGCTCTGCACGAGCACGGCTTGATCGATCAGGCCGACCTCGCGCGAGCGGTCGGCGCTCGCATCGAGCTCGAGCCCATCGAGCACCCCTTCGAAGCGGAGCACTGGGTAGATAGGCAGCTGGCCAGCGAACGAGCGGCGCCCGTCGGTACCACCATCACCACCCTCGACCTCGAGCTGCAGCGGGACGCCGAAGGTATCGTACGCAGCCACCGCACGCGCTTGACTCGTGCCGGCGCCGACAACATCGCCGCCATGGTCGTTGACAATCGAAGCGGCGAGGTGCTGGCCTACGTGGGCAGCTACGACTATGGCGACGCCAAGGCAGGGCAAGTCGACCACGTACGCGCGCTACGTCAACCCGGTTCGACGTTGAAGCCGTTCGTCTACGCGCTGGCCTTCTCCAAGGGCTTGAATCCCAACGAGCCCGTGGCGGACGTGCCCACACGGTTCGGCGAAGCGGGCCTGGACTATGCGCCCGAAAACTTCGACCAAGTCTTTCACGGGCCCGTCAGCGCCAGGACCGCGCTTGCCTCGAGCCTAAACGTGCCCGCCGTGCGCTTGACCGCCGAGCTGTCCGAGGGCTCGCTGCTCGCCCTGTTGCGCAGCGCCGGCATCACGAGTCTGAAGCAGCCCAGCGGCCACTATGGCTTGGCCTTGGCGCTGGGCAGCGGCGAAGTGACGCTCGACGAGCTGGTCGCCGCCTACGCCATGCTGGCCCGCCAAGGTCAGCGCTTGACCCTGAAAGAAGTCGTTGCGAGCGCGGACGAGCTCGGCCAAGCCGCGCCCGGCGAGCGGGTGATCGACGCCGAAAGCGCAGCGCTGGTCACCGATAGCCTCTCCGATCCGCTGGCCCGAGTGCTGGGCTTGGGCAGCGCCCGCGCCTTCGATCTGGGGTTTCCGGTGGCCGTCAAGACCGGCACCAGCTCCGGCTATCGCGATGCGTGGACCGTGGGCTACACGCGCGAGCTCAGCATTGGGGTTTGGGTGGGCAATTCCGGCGGCGCGCCCACCCAAAAGCTCACCGGCGCGTCGGGCGCAGGCCCGGTGTTTGCCGATCTCATGCGGCGAGCCATGCGCGATATCAGGGCGCGTGCTCCTCTCATCGACGAGGGCTTGCTCGAAGAGGTCGACGTCTGCCCCCTATCGGGACTGCCCCGCGGCCCCGCCTGCCCACACGCCGCGAAGCGCAAGCTCGCCAAGAGCCGATTGCCACGCTTCGCCGAGCACGAACCGTGTGCGATGCACCGGCACGCCAAAGGCAACACGTGCACGAGCGACGGCCCTCAGCGTATCGTCGTGCTGCCCGAGGTCTACCGCGAGTGGCTGGCCGCCCAGCCCCCGGGCGCGCCAGGCAGAGATCCTCAGGGATGGCCCTGGCTCGCGAGCTCCGAAACCCTCGGCTGCACAGAGGGCGAACGAGCGAAGATCGCCATCGTGGAGCCGGCAGCGGGCAGCGTCTTTCTCGCCAATCAAGGCCGCACCACCCTAGAGGCGCGAGCCAGCGTGAGCGGTTCCACGACCCCCGAGCTCGAGTTCTTGCTCGACGGCGAGCTGCTAGCGCGCACGAAGCCGCCCTACCGCGTGGCCATCCAGCTCGAACCAGGCGATCACGAGCTCGTGGCGCGAGCGTCCGGCGTCGAGCCCAGCAGGACGACGTTCAGTGTGCGCTAGCGAGCATCGGCACCCGTGTGCGTGCTGCTCGATCGATGTCGAAGGTCTGTAGTGTCACCGCTCGCCCCGCGCGCTCAGCCTTGCTCCGACTCCCTGGCGAGGGTTAGACTGGTGGCGTGGTAGCGCCTGCGATTCAGCTGTTCCCAGACGACCCCCACATCGGGCTCGTGGGGGTGCGCTTCCCAGTCGAGCTGCGGGCAGAGGGGTTCGAGCCCGATCGACCCTCGACATGGCCCAAGGTCGACGGTCGTCTCGAATTCGTTGGAGGGAGGCTTCTCTACATGCCACCGTGTGCCGACACTCAGCAAGACGTCGCTATGGACGTCGCTTTCGTGTTGCGATCCTGGTCGGAACGTCATCCGGAGTTCGTGGTCGGCGGAAACGAAGCTGGCATGAAGCTCGGTGGAGACGTACGCGCTGCGGACGTCGCGGTGTGGCGAGCGGATGCCGTGACGCCACGCTCTGGTCGCGTCCGTACAACGTCTCCGATTCTGGCGGTCGAGGTGTCGGGGGAGGACGAAGAAGAGCAGGTGTTGCGCGACAAGGCGCGCTGGTATCTCGGGCACGCGGTGCCTGTCGTGTGGCTGGTTTTTCCAGATACGCGAGAGGTCTTGGTGCTCACCGATGCGAGCGAAACGAGGTGCAAAATGGGCGAGCGCTTGCCTGCCGATGAGCGGCTTCCGAACCTCGAGCCGCAAGTGGCACAGTTCTTCGCCCAGTTGGATCGGTGACGACACGCCACCGCGCTGGCACCCGTTGGCTCGTTCGCACCCGGCTGTGGCTCGGACTTCAAGGGCTGAGCCCGAGTGGCATTCGGTCGCGTCTCGCCGCGAAGACGCCTTGGAGCAGCAGGGCCCCCATCACCAAGCTTCCTCCGAATAGCGTCCACGCGCCCACCCGCTCGCCGAACGCGAGCCACACCCAGAGCGGCGCGAGCACGGTTTCGGTCATGGCCACCAGCGGTAGCTCCGCAGCGCTGAGCGCGCGAGAACCTGCCACGAACAACACCAATGCCAGCGCTAGCGCGCAAGCCCCGAGGTAAGCGCACAGCATCAGATCCCAGGGTGGCCACACCCAGCGTGGCCGACTGCATGCGTTCTCCGAGCACCAGCCAGCCGAGCAGACCTGCGAGCAGCGGAGCCGCACTGAGAATGAACACCGCGGCGGCGACGGAGGTGAGAGTCAGCGCCAGCACCATGCCGTTGTAGGTGATGGCCAGCGCCAGAGCTCCAATCAAGCCCGTCCAGCCAATGCGGCGAAAGGCATCGCCGAAGCGCCCGCCGCTCCGGTGCGCCACGAGCAAGCTCACCGCAGTCGCCTGAAACACGGCGCGGTAGAACACGATCTGGAAAGCCGTCGCCTCCTGCATCAATCGCACCCCAAGCCCCAGCGTGCTCGCCAGCACTCCCGAGCTCGCCACCAGTACGACCGCCCGAAATTGTGCAGAACGAAACGGTGCGGAGCGCATGAAGCTCGGCAGGCTTAGCTTCGGCCCACATCCGACGCAAGCCTTCACGCCTGCCGTAGGGGCCTTGCCGTTCAGTCCGAGATGCCCACCCCCGTCGCGCTTCGCGCGCCGACCCCTCCCCGATCGCCGGCGTCGCTCCGCAAGCTCCGCTCCGGCGGCGATGGGAGGGGTGTCGGTGGCTCTACCGACTCAGCCGAGCTCGACCCGAAACGGGATGTCCAAGCGTTCATGCATGAGGCGCAGGCGGGTCATCAGCTCCATGTGGCGAGTCGACGGAATGCCAAGATAGTTGAAGGCATCCCGCGCGAGACGAATGGAGAACGCGTGGACGTTTCGATTGAACAGTGACATCGCAGAGACCACCGTGCGCCCGAAAAAGGAGCTGGTCACCACCGCGGTCAGCACGCCGTTTCCTGACTTCGGCATCAGCGCGTGCACCATGGAGCGCTGCTTCGGCGTGGGCGTTCCACCAGCAGACAAGATGAGGATGCGTAGGTCCGATGCCCATCTTGCCCGCGATTGGGCGACAAAAGCCAACCACTGATTCCACTCCTCATCGGTGGCAGTGTGTTGATTCTGGACGAGGATGGCGCAGCGCTGAAAGCTTTCGAACGCGACGTTGGTCATTGACG
>CBFGRJ010000116.1:0-18888 GCA_965651135.1 uncultured Myxococcales bacterium
CTCCGGGAAAGGCCATGTGCGCGCTCCAGGGGTCATTTTCCCAGGCGGCGCGTTTGATCAACAAGAGCTCCAAGGGGTCCTGACTGCTGAGGATGGCCGCCACGCCAGCGAGCAAGACGCCGTGCCCGCGCTGTGGTTCGCCGGCGCTCTGCCCCGCGGCACGCCGTGAGCTCAGCACGCGCCGCACTCGATCCCGCGTGAGCTTCATGTCCAAGGGCTGCTGTCGGCGGAGGTCCGAAGCTCGTCAGGGGTCACCCACCAAGCCTAGGTCGGGTTCGAGGCGGCGGCCACGGCTGGTCGCATGGACGCTCGAAACCAGGCGATTCGACGGTTGGGAGCCAAGCTGACCCGCCGGCCCAAAGTGCATGGAATTTCGCGTTCGGTGAGATTTTTCGGGGGCCGCCCGAGCCTGTTTTTCTACGCGTTTTCGCGGTTCGAGCCTGATGGATGGTCAGCCCTTCTGATAGCCTCACGGGCCCAGATGCCGAATGTAAAACCTTGTCTCTTCGCATTGGTCCTGCTCTCGAGTGCATTGTTCATGGCACGCCCCTCGCTGGCTTTTCCGGGTTTCATCGCCGGCAAAGGTGGCGAAAAGGCCGTGGTGCATTCGACCCACGCCGTGATCATGACTCGGGAAGGGCGTTCCGCCGTGACGGTGATGTCGGACTACGAAGGCCCCATCGAAGACTTCGCTGCGGTGCTCGTGGTGCCCGGAGACGTCACCAGCGAACGCGTGGCAACCTTGAAACGAGACTATGTCGATCGCGTCGACAAGCTCACCGCCCCGCGATTCCACGACTTCTACGAACCGGATCCGTGCGAGCCCGGCGAGTGGGGTCAAGAATGGGAGCGTAGCCTCAAAGCTTCGGAGGGGGGTGCCGTGCTCGGAGAGTTCAAGACCGATCCCTCGAAGAAGGTGGCGACGGAACTGCTCGTGGATACGGAGGCCAAGCAAAAGCAAGGCGAGTACGAGTTGACCGTGTTCGACGATTTCGGAGCGCTCGGTGCCTGGCTGTCGAAACAGGGGCTCAAGGCGCCGGCGGGCGCCGAGCAGGCCGTGCAGCCCTATTTGCAAGCTGGGATGAAACTGCTCGCCGCCAAGGTGGATGCGAATCGCATCGAGCTGGTTGGAGGCGAGCGCGCGCAGCTCTCTCCGATTCGCTTCTGGACCGAAGCAAAGTACGACACATTCCCTGCCAAGGTCGGCCTGCTCTCCGCTCCGCCGTTTCAGGAGCTGGTGCTCTACGTGTTCCACCCGCAGGAGCGCTTCGAGGTGAAGAACTACAACACCGTGGTGCCGCCCACCAATGTTACGGTCACCAAAGACGTGTGGGAGCGCGTCGGTGAATTCTTGAACGCCGTGTACGACAAGCTGTTGGCGAAAGATCCCAAGACGGTACTGGCGGAGTTTGCTTGGCCCGTCGAGGGCTGCGGCGAGCCGTGTCCGGATGCGCCGCTGACCGTATCGGAGTTGATGTCTCTCGGCGGTGACGTGTTCGAGGAAGCCATTCCCGAAGCCGAGCGGAAGCCCGAGCCTCCCGAGCCCACCAAAGAAGAGGAAGAGAAATTCAAGGCCATGCTCGAAGGCAAGACGGCCAAGGAGAAAAAAGAGGCCAAGAAGGCATGGGAAGAGGAGCGCCAGCAGATCGCTTACGTTCAGGCGCTACAGAAACGCAACCAATACATGCTCTCGCGCCTGCACTATCGCTACAACGCCGACTCCTTGAAGGAAGATCTGAAGCTTGGCCCTGCGGGCCATGTGCAGGGCGGCATCGACTTACCCAAAGGACCCGAAGGGTCGGCATCGTCCGAGATCAAATCGGCCGCCAGTAGCAAGCTGCAGATTCGGTACAATTATTTGGAGCCCAGCATCAAAACCATCAAGTGCGACAAGCCGCAGCGCTGGCGATGGGGCAAGCGTCCTCGCGAGGTGATGCGGCTACGCAAGACGTGGGTGGCCGACGACTTGACACGCAAGAGCCGCACGCAGATAAAACCCGAAGAGGTGATCTTGAGCCCGGTGCCGGCCTTGGGCATCACGGGCGCCAAGCAAGAAAAGCAGGAGCAAGCTCCTGCCGCTGCCGAGGAGCCGGAAAAAGAAAGCTGCGGGTGTCGGGTAGTGGGTTCCAGGGACCCACAGTTGCCTATTTCGGCCGTGGTGCTGTTGGGAGCGTCCGGCATGATGCTGCGGCGGCTGCGCCGGCGTTAGGTTCGACGTCGATGCAATCGCCTTCACGCCAATGGTAGGCTTGCCCGCGTGGAGGACGACTTTTTTTGCATCGTAGGCTCGCTTCAAGACGGGGCCTTTCGCGTAGAACAAGTCGTCGCCGAGGGGGGCTTCGCGGTGGTGTACCGCGCGCACCATGAAGGGTTTCGCGCCGATGTCGCGCTGAAGTGCTTGAAGCTGCCGGGCATGCTCTCCGAGAGCAAACAGCAGGAGTTTTTGGAGAAGTTTCGCGCCGAAGGTGAGCTTTTGTTTCGCCTGTCGGCGGCTATTCCGGCTGTGGTGCGCCCGCTGCATTTGGGCACGTTGAAGAGCAGCAAGAGCAGCTTCGTCCCGTTCATTGCGCTCGAATGGCTCGACGGCAAGAACCTGGACGCGTTCATCGAAACGCGCAAGCAGCAGGGCAAGCCCCCGCTGGAGGCGAGGCGGGCCGTGCAGCTTTTGGCACCGGCGGCTCGAGCTCTCGAGCAAGCGCACCACTTTGCGGGGCCCGACGGTACCGTTTCGATCTTGCACCGCGACATCAAGCCCGAGAACTTGTTCGTCGCCAAGCTGCACGGGCGCGAGGTCGTCAAGGTGCTCGACTTCGGGATCGGCAAGGTCAAGCGCGTGGCGACTCAAATAGCCGGACATGCCTCGCTCGAGCAGTCGAGTTTCAGCGCTTTCACGCCGGCCTATGGGGCGCCGGAGCAGTGGCTACCGAAGCGCTTCGGGCAGACGGGCACTTGGACCGACGTATGGGGTCTGGCCTTGACTCTGGTCGAGCTGTTGACGGGCAAGACGCCTTTGGAAGGCGACGCGCACGCGGTCATGGGAGCGGCCATCGATGAATCGCTGCGCCCCACGCCGCGTTCTCTCGGCCTTCACACGTCCGACGGGTTGGAGGCGATTTTCCAGCGAGCGTTGGCCGTGGATCCGCGCCGCCGCTATCACGAGATCGGTGATTTCTGGAATGACCTGGAGGCGGAGTTGGGCGTGAGCACGACGCGTGCGTGGGCTACTCCAGCAAACCTCTCGAGCTTGCCACCCGCTCGTCCCGAGCAAGCCGCGGCGCGCCCGGCAGCGGAGCTCGAGCTCGAGATCCCCGATCTCGACAGCGCCCCCGTTTCGCGCGGCCAGGGGAGTGGAGCTCGAGCACGGCCCGCTCCCGGTAGCCGCGTCGAAGCCTTCGATGCGTTGGATACCGAGCTGTCGGATAGTCGTGTGGATGCCATCCCGAACATCGGGGGGTTCCGCCTCGACGCCCCCGGGGGTCTGTCCGATGCGCTCGAGCTCACCACCACGGCAGTCGAGGCTCGCGCTCGACCTGCTGTCGCGCGCCACATTGCCATCGTGCCACCTCGGAAATCTCTGATGCAGGGGCTGGCGGGACCGCTCAAGCTGCTGCTACTCGCAGCGCTCGTGACCGGCATCGATTGGGTCTATACCGTCGCAACCGGAGAGACCTTGCAGCTAGGACCGGCCAGGCTGTTTTGGTTGTCGGGACCGCTCGCGGTACTGGCCATCGTGAAGATGATCTTCCGCTTGGCGGAGCAATGACCAAGCCGAAGGGGTGCCCTTCAGTAGCCCACGTCGAGCTCTTCGCTGCTGATGGGTCTGGGGAAGGAGATGCCGTTCTGGGCTTCGGGAAACACTTGGTGGTCTGGACCGGGGGGCGGTGGCGGCGGGGGCGGGGGCGCGTGTTGTGCCCAGGGATGAGGGGGGTCGACCGATTGGCTGGAGGGAGGCCAGCCGTTTTCGGGTGCGGCGGGCTCGTTCGGGCGTGCCACCCAGCTGGATGGCGCCGTTGTGCGAGCCGCAGGAGCGGGGCTCGGATTCGCTCGAGCGTAGTAGTAGGGCTCCGGTGCGCGCGCCACCGGCGTACGACACGACACGAGGTAGCTTTCCAGCGCGGCTCCCTGTGCGCGCTGAATGTTGTAGCCGTGCGGGCAATGGCTACCCGCTAGCTCATAGCAATCCCCCGTCTCGCGGCAGCTGACGAAGAGTGTGGCGCGCCCGTCGGGTCCCACGATGGAGCGCACTGAAGGCTGCACGCAGGCGCTGACCAAGGCGCAGGCGAGCGCAATCCGCAAGCTCTTCACCCCGAAGCCGACACGATGCGAAACCACTGAGTAAGTAAGAGCACGGCAGCGCCGCGTCGGCAAACCGATTTAGCGATAGCCTCCGCGTTAACGCTGCGTTCACGCGCTTCTGCGGCGCTTTTAGGGTGCAGTGACTCCCAATACGCCACGCTGGGCGAAGTAGTAACGGAGCAGGTCGCGGGCGACCTCGTTGGCTTTGCGGTGCCAAATGCGGCCATTTTGCAGCAGCACTGCCAGCACGATGCGAGGGTTACGGCTGGGAGCGAAACCGGTGAACCAACTGGTGGTAGGCGCGTCGCGCCCCGACTGCAGGGTGCCGGTTTTGCCCGCTACGCGCACCCGACCGAGGTAGCTTTGACCGCGTTCGTCGGAAAATGCAGCGAGCGAAGTCCCGCTGTGCACGGTCACTTCCATCATGCGCACCATCCTGCGTGCGGTGCTCTCGCTGAACACGCGCTCCAGGTCCTGCCGCTTGTCGGGCACGCGGTAGGTGCCCAGCGCCTCGACGATGGACAGCCGCGCGGCGCGACCGTGGTTGGCGACCAAGAACGCCAGGTAGGCCGCGCCGAGCGGTGTGAGGCGACTCCCAGTGAAGCCGGCGGCGGCGCGAGCGAATTCGAGATCATTGTAGGGAACGTCGAGCGTGCCCAGCTCGACGTCGACATCGAAGGGCACCGGTCCGTTGAAACCGATGCGTTCGGCAACCTCCAACAAATCGGTGCGCATCAAGTGATGGTTGGCGAGCTGTGCGTAGACGGCATTGCGGCTATGCCCTAGCGCTTGAAAAAATGGCGCACACAGCGCCGAGTCGCCGGTGGGCTCGTCCAGGTGACGGCGATACACGCCGTGCTGTCCGCCCTCGATGCAGACGCGACGTTGAGGGCGAATCCCGCCGCGTTCGAAGAGCGCCACGGTGGTGACCAGCTTGAACAGGCTGGCTGCCGGGGCCTTTGCCTGGTAGAGCAGGCTCGGGTCCCCTCGAGTCTCTGCCCACACCAAGACGCGCCCGGTGACGGCGTCCAGCATCACGATGGCGCCCTGTTTGGGTCGTGCACGAGCCAGCTCACGCAGCGCTTGCCGCTGAAGCCCGACGTCCAGCGTGAGGTCGGCCCACAGCTCGCCAGCGGGTGCAACGGCTTGGTCGCCCCGTAGCTCGATGCGCTCGAGATTCACCGCTGGCAGCGGCTCCGGCGAGTCGACGTCGCCTCGCGCAAAGGCCGCCGGGCTCACCAACAACGTGAGCGCGACTGCGAGCATGAGCTTGTGCACGTCGCTTCGTGGCATCCCGCACAGCACTGACCTGGGCGAAGCGAATTGGCCAAGTTATCGACCGTGAAGTGCTTCAATAAGTGCAGATTTCCCTACATAGTGGTCAGAAGTAGGATATTGTAGGCAACAAGTTTGGCCCGCCCCTTTGGGCCCGGATTACGATCGGAATACGAAGCGGAGGTCTTGCCATGGAACGTCGCGTCGGGTTGAGAGCGAGAACGGATTTCCGGGTGATTGCCAGAAACGGAAGCCTCGCTGCGCATTGCAGGGGCATCGAAATCTCGTCTACCGGCATCATCGTCGACCGGGGTCTTCGCGTACGCCGCCGCGATACACCGCTGCTGCTCGAGCTCGAGTTGCAGCTACCCGAGCGCATGAAGGTATTGCGGGCCTTGGCCCGGCCGGTTTGGGCCTTCGGTTCGCAGCAGGCACTCCGATTCGTCCGCATGTCCGACGTGGATCGCCTGACCCTCGCCGAGCACTTGGATATTTTGCATCGGCGCGGAGTCGCGCTTAATTGAGGCCCATGGCGATTCCGAACAGCAAGACCTTGATCCTCTCGCTGGCGGCGCTGTGTTGGAGTTCGGGCTGCGTCAGCCAGAGCACCTACGAAGAAGCACAGTCTGCCGCCGACGTGGAGCGCGAAGCGCATCGCCGTGCCCAAACCCGCTTACAAGAGCTCGAGCAAGAGCTCGCCTCGCTGCGAGCGGATCTAGAGCGGCGTGAATCCGCCCTGGCCGAACAGGAACGCCGGTTGGCCGAAGCCGACCTGAACTTGAAGCTCGCCCACCGGGAGCGAGACGAGAGTGGAATCCTGGTCGATCAATTGCGCGGGGAGCTGGCGCGCGTGGGCGACCACTTGCGGGTGTTTTCCGAAGAAAAGCAGCGCCTGGCCGAGGAGCTGCGCGCCGCCGAAGAGAGCATCAAGAGCATCGCGCGTTCGAAGCGGGTCATCGACGTGGTGCGTGATCTGACGCTGCTCGAATCACGCGCCATCCATTCCGGCATCATCGAGCTGACGAGCGATGGTCAGCATCCGCTGGTACGCGTGCCGCTGGCCACGTTGGCGCCCCACGGAAAGCTGGGCTCCGATGGTTTGACACTTGTGAAGTCGCTGGCGAGTCTGGCCAAGCTGCACCCTGAGCTCAGCTTCGTGGTGAGCGAGCGGTCGTCAGACGGCCAGGGGCCGACACATGCCGCGGTGCTGCGCCAGGTGGCCCAGGCTCTCACCGAGCAAGGGGTTGCAGCGGCGAGAGTGACCCTAGACGTCGAGCAGACGGCTCCAGCGGCGGGTCAGGGCTCGGCGCGAGACACCGAAGTCGTGTTCGAGATTCACCTGGAGGGAGCGCCCGCGTCGATGCCGGCGTCGACTGAGCACTCGCCGGAGTCAGAGGCCGAAGCTGACCTTGGCGGGCCAGCTGCCCGGTGAAGGGAACTTGGCTTCTTTGAGCTTCGCCACCAGGCAATCGGCGGCTGATTCTCCGGCTTCGTCGGCGTGAGCGACGCCAGCTGACATCACGGAACCATCCGTGCTCACGTACATGGTCACGTTGAACGAGCCGCCGGCGGTCTTGCAGCCGTCGATGTCCTGAGCCAGCTCCTCCAAGGTTTCTTCGATGCTCTCTTGAGTCCAATCCGTGGGCGGACGAACGTCGTTGGGCATGTCGAAGCTGAACGGCTTGCGTGCGATGCCGGATTCGCCGCCGACGGGCTTCGGCCAGGTGCGCTCTTTGAGAGCGTTCAGCATGCAGAGCTCGGTGTCACGATCGCCCAAGGTCGATTCTTCCAAATGAGCGTGGCTGACCCGCCCATCGGCACCGATCTTGAGGAAGAAGCTGACGTCACCCCCAAGAAACTCCACGCGCTCGGCGCCCTCGCTCAAGCATTGCTGCAAGTCTCGGCCCGATTGAGCGAATACTTTGTCCACCGCTTCCTGATTCAAGCCACCGATCTCGCTCGAAACACTCATGCCCTCCACGCCGTCGTCGGGTTGTTCCTCGATCACGACGTCGTCGGCAGATTGGGTGCGCTTCTCTTCGCCTCCGCCGCACGCGAGCACGACCGCGAGGGGGGTGAGCATCTTCAAGATCCGAAATGAACCAATCCAACCCATCTTCATATTTGCCCGGTCGTTTAGCTCGAAGCATCAAACGCGACAACCGGGCCGTACAGACCGCGATAGGTACTCGAAAATTCCGCTGTTCTCGCTCGGGTCGAGGCTCGAGGGTCAGCCTTCGCGAAACACGACAGCGCGTCTGAGCTGCCCCAACACGTCGAGCAGCCTTTGCTTCGGGCGCACGGCGACGGGCAGGTGGGCGGCTTTCAGCATTTCGAGATCGAAGGCATTGTCGCCGAACGTTGCCAGCCAAGTGCGACCTGCGAATACAGCGCGCCCCAGTGTGGCCTTGGTTTCTGCATAGGGCACGGCGCTGGCCAATGCTGGGTTGATACGACCCGCCGAGATCTGGGCCTCTGCTGCCACGACATCGTCGGCCTCGAACCCCAGCGGACGTGCCGCTTCTTCGACCACGAGCTTGGGTGACGCCGAAATGACGATGCAGCGCAGGCCGCATCGACGTGCCCATTCGATGATGGGCAAGAGCGGCTCGTAGCTAGCGACACGGGTTGCAGGGCGAGCCAGCGTGCGCCGCACGTGCTCACGCAGGTCCGACTCGGTCCAACCGGCATAGCACCACACCATCATTTCGCAGGCTCGTATTTCCGGATAGCGTCCGCGGTGAAAGGCTTCGACTAGGCGTTTTGCGATCGCGCCCGCCGAGCCGTGGGTCGGCAGCTCGAACAGGCGAGCTTCTCGTTCCAGAGCCGGACGGGCGGCTTCCGAAATCGCTCCCTGCTCGATGGCTTGTTCACAAGCTTCTTCGCCCACGTCGCCGGACCACAGTGTGCCATCGCCGTCGAAGGCGATTCCGCCGCCCGCGTCGTGCTTGGCCGAGATGTCGAGCGCTTCGATGATTTGCTCGGCTGTCCAGGCGCGCAGCTGCCGTTGCACGCTAGACGCAAGGCTCATTGGGGCCGGCTCCGCCACCACGTTTCTGCAAAGCCGAGATCTTCGACCGTGTCGATTTCCATGTATGCGCCGGGCGTGTCCACTCGATGCATGGATTGTCCCGCCTCGAGCATGTGCTGCAACAGGTCGATCAGGTAGGCCTTCTCCCAGCTGCGCCCTTCGCGAAACGGTCGACCCTTGTAGGTCTGCTCTGCCGTATCGAAGTGTGCCGCCAGTGAGCGGGCGCCTGCCGCGCTCATCTTCATGACACCGATGAACTCGCCGCTAGCTGCTTCGCTGGCGATGGTACGGCTGATTTCGAGCACCTGGCTGCCTGCGGCCCGCAGTTTCTCGGCGTCGCTTTCGGGGTGCCGCGACCGGTTCACGTAGCGGCGGCGCCAGTGCGTGTCGCAGCCCAGGGTAATATCGTGCTGGCTCGCTACCAGCTTCTTGACGATCTCACCGTCGTACACGATGTCGCCATAGGTCGAGACGAACCCGTCGTGCAGGAACTCACGCGCGCACATGAGCGAGAGCAAGATGTTGTTGTGCTCCCAATTCGTATTGGTGACGAACGTGAACTCCGGGTGCGCTCGACGCACGACCTCTTCTGCGTAGCCACCGATGAATACGATGTCTTGGGGGCGGATGCCGGCGCTGCCCAAGGCTTCGATGATCCAGTCGAGCATCGGGCGCCCCATCACCTCGACCATGGTCTTCGGAATCTTTTGGGTGTGCTGCTCCAGTCGCATCCCGCGGCCGGCACCGATGATGATGGCGCGCATTACTCCTCTCTCAGCTTGCTGAGCACGCCCTGATCTTCCAACGTGGAGGTGTCGCCTTTCGTTTCGCGCCCGGCGGCAATGTCTTTCAGCAGCCGCCGCATGATCTTACCGCTGCGGGTCTTGGGCAGACTCTCGGCGAAGCGAATCGCGGAAGGTCGGGCGAATTTGCCGATTTCTTTGGCAACGTGCTCGCCCAGTTCTTTGCTGAGCGCTTCGCTGGGCTCGATGCCGCTCTTCAGTGTGACGAACACGACCAGGGCCTGGCCGGTGAGATCGTCGGGGCGACCCACCGCAGCGGCTTCGGCCACGGACTTGTGCGAGACCAGCACGCTTTCGATTTCTGCGGTTCCAATCCGGTGCCCGGAGACGTTGAGCACGTCGTCGATACGACCCACCACCGTGAAGTAGCCATCCCGGTCGACGTGAGCGCCGTCTCCCGTGAAATAGGAGCCTTCGATGTCGCTCCAATACTGCTTCTTGTAGCGGTCGTCGTCGCCCCAAACCGTGCGTAGCATGCTGGGCCACGGCTTTCTGAGCACGAGCAAGCCCCCTTCTTGCGCGCCCACGGGGCTCCCGTCGCTGGTGACGCACTCCGGCTCCACGCCGAAGAAGGGCAGACCGCAGCTGCCCGGCTTCATGGTGTGAGCACCCGGCAAGGTGGTCATCATGATGGCGCCGGTTTCGGTTTGCCACCAGGTGTCGACGACGGGGCAGCGGCTCTTGCCGATTTGTTCGTAGTACCAGATCCACGCTTCGGGATTGATGGGTTCACCGACGGTGCCCAAGAGTCGCAGGCTGGAGAGGTCGTGCTTGTCTACCCAGCTCGTGCCCTGACGCATGAACGCCCGAATCGCCGTGGGCGCCGTGTACAAAATGCTGACCCGGTGCTTCTCGATGATGCTCCAAAAGCGGCTCCAGTCGGGCGAGTTGGGCGCCCCTTCGTAAAGCAGACAGGTGGCGCCGTTGGAGAGCGGGCCGTAGACGATGTAGCTGTGCCCGGTGATCCAGCCGACATCGGCTGTGCACCAATACACGTCGTCGTCTCTGAGATCGAAGACGTACTTGGTGCTGAGGTGCACGCCGGCTAGATAACCCAGGGTCGTGTGCTTGACTCCTTTGGGCTTGCCCGTCGAGCCCGAGGTATAGAGGATGAACAAGGGGTGTTCGGCGTCGACGATTTCGGGTTCGGCGCCCAGGCTGGGGTCGGCGTCACGGACGGCGGTGTGCCAATCGATGTCGCGCCCGGGCTTCGGATTGGGCGGCACGTGATCGGGACCGAGGTGTGACAGCACGAACACCTTTTCGACACTGTGGTCACCCGCCAGCGCTTCGTCGACGGTGGCTTTGAGCGGTACGACTTTGCCTCTGCGCCAGGCGCCATCTTGGGTCAAGACCACCTTGGCTTGGCAATCGTTGATCCGATCGCGCAGCGAATCCGCGGCGAAGCCGCCGAACACCACGGTGTGGGGCGCTCCGATGCGGGCACAGGCCAGCATGCCGATGACCACCTCGGGAACCATGCCCATGTAGATGGCAACGCGGTCCCCCTTCTGAACGCCGGATTGTCTGAGCGCAGCAGCAAAGCGTACGACGCTGTCATGCAGCTCGGCGTAGGTGAGCGTTCGTACCTCGCCAGGCTCGCTCTCCCAGATAATGGCGTGCTTGTCGCGCGCTGGCCCCTTCAAGTGCCGGTCCAAACAGCTCTCGGTGATGTTGAGCTCGGCGCCCACGAACCATTGCGCAAACGGGCACTCGTACTCGAGCAGCTGAGTCCAAGGCTTGCGCAGCACCAGGTCCGCCATTTCGCGCTTCCAAAACGCTTCCGGCTCGAGGAGGCTTTCACGATATAGCTTGCTGTACTCTTCGGACGAGCGGATGCGCGCGCGCGCGGAAAACTCGGCGGAGGGACGAAAGGTCCGCGATTGTTCACTGAAGGTCTCGATCTTCTTGTGGAGTTCTGACATTGCGGTCCTCTGGGTCGGAGGCGTGAAGTAGCATCCTAACGGGTTGTGGCGACGGAGGCCATCAGCGATTGCTCCATTCGCCCCAGCCCGCCTTCAGGCCAATGCCCAGGCTCTTGAGGCCGCCTTCGTTGAATAGATTTTGCCCCTCGCCCCAGGCGCCGCGGCTTTCGACGTAGGTGACGAAATCGGCTTCGAGCAGGAAGCGTTGGAGGTTGAACTGGACGCCTATCTCGACCAGCACATAGGCGTTGAGCGCGGCGGCTTCGAGGCTGTCGTCGTTGACCGTCCGCTCGAGCTCGAAACGATGTTGTACGGCACCGAAGCCGAGCGTGGACGCAAAGCGTGCTCTGCGGCCGCTGCTGAACGCACGCACGTTGCCCCCCAAGCGAAACGCCCAGATCTCGTAGGCGAGCCCGGCTTCACCTTCGCTACAAGAATGTCCCTCGATGCGCCTCCAGTTGGGGTTGCTCGGCTCATCGATGCAGGCGTCCGTGACGCTGGTGAGTCCGCCTTCGAGGAGCAGCTCGACGGCCAGCGGCGTGAGCAAGCGATAACCGGCCCGTCCGCCCCAGCTCATGGCCCCGCCACCATTGAGCGAGTTCTTCACGTCGACACCGTCAGGCTCGTCCGGCACGAGCATCAGGTTGAACGCGCCAAGGCCGTACCAACCGACGAGTTTGGGCGTGGGCCCCGCGGGGTCTACGGTGCCCGAGCTTTCTTCGAGCTCGCCACCGGCGCTGGCGCGAATCAGCTTTGTCTCCCCGATGTCTACCTCGAAGATCTCTTCGACCGTTTCGTGACCGGGCTTGTAGATCTGAAGCACGTGCTCACCCGGCTCGAGGGGCCCCGACCAATGGTCGTACTCGAGGGCTTGCCCGTCGATGGCGATGGCGGCTCCCTTTTGCTGAGTGACGACAGTGACGAACCCCGCGGTTGGCTCGAGCCTGAGCTCGATGATGGCCGGCGCGCGCCCAGAAGCCACGCGCACCGGCAGCGTTTGGCTAGCATAGCCGGGGGCGCTGGCTGAAACTTGGTGTTCGCCGACATTGAGTACGACTCCGCGGCTGCGCGCGCCTGCGCTCAGGGCGATGCCGTCGATGCTGAGGGTGGCGTCCGCGGGTGTGACGCGAAACACGACGCGTCGGGTCAGGGCAGTGAGCTCCTGCAGCGCTGCACGAACGTTGTTGCGTTCGACCTCGGAAAGCTCACTCGCGTGCTCGTCCAACAGGCGCGCGAGCGTCTGTGCTGCATCGGCGTAGCGAAACAGCGCTTTTTGGCAGAGCGCAATGTTTTGAAGCGACGAGGCACCGGGCTTGAGCGCATAGGTCGCTTCGAACTCGGCCAAAGCGGCAGCGTAGTTTTCGTCGTGAAAAAGCTTGATTCCGTTGTCGAAGTGCCGGCGCGCTTCGGTCAGCGTCTCTTGTGGCGGCTCTGCGTGCGGTGTGGACCCTGGAGCGTCGGGTTGGGCAGGGCAGGGGACGGCGAAGCAGACGACCCACGCGACGCTGCGCCACCAAAGCCGCATCGTGGCGCGCCGGCCGAAGCTCATGGTCCTTCCGTTTTCAGCCGCAACTGGCCAGCGATGCCAGAGCTTACTGGTGCGGCGCTGGCACTACTCGGGGCGCTAGCGAGGTGAGCGGCAGGGTCTTTGACGATCGGCACGGGTGCCTTGACGTTTTGGCTGACGGGAGGCTCGACCGGGCGCCGCTCGACCTGTGCCGGTTGGCGCTCGAGGTCAACGGGCTTGCCCGCGGTGCTGGACGCGAGCGGCGACCGGGCGCTGGCGATTGCGGAAGGGCTTTGTGCGGGCAGTTGGCTCGGATCCGGCGTGGGCCGTATCGCCGAGCTCGCGACGGCGTCCGCTCGAGGGCGGAGGTTTGTCCGGAACAACCAACCGGCGAGCGCCAGTACCGGTAGCAAAAGCAGCGCAACCAGGACCGCCACGCGAGCGTGCTTCGAGCGAGGTTTGGGCCGCGGTGCTTCTGCCCAGCTGGGGGGCGCTTCGACGCGGGTAGCAGGCGTGAGGCGGTGTTCGTCGCTGTGCGACAAGGGGGGTGTATCGCTTTGTTCGGTGTCGGCAAACGCGGAGCCCTCCGGTTTTTCGGAGGGCAAGGGCAGGCTGACCGGGTGGGGCATCGAATGGTACAGGTCGGGGAGGGCCTGTTCGAGGGCGAGCGCGAACTCATGAGCGCTTTGATAGCGATGCTCGCGATCGCGCTCGATGCTCTTGGCAATCACTTGCGCCAAGGCTTCTGGGACATGGGGGGCGTGGTTTCTGACGTCGTCGGCGGCGGTCGTGCACACACGGATCAACACGGCTTCGAAGGTCTTCGCCAGGTGCGGTGGCCGTCCGGCAAGCGCCTCGTAGACAATGGCACCCAAACTGAACAGGTCCGCTCGGCCGTCGATATCGCTGAATGCTTGAGCTTGTTCAGGCGACATGTAGTGAGCGGTCCCCAGGACGGTGCCGCGCCGGGTCAGAGTATCGGTGTGAGCACTGACCACCTTCGAGATGCCAAAGTCGAGGATTTTTACGAAGAGCGGGTCGTCATCGCGCCGGCAAATGAAGACGTTGTCGGGTTTCAGATCGCGGTGAACGATGCCGGCCGCGTGCGCGCGGCCGAGGGCCCTCAGCAGCTGTTTGGCGATAGCGACCACCTCGTCGAGAGGCAGGCGCCCTGCGCGCTTGAGCCGGTGCCGAAGATCCTCGCCATCGAGCAGCTCCATGACCAGGTATGGACGACCGTCATCGCTGGTGCCGGCGTCGAAGATCTGGACGATATGCGCGCTGTTGACCGCGCTGGCTGCTTCGGCCTCACGCTGAAAGCGTGCCGCGGTATCACTATCGATCCCGTCATCGCGAAACAGGAACTTCAGCGCGACGCGCTTGTTGATAGCGAGGTTGAGCGCCTCGTACACGGCGCCCATGCCGCCGGAGCCTACCAGGCGTTCGATGCGGTACTTGCCGCCGATCGTTTGGCCTACCAGCGCCGAGAGCTCAGCACGCCGGTTGGCTACCGGCATGCTTCCGCCCTCATCGCCTGCATCGCCTCGTCTCGGCGGGCGAGCCGCTTCAGCTCAATTTGGCGAGCGCGGCCTGAATGCGTGAGGTAGCGCGAGCCGCGGTCTTCTTGTGCAACACCCGCCGACTCGCTGCGGTGGCCAACGCCGAAATGGCGGCGCGCACGCGCTCGGCGGCTCCAGCATCGCCAGCGGCGATTGCCGTACGAGCTTGTTTGACGGCGGTGCGCACGCTGCTTCTAATCGAGCGATTGCGTTGCGTGCGCGTGATGCGCTGGCGGTTGCGTTTTTCTGCGGAAGGGTGGTTCGCCATGACTATCCTAAAGGCCTATTGTCTGCTGATGGTTAGCGAGGGTGTTTACTCCGAATCGCCTATTCCGAGTCGACCTGTGACCTCTTGGCGTCGGGCGCCTTGGGGTCGTACCCTTCCGGGTGAATCGGGAACTTCGGTGTCCCGGCCTGGCTTCGCGCGCGCTTGGCAAGCCTGCCGGCGCGGCGCTGCCGGATGGCGCGGCGTGTCCATGTGTGCTGAGTGGCAGAAACCATGCTGAATCCTCTAGCCCAGGTGTCTGGGCCGCCTGGGGGCCGGGAATATGATCGAAGCCATGGCCCTTGTCAACGCGCCCGGGTAGCAGAAAAGCCGAGTGTTTGGGCTACAGAGGCCTGACGCTCAGATTTACCAGGTAATTGCTGCGAGAAAACGGCTGGACGCGCGCTCCGCTGAGGGCCGTTCGTAGACATGACTCCGCCGGGGTTCCTGCGGCCGGACCGGAGATGCTGACGGAGCGAACGCGGCCATCGGAGCCGAATTCGACGCTGGCGCGTGAGGCGGCGCTTTGTCCGGCCACGCAGGCGCGGGCAGCTCCCATCACCGAACCGATGGCCGCCTGCACCGCTCCGGTGGAGGGCTTGTCCGGAATGTTGCCGTGACGAGAGTCCGCCATGACCATGCCGGGCTCGCTCGGGCCAGCGGTCGGAGGCGCTTCGGGTTCGGCGGCGGAGGGCTCCGCCTGGGCCGGCTCAGCGGCACGAGCAGGACCGGAGTTTTCGGCGACTGCCGGCCGGGCACGAGCGGTGCTCGCATGACTTCTGGTGGCCAGGGGCTTCTCTGTCGTCGCGGGTGTTTGGCTGGACGCCACCTCGGAACGTGCTCGCTCTTCGAGCGGGATCTCTTCGACGCTCACGCTCCGCTCGCGGCTTGCTCCCTGCTCGGCTACGGGCGCCGCGAGTGCTGTCGCTGTCTGCGCTGGTGCTGCTTGCGACGCGTCGTTTACGGCTAGCGCGCTCTGGGGCACGCCTGACCGCCCTGCACTCACGTACATGATCACTGCTGCCGCCATGCCCGCAATGCCAAAGGCGACCCCCAGCCACATGCGACGCTCCTGGCTCCGAACGCGTTCAGGCAGGGCTGGCGGCGGCGCAGCGAGAGCTGCAGCCTCGCGGCTGCGTGTCGCAACGGCCGTGCGCTGGCTCGAAGAATTGACGAGCGCTGCGAGGTTCGCCGAAGCTAGCGAGGGCGTCGGCGACACCGGGGTGGCGGTCTGAGCTTCACTGCGCGCTTTGACGGCCTGCGACAAGAGCGCACGGGCCAGCTCGGAGCGCTCGTCCGACGGGTCCCTTTCTCGAGCTTGGTCGAGGGCGGAGCCGCCGAGCTTGGCGCGAGCCAGCATGGTCAGGTTGCCCACGCTCGGTCGCTTCATGCGCGGGTGCGAGCGGCGCTGTACTTCGCGCCCCTCATCGGGTAGCTCGGGCAGCGGCGGCTGCAGGAGCTCATCGGTGGTGCTCCCTCGCTCCGTGATGCGCACCTTTCCGTCGATGGCCGAGGCGAGCGCCTCCCACTCGTCATCGCTCTTGGGCGCCAGTGGCCAGCTCACCAGGAGCTCTTCTGCGGCATCCGGCAAACATTCCTCGAGCGGGCGCGGATCTTCGGGGTCTTCAGGAAACATCACTGGCCTCGCGAGGCGTGGCGCTCTGCATAGCCCCGAGTATCCATGTAGCTCTTCAATTTGCGCCGGGCTTCGTGGATGCGCCACGCCACGGTGCCTTCGGGACAGCCCAGCACCTCAGCCGCTTCGCCATGGCTGAGGCCATCGATACTCACCAAGATCAAGGTGGTCCGGAGTGTCTCACTCAAGTCATCTAGACCTTCACAAAGCGCCAATGCCATCTGTCGATCGGCGCTCAGCCGCGCAGGATCGGAATGGGTGGCACGCTGCTCGACCAGCAAGCCTTCGATACGTGGGTCATCGGGCGTGGTCGCGGTGCGCTTGGCCTTGCGTGCGCGAATCGCATTCAGTGAGAGATTGACCGCGATGCGATACATCCAGGTGAAGGGTTCACTGCGCCCGTCGAAGCGATCGAGCGCGCCGTAAGCGCGCACGAAGGTATCTTGCGTCACGTCTTCGGCTTCGGCGGCATCGCGCAACAAGTGCACGGCGAGTCGGTAGATGCGCTTTTGATAACGGCGCACGATCACACCGAACGCTTCGGTGTCGCCTTCTCGGGCGCGATCGACAAGGGCTCGGTCGCTCGTAGCCGCCATGCTCCTTGAGATGCTAGCTGACTTATCGGCCCGCCGCCCGCGGCGTTTTGTCACCGACGCGGGGCCGATCGGGACCACTGCTGCGAGCGGGGGTTTACTGTCTAGTTCCGGTTCGACTGCAACGGCTGGAGCGCTCACTTGTCCTCAGACACGGGGCCGTGCCAGTCCTTGGGCTGGGAGCGGATCCGGCCACGGGCGGAGCGGGCACCAGGTAGGGCAGGTGCCCCTTACTTGGTGGAACCTTCGCTACTGGTCGCGTTCAACTTGGCTTTGAGCAGATCGCCCAAGGTCCCGAATTTCGCCTCTTCTTTCACTTTTTGGCGATATTCCCGGTGGGCCTTGCGTTCGTCGTCCTCGCGCAGCGCACGCAGGCTGAGCTTGGGTTCCCCGCGCTTGGGGTCGAGGTCGATCACCTTGAGGTCCAATTTCTGACCCGGTTTGAAGACCTTCCGCAGGTCCGTCCCGCGCTGCGTTCCGGTCTGCCCGGCGGGAATGAAGCCGCGAGCGGCGCGCCCCGTGACTCCCAGCACCCGGACCTGCACGCCCGCCGTATCACCTTTGACGACCTCGGCCTGCACGCGTGCGTTGCGAACCACTTTCTGCTCGGGCTCGCCGGCTTGTGCCTCGGGCAAGGCCGGATGCAGGTTGATCTTGCGGTTCTTGAGGTCGAAGTGCCTGACGACGACATCGAGCTCTTGTCCGACGCTCAAGACTTCGGACGGATGCTCGACGCGCTGGAACGCCAAATCTGACACGTGAATCAAACCGTCGATGTCCGAGCCCAATTCGATGAACGCGCCGAACTTCTCGAGGCGCGTGACTTTGCCGCGATGCTTGGTGCCGGGCGCGAACTTCTGCTTGGCTTCGGCCCAAGGATCTTCGATGAGCGCCTTCTTGCTCAGCCAGATCTTGCCCTTTTCGTCGATCTTCGTGATCTTGACCGGGAACTTGTCGCCGGGCTTGATGGCGTCGACGACACGCACGCGCGGGTCGTGGCTGACCTCCGAAGCGTGCACCAGGCCTTCCAGGTTTTCGGCCTCCGGCAGGGCCACGAAGGCGCCCCACTCCACGACGGTGCGGACCACGCCCTGCATTTCCGCGCCTTCTTGCAGGAGGGCGAGCGCCTTTTTACGCCGCTCGTGAGCCTCTGATTCGAGCATGGGCCGCCGCGTCACGACCACGTCGCGGCCCTGCTTTTCGTACTGGACCACCTTGAATTGCAGGCGCTGACCGACGAGCCCGCTGAAGTTGGCGTTGGCGGGGTGCAGGTCCATCCCCGAGGCCGGCGCGAACGCGCGCAACCCATTGATATCGACCTCGACGCCGCCCTTGATGGCGCCCGTGACCAGACCCTCGATCAGCTCGCCGGAGGCGGCGGCGGCTTCGACGGTGGGCTTTGCCTCTTCTTCGCGTAGCGGCTTGCGGGTCAGGACCACAAGGCCGCCGCGGCCGCCGTCGTTGTGGACGCGCGCCACGAAGCGATCGCCAACGCTGGGCACCAGGTCGTCCGGCTCCATTTCGCCGCGGTCGAAGATGGCCAGCGCCTTGCCCGAAAGGTCCACCATGATGGCGGTTTCGAGGACCGCGGTCACCTTCCCGAACACCTCTTCGCCGACGTGGAACGGCGCGCGCTCCGAAGCGCGCGGTGGGCGACTCTCCCGCTCCGGTCGCTCCGATTCCTGAGCACCCACCTTCTTCTTGCGCCGGCGGCGGCGCTTCTTTTTCTTCTCGCCCGGGGCGCTGCTGTCCGTCGTGCCGTGCGCCGCTTCGGCATGCGCCGCTTCGGCATGCGCCGCTTCGGCATGCGCCGCTTCGGCATGCGCTGCTTCGGCATGCTCTGCCTCGCTGGGCGCTGCCTCGCTGGGCGCTGCCTCATCGGGCTTGGGGGCGGCGGCTTCGGCTTTCCCCTGCTCGCCCCCGGGCGTGCTCGTGGGCTCGCTCGAAGGCGTGCGCGTGGGCTCGCTCGTCGGCTCGCTCGTCGGCTCGCTCGTCGGC
>CBFGRJ010000117.1:0-18867 GCA_965651135.1 uncultured Myxococcales bacterium
CGGTCCAACGCCCGAGAAGGGCGGTGTTGTACGAAACTGTCAACACGCTGTAGGCACGAATCCAGCTTCTCAGTCGTGGAACCAGGAGCCGTCATCATGAAAAGCGCTGCATTGACCTGCGCCGCATGCCTCATGCTATGTAGCGGTTGTATCGGTTCCCAGCACGTGTTGTACTTCGAACCGCTTTCTGAAAACGAGCGATCCGTGACGCTCCAAGTCGAGCTATCTTCTGCGCGAGGCGAAACCGCGCGCTTGCGCTTTCCGTTCGTTGTAGAAGGATGAACACGCTGATTGCCGATCTTCGGGCTGCTTTGGGAAGCGAGCAAATACTCAGCGACGAAGCAGCCCTTCGGCGCTATCGGCGTGACGCATGGGTGTTGAACGACCTCGACGAGGTGGAGCAGGTGGACGTGCCATTGCCGCTCTGCGTGGCACGCCCCCGCTCGCGAGACGACGTGGTCGTGGTGGTCGATGCGTGCCGTCAGAGCGCCACTCCGCTGGTGCCCGCGGGTCTTCGCAGCGGAGTTTCGGGTGGGGTGCGTGCCGGAGCGGGTAGCATCGTGCTCGATATGAGCGCTCTCTGCACGATTCGAAGCATCGAAGCACGGGATCTCATCGGAAGCTTTGATTGTGGAGTGCGTGGGAGCGACGCAGAGAGCAGCTTGGCGGCGTTGGGTCTGTCGTTGGGTCATTTCCCCCAATCCATCGAGCTTTCGTCGATTGGGGGATGGGTTGCCACTCGCGCAGCGGGTCAGTTTTCTACTGGATACGGCAACATCGAAGATCTGGTCTTGGGGCTCGAGGCAGTACTGCCCGATGGGAGCATTTTCGACTGCGGCACCGCGCCGCGTTCCTCGGTGGGCCCCGATTTACGGCACTTGCTTTTGGGGAGCGAGGGCACTCTGGGGGTCATCACCGGCGTTCAGCTGTCTCTACGCCGCCAGCCCGAGGCTCGCACGACGGGTGCATATGCCCTCGACAACATGCGGCAAGGGCTCGAGCTTCAACGTGAAATTCTGCAAAGCGGGTGGGCGCCGGTGGTCTTGCGCCTGTATGACCAGCACGAGGTGCGTCGGTTGTTTCCGGGTGCCGTAGCGGATGGCGAATGCCTGCTCCTGACGGTACACGAGGGGCCCCGCCCCAAAGTCACGGCCGAAGCGCAAGAGGTGGGCCACTTGGCGCTAAACGCGGGTTGTCGCAAGGCTTCGCACGAAGCTGCCGAGCGCTGGCTCGAGGAACGTAACCGCGTTCCCCAGTTCAAAACCTTTCTGTCCCAGGGGATCATCGTCGATACCATCGAGGTTGCGGCCAGCTACTCGAACATTGCAGAGCTTTACGAAGGTGCCATGGCAGCCCTAGGTCGCATCGACAGCATGCAGCACGCCTCCGCGCACAGCTCCCACGGCTATCGCTCCGGTATCAATCTCTACTTCACGTTTGCCGCACGGGCCACGCCAGAGCGCGGCATGCGGGCGCTGTACCACGATTGCTTCGAGGCGGTCATGCTGGCCACATTGGAGCACGGCGGTACGATCTCTCATCATCATGGCATTGGAAGGGTGAGACGCGATTGGTTGCCTCGGGAGCTCGGGCCCGGACGGCTCGCTGCGCTCAGGGCAGTGAAGCGCGCGCTCGATCCGGTGGGCTTCATGAACCCCGGCGTGCTCTTGCCGGACGATAGCGACGATCCCCTGGTCGGCGAGTAAACCCTGTGGCATTGGAGCCCGGTGCAAGCCGACACCAGCGAGCTCGTGACCCTGTACCGCGACGAGCACCTGCTCGCCGTAGCCAAACCCTCGGGCATGCTGGTGCACAACGGCTGGGCTCGTGAACCAAGGGTGGCGCTGAGCGAGGCCAGAAAGCTGGTGGGGCGCTACGTCTACCCCGTGCATCGCTTGGACCGCGGAACGAGTGGCGTGCTTTGGTTCGCCCTTTCTGCCGAGGTGGCGCGCTCGATGCAAGCGGCGCTCGGGAGCCCCACTGCAGAAAAGCACTATCTGACGCTGGTTCGTGGCATCACCCCCGAGACAGGGACGATCGAGCATGCGCTGGCCAAGCGCAAGGGCGGCACGAAGCGTGAAGCCGTCACGCATTACCAGCGCGTGGCTAGCTTCGAGCGCTACTCGCTCGTGCTGGCCAGGCCTTTCCATGGCCGACTACACCAGATCCGCCGCCACATGAAGCACATCAGCCATCCCGTGATCGGCGACGTGCGGTATGGCAAGCGCGAGCACAATCACCTGCTGCGCGAGCGGTTTGGACTGGCGCGCCTGGCACTACACGCGCTGTCCTTCCGCCTGCTGCATCCGGTTTTGGGCCAGCTGCTTTTCGTGCAAGCCCCTCTGCCTGACGATCTCGCCGGCCCGCTGAGAGCCATGGGGCTCATCGATTCGGCAGCTAGGGTAATGAGTCAGCAGCCAGCGACAACTCGCGCATTTTTCGCCAGAGAGTCGAACGGCTGATGCCGAGCATTGCGGCTGCGGCACCCTTCTTGAAGTGGGTCGCTCTGAGAGCCTCCATGAGCTGCTGTCGTTCGTGGGAGCGTTCCATTGCAGCCAACGGTTCCGAGCCCGGCGGGGGCTCGTGGCGGAGCTCGGGAGTCAGGTCGGCGAACCGCAACACAGAGCCCTGGCCGATGACGTAGGCATATTCGATGACGTTTTGCAGCTCACGCACGTTGCCGGGCCAGTGGTACTCCAAGAGCGCTTCGTACGCGGGCTTTTCGATGCCGGTGAGCATACGACCGTACTTTTTGCCGAGCGCTTCGATGAAATGCCACGTCAAAGCCTCCACGTCCCCCTGTCGCTCTACCAGCGACGGCAAGAACAGCGGCACGACCCGCAGGCGGTACATCAAGTCTTCTCGGAAACTGCGATGAGCCACGGCATCGCGCAGCGACACGTGGGTTGCCGAAATCAAGCGCACGTCGACCTTGATCGACCTTGTGCCACCCACGGGAGTGAACGTGCGCTCTTCGAGCACGCGCAGCAGGCGCGCCTGGAGGTCGAATGGTAGCTCCGCCACCTCGTCCAAGAATATCGTTCCACCGTCGGCGCGCTCGAACAAACCCTTGTGGTCGCGCACGGCGCCGGTGAACGCGCCGCGCACGTGGCCAAACAGTTCCGAAGCCAAGAGCTCTGGTGTGAGCATGGCGCAGTTCACGGCTTCGAAGCGGCCCTTGCGGCGAGCTCCCGCAGCATGCAGAGCCCGCGCCACCAACTCTTTACCCGTGCCGCTGGCGCCGCGGATGAGCACCGTCACGTCCGTGCGCGCGACCCGCTCGAGCGTTTCGAACAGTTGAAGCATGCGCGGAGCCGTCGTGAGGAGCTGACCGTACTGGTACAACCGCACCTGCGTACGTTGCACAATGTCGTGAGACATGTTGCAACAGTTTGAATCAAATTCCTCGAAAGGCAAGCTCCGCATGGTCAGCGAATTGATGGAACTATTGGAAATCACTAAAAATTAAGGATTGCGGCGAAACGCTACAGTCCTGGCTTGGGGCTTGCTCTTGAAGCCAACATGCTTCTCTGGGCCTCGTTTCTGCTCGTGGGCGCAACGCTGGGGCTTCTCGGCGGTGGCGGCTCGATTCTGACCGTTCCGGTGCTCGTGTACGCGGGCGGCATCGACGCGAAGCCTGCGGTCGCCATGTCGCTCTTCGTCGTCGCGGTGACCAGCGTCTTCGCCCTGATCCCTTACCTGCGGCGCGGACAGGTCGATCTACGCGTGGCGCTGGTGTTCGGGCCCATTTCGATGGCCGGAGCGTTCGCAGGCGGAATGCTGGCTCGCTACTTTTCGGACCGCGTATTGCTTGGCCTGTTTGCGGTCATGATGCTGGCGACCTCGCTCGCTATGTTGAAGGCTCGCCGCGAAGCAGTGCCAGCGGTGCGGGTCGCTGCTTCGGAACGGCGTGTCGCTCTGCTGGCGCTCGAGGGGGCAGGCGTCGGCCTGTTCACGGGTCTCATTGGTGCCGGCGGCGGGTTCATGGTGGTGCCGGCTCTGGTGCTTCTGGCGAAGCTGGACATACGCCGCGCCGTGGGGACTTCGCTCGCCGTCATCGTCCTCAAATCCACCGCTGGGCTGGCGGGTCACCTGAGCCACGTAGATTTCGACTGGCCGCTGGTGCTCACCTTGTCGGCGGCAGCGGCGCTCGGCGCGCTATCGGGCGGCATGCTTTCAGGAAAAGTTCCACAGCACGTATTGCGCCGCGGATTCGGAGTGTTCGTGCTGGCGATGGGCCTGTTGGTCATGCTGTTGCAAGTGCCCAGCACCGCTTGGGTCTATGTTCGCACGCACCTGGGCGTGGTCGTCGTGACCGTCGTGGTGACCACGCTTGCGCTCGGCGCCGCGTTGGTCGCGCGCCAGCTATTGCTGCGGCGGCGCACGTTGCGCCTATCCCAGTTGTCCCAGTAGGGCGTAGCGGTCGCAGGCGCCTATTTCCGGCGCCATGCGGCCCATGACCTTCTTGAGCTAAAAGGGGGCTTTGTTCTTGCGGGCTAGCTTGACTGCCTCGGCGAGGGCTTCTTTTCCTTCTCCACTCCGCAGACACGCCCAGCAATCTTCGAGCTTGTTGTCGCCGCAGCCACGCTTGCTGTTCAGCGCAGCAATGGGCGAAAAGGCGCGCGTGTCGGCGTCAGCCTGCGCGCGCACCAAGAGCTTGAGCATCTTCGCGCAATCTTTTTCGTCTTTGCGAAGCTCTTGGTACATGTCGAGCACGACCTTCAGCGCGTCGGAGGCCTTTTCATAGACGTCTTTGCTGTGGAGCAGATCGAGCGCCAGCTGCCTGGTCTCTTCGTAGCGCCCGCGCATCTTGTAGACCTTGTACAGGTAATCGGGACCGATCGGACCAGGCAGCCCGGCCAGAATCTCGAGGGTGGTCGTCGCCTGAGGTGGGTCTTTGACGGCCGCCATGAATTTGCCCTGAGTGTCTTCGCTTCTGCCGAACGCTTCGACCAGCTCGGTTTTGCGTGCGAGCTCCTCGAGTTGCTTGCGCTTCAGTGCCAGGTCACCTCGAATCAGGGCGATGGTCTCGGCACCGGTGCGCTCGTGAAGTGGTTTGGCTTCGAGCTTGTCGAAGGCGCTCTTGTCGCCTTCAATCGCCAGCTCGACTAGGGATTTGGGCGCCGGAGCAGGCGGGGCGGAACTAGCTGGTGGTGGAGCCGGAGTGCTCGCCGAGGCTGGCGGAGCGGCTTTTGCCTGCTCGCTTCCGGACAGCACGACTCCACCGAGCACCCCTCCGACGATGAGTGCGCTCAACGTCGCCCCGATCATCACCGGAACCGGCACGCCTTTGGGCTTTCCTAGACCTTCCAAGTCCAGGGCGGGCGCCGCTTGGGAGGGCGCCGCTTGGGAGGGCCCACTCATCGGGCCTGACGGAGCTGGTGGTGGAGCCCCTGGTACGGATGCAGGAGGCTGGGGGGGAAATGCACTCACGATGAGGGCATCGTAACAAGAAATGCTCTCACTACCAAACCGCGAGGGTACACCTCAGGTGTGTGAGTGTCGCACACCGCATGTGCTTCTCAGCGAAATGCCTGTGAGTGCTTCGATATTCTGCTGGGCCCGCGCGCTTTAGAGGATCACCAACTCGCGACACGCCGAGTTGCAGGTGTCGTTGTTACGGCGGTTGCCGTCATCGCAATCCTCGAACGGTGCATCGACGACGCCGTCGCCGCAGTAGGGTCCCAGCACACAACCAGGGGCACACTCACCGTAGCCGCCATCGTTGACACCGTCGTCGCACGCCTCGCCGGCAGAAACGACGCCGTCACCGCAGATGGGCACACACTCGGTACGCGCGGTAGAAAAGCCCTCGAGGGTCAGGCGGAACGAAGACCCTTCGGGCCGGCGCTCGGCCTGAAACACTGAGATCTCGTAGACGTTGCCGTTGACTAGACCGAGACTGGAGGCGGTCGCTGCGTCGAGCGTGAACTCGCCGCTGATGGGCACGTGAATGCCGCCCAGGTCGATCATCAGCTTGTTGTTGACGAACACCCACACGTCGTCGTCGCCGGTGAACGCGAACGTAGGGGCAGTCGCTGCGTCGTACTGGAACCAGTAGTGCACCTCCGTAGTGAACAGGAAGTTGTGTCCCGAGTTCATGCCGGTGACCTCCGACTCCGCGGGCCAGCCATTCCAGCCGTACTGCTCGGGGATGCGGGCTTGGCCATTCGTTTGGGGCAAAGCGTCCGGATGCTCGTCGATCGGGAAGAACAGAGGCGTGCCGTCGAGCGCCACATTGGCTGGGATGGACTTGCAGGTCTGCACGCTGTCGCCCCAGGGCGTGCAGCCGTCTTCGTAGCAGGTCTCGTGCTCGTCGAGCGAACAACGCGTGCCACAGGCCGTGGGTACGTTGACCGTGTCGCGTTCGGCCTGTTCACAGTCGACCACGACCGGGTCTGGCCCTGGATGGGTCGTAAACTGTTCACCGTCGGCGCCGAAGCGGTTCACGAAGCTGCCGTCAGCGCCTTGAAACAGCACGAGCTCGCCAGCGATGGGAGCATTGGTACCAGGAACGTCCGTGTACCATTGGGCGAAGCTCTGAGCCGAGGTGATGCAGGCGGCGGCGTTGTTCATACCGTTGAGCACCGGTTTGCCGCCCATGAGGGTGGCTGACACGATGTTTTCTACCCAGCCATCGCAGCCATCGGCCTCTTTGGTGGTACCGAAGTCGGGATGGCTGTCCGTGAAATCGCGGTAAATGACCGGGACTCGGAGCACGATGTTGCCGTTGATCATGTCCGTTTGCTCGGTCACCTGTTGCATACACATGAACCCTGGCTCGATGGTGCAGTACTCCGAACAACCGTCGCCACTGTTGGTATTGCCATCGTCGCATTCTTCGCCCAGGAGCAGGCCGTCGCCGCACGCGGAGGCGCAGGACGCTCCCGAACAGTCGGGTTCGGCGCGGCAATTGGCGGAGCACCCGTCGTAGGGGAAGGCGTTACCGTCGTCGCAGCTCTCGGACCCTTCTTTGATGCCGTCACCACATGTCGTTGGCACGCAAGGCATGCCGTCGACCTCGCACTTGTAGTTGTCCTCGATCTTGCAGAGCTCGTTGCAGCCGTCGCCTCCTACGGCGTTGCCGTCGTCGCAACCTTCCGAAGGTGCCCGGATGCTGTCCCCGCAGATGGCCAGCAAGCGACAAGGCTGCCCGGGTGGATTGCACGAGTAGCCCTCCTCGACCTGCAAGCAGTTCGCCGAGCATCCGTCGCCGCTGACCGTATTGCCGTCGTCGCACGCTTCGTCGGAAGTCAGCTCGGCATTGCCGCAGTTGGGTGGAGCCTGCTCGCACGCGTCGCCCATGCAATCAGGATTGGAACCAGTGGTGTTGACCTGAATGCCGGCCGTGGTCACTGCCTGACCATTGGCGCCGCTATTGGGACCGCCGACACTCGAGGTACCCCCCGAGCCCGTTCCCTCGCGACCGCTTGGTGCAGTGGACGAGCAGGCGAAGACAACGCCGGCAGCAATGACGAGAGACGAAAAGGCTAAGTGGATACGCATCGGGAACTCCTACGAGAGCGCTCGCACACTGTCTGGCAGTGGATCACACGTAGTGTGTCTAAGCGACATGACAAAGCCAGTCAAAGCACGCAAGCGCAACGAGCATTTCTCAACGCGTTTGAAAGCCTGAGCGGCAAAGTGCAGCCACAGCGATCGTATAGTCGATTTACGATCTTCACAGGCGCGCAGGGGTCAGCCGAGCCTGGGTCAGGGCAACAAAGTTGTCGCTCACGAGCGACAAACGCTCCCCATCCCAAAACGAGCAGCGCCGTATCTTTCCCCACCATAGAATCCGAGAAGTTGCCGATCGCTGAGCGGGTGCCAGCAGCGCGGCTGCGCGAGGTTCTGGGATTCATGCTATCTTGCTCGAGCTTGGGCAGAAATCCCGACCAGCTGCGATTAAGGGTTTCTGCAAGGGCTCAGGGAACTGCAACTCCCTGCGCACCCGTCATTCCGCCGCAGAATTGAGGCTGACACATGGCTATTCTTAGAAAGGTCATCGGCATTTCGATCGCCACCGGCATCGCGGTAGCTTGTGGTTCCGCTCCGGAGGACGAGGACGACACGGGCGGCGGCAATCCACTCGAGGGGACGGATGCTTTCCAGAATAGTGGTTTGGCCGTGGGCTCCACCGACGTGGGCTTGAGCTCTGGGTCCACAGGAACCACTGGCGGCATCGACTCGAGTGTGGACGGTTGTGCGGTACCCAACCTCGATGGCTGCGTCGGCTCCAACTACGAGGGCGAAGGGTTGCCGCTCGCCATCTACATCATGTTCGATCAATCCGCCTCCATGGATTGTTCCATCGAGGCGGTGCGGGGCAACAACGGTCAGTGGCCTCAGGAATTGTGCGGCGGAAACAACAATCCGCGCATCGAGCCCGTGCGGGAAGCAGTCGACTTGTTTCTCAATGACCCAGCCAGTGCGGGCATCAGCGTGGGCATTGGCTACTTCGGGTATATGCCCATCGGGCAAACCTCGTGCAACCCAGACGACTACGCCCGACCGGCCGTCGAGATTGCGATGCTGCCCGACAACGCTTCGCTGCTGACGACCTCATTGTTCGCTGTCCAGCCTACCGGTGAAACGCCGACCGGTGCCGCCATCCGGGGCGCGTGCAACTACCTGACCGATTGGCATCAGCAGAACCCCGCTTACAAGAAGGTGAATCTGCTGGTGACCGATGGCGTGCCCGAAGCGCCGTCGAGCAACAACTGCGAGCCCAGCTTGGGTGACGCCATGGATGCGGCGACCGAATGTCTGGAAGGCGATCCACGCATCGAAACTTATGTGTTGGGTGTGGGGCAGGCGCTCGACAACCTCAACCAGATCGCCGATGCGGGAGGGACGGAGCAGGCCTACCTCGTCGAGGGTGGCAATGTAGCGCAGTCGGTGCTTCAAGCGTTGAATGCGATCCGAGCGGATGCTGCGATCCCGTGCACGCTGCCGGTGCCTACGCCTCAAAGCGGCGTGATTGACTACAATCAAGTCAATTTGGGTATTTGTGACCCCGCAGGGAACAGCCTGACCACCTTCTACGTGGGCAGCGAGGACGCTTGCGGAGACGCGGGCGGCTGGTACTACACGGAGGGTTCGTCGACACAGAACATCCAGCTCTGCGAGTCGACGTGCAGCATCGTATCTTCCGCCGGTTCGAAGTTGTTCTTCACGCTCGGCTGTGGGCGTGTCGACGAAGGCGATATCGGTTAAGCCTGCGTCGCAGTCGACGAGCGGCACCTCGAGCTCGAGAAAAGTGCGCGCGTCATCCCGCGCCCCGCTATCATGGTCTGCCGCGCATGACATCCTCGCTCAAGCCGCTCGTGGTAGCCATCGACATGGGGTACGGTCACTTGAGGCCGGCTCACGCCATTGCCGATCAGCTGGGGGTACCGGTTTACGATGTCGACCGGCCTCCGCTGGCGAACCCGCAAGACGCTGCGCTTTGGATGTGGGTCCGACGCTACTACGAGGGGTTGTCGCGCGCTTCGCAGTACCGGATGGTCGGGCCGCCCCTGCGAGCGTTGTTGAACGCGGTCACCGACATCGGTAGCTTGTATTCCGCGCGGGACCAGTCGAGCCCCAATCTCGGTGCTCATGTGCTGGAAAAGATGATCCGCCTAGGGTTGGGCAAGAGCCTGGTTCAGCACCTCGAGCGCGAGAATGCGATCTTGGTCACGACGTTCTTCATGCCCGCCGTGGCCGCCGATCGCCTCGGTTATCCACATATCTATTGTGTGGTTACCGACAGCGATATCCATCGCGTCTGGGCTCCGGTCGATCCGGTCAACACGAATATCACCTACTTGGTGCCGACTCAGCGCACGCGGCGGCGACTGCGAGCCTACGGCGTACCCTCGGAGCGAGTGCAGGTGACTGGCTTTCCCTTGCCGCATGAGCTCGTGGGTGGCACCGGGTTGACGGCGCTCAAGCGCAACTTGGCGCGCCGCCTGGTGCGCTTGGACCCGGCGGGCGCATTTCGCGGTGATCAGCGGCACGGGATTCATCTGTTTCTGGGCAGCTTGCCCGACAAGAGTGACGTGGGCGACGCGGTGCACCTGACGTATGCCGTGGGCGGTGCAGGCGCGCAGGTAGGGCTGGTAGCTGAATTCTTACCGAGCCTCAGGTCATTGATCGCCGAGGGAAGACTCAAGGTTTCTTTGGTGGCCGGTATTCGCCAGCCCGTGGCAGAAGCGCTGACCAAATGCGTGGTGGACGTGGGCCTCGGCCGGCAGCTGGGTGCCGGTGGGGGGATTCAAATCATGGTGCGGGACTCGTTCAGCGAGTACTTGCAGGCGTTCAACGCACTCTTGGCCGAAACCGACGTGCTTTGGACCAAACCGAGTGAAATGACATTCTTTGCGGGCTTGGGGCTGCCCGTGATTTTCTCGTGGCCGGTGGGTACACACGAGCGATACAACCGACGCTGGGCCATGGAGGCGGGAGCGGGCTTGAAGCAGCGGGACTTGCGTTATACCGCCGAGTGGCTCAAAGATTGGCTCAAAGACGGCACGCTGGCCGCTGCTGCGTGGGCCGGTTTCACGCGTCTTCCCCAGTTTGGGCTTTACCAGATTCTCGAGGCCATAGCGGCCGGATCGAGCAGCAGGTTGTCGTCTGGACGCCCGTAGATCTACTGAGCACTTGTCAGGCGTAGTCGTTCCGGTCGCCCGGCTGCTCCGCGGCTATTTTGGGTGCGGCAGGACAGCGGCGATACGCTGCTCCAGACATGTCGGACACGCTGCCCACGCTTAGCGAAGTATCCGCTGAGCCCACGAGAGTCATCGGACGCTACCGGCTGATCCAGCGCGTGGGTGAGGGCGCTTTTGCCGAGGTGTATTTCGCTCGTGACGAGGAGACCCTCGCCCCGGTAGCCGTCAAAGTGCTGCGCGACGACATCGACGCTAGCATCCGCGAACAAGTACGCGTCCGCTTCTTGGCCGAAGAAAAGATCACGCGCGCCATCCGGCATCCTTACGTGGTCCACATTCGCGAGACGAGCCCGGCGGATGCCCGCCCGTGCTTTTTGGCCATGGATTTCGTGGCTGGTCGCCCTTTCTCGCAACACTTGGCGCGCCTACGCCAGGGTGACGGCGGCGCGAGCAAACCCAGCCGCGCCGATTATCTCGCCGAAGTGGCTCGGCTCGGGCATCAGGTGGCTTCCGCGATGTCGGCCGCTCACGCCCAGGGCATCGTGCACCGCGACCTGAAGCCACAGAACGTGCTGGTTTGTTGCGAGCACTCGGGGCAGTTGGCAGAGGTGCGCATCGTCGACTTCGGTATCGCGAAGGCACCGGTCGAGCTCTTTTCGGTCACGTGCGCTTCGTCGGTGACGCGCTACTGGACGGAGCTGGGCACCGTCATGGGCTCGCCACCGTGCATGGCTCCAGAGCAATGCGGCGCCGCACAAGGAGCGACGGGTAAAGCGGACGTGTTCGCTCTTGGGGTGATGCTCTTCGGCAGCGTGCTAGGGGTGGACATCGAGGCTCTCGAACAACGCTCGGTTCAGCTCACGCTGCCAGACGATCTAGAAACCGCGCTGGAGCTGCGCGGACCTCTCCCGGAGGCATGGGAGCGGCTGCTGCGTGCGATGCTCGAGCGAGACCCGGAAGCGCGACCGGACATGGCGGAGGTGAGTCTATGGTTGCAGAGACTGTCACGCACCGACCAAGCATTCGCCCGTGCGGTCGAGGCTTGGGTCCGCCACCGCGAAGTACCGCCCGCCGGCCGCCTTGCTCGGTTCATGGAACTTGGCGAGCAAGCGTCGTACCTCACTGAAGACGAACGGTGTTTTCTGGAGCAGGCGCCCCGTCAGCGGCTGCTTAGCCTGCGACGAGCGCTGGCGCTGTCTGCCACGGCAGCGTCTTTGTTGGCGGTCGTGACGGTCGGCGGCGGGCTGTATTTCTCCGAGCGTGCCGACTGGTCCTCGCCATGGGCGTCCGATCGAGCGAAAACCGAACCGGCTGCAAGTCGTGCCGATAGCCCCCCGGTCAAGGCGAGCGACTCGGGCGAATTGCAAGAAATGACCAAGCGCATTCAAGAGCTGGAGCAAGCCCGCGCGAGTCAGCTGGCGGCCGCTGATGAGCACCAACGAAGCCTCGAGACGAGCCGCGCCGAGACTGCCGAGCTCATGACCAAGCTCGCGAGCTGTCAGAGCCAGAGCGGTGAGCTCCAGCGCGACGTCACGGCATTGGGCAAGCAGCTCGAACAGCAGCGGGAACTGCTGGCGCGCTGCGATGCCGAGAGCGAGCGGCTGCTCGCATGCCGTCAAGAAAACGCGGTTCGCTCGCGTGAGCTCGCTGAAACCACTCAACGCTTGCAGATGTGTGCCAAGAGCTTGCGCGGTACGTCGGTACCCCCCACGGGCGATCTAGAGCTCGGCATGTCCGTGGAATAGGAAGCGCTGCGCCGGCTCTAGAAGGTCCCGTGCAGCAGCACCCGACCGGGGCCGACTGCGATCGCGGTCTTCGGTGCGCCCTGTTCCGACTCAGCGCCGCTCGTTGCAAAAAGATAGGTGCTCGAGGCCAACCCGAGCACGCCAACACCCAGGCCGACCAGAGACAACGTGCGGTAGCTGCTGCTTTGTTCGGCGTCTTCCAGCGTGGCCTCGGGGCAAACGCTGGCTGCACAGCCTTCACGTTCGTTGGCCGAACGACCCAGCAGCGTGAACCCCACGAAGCCACCGAAGCCGAGCACTCCGAAACCGCCGGCGACATAGGCCAAGGTTCGCTTGGAGACTCCGTCTTCCGTTGGCGGCGCCGGGCTCGGCGCCGGCGCGACGACGCTCGGTGCGGGGGCAGACGCGGTTCGAGGTGGCGGTGGCGCGGTGGAGAGCTCGCGCCGCTCACCGGCGACCAGCTCCAGTTCCTCCGAGGTTTCTCGGCCATCGGTGTGTCGAATCGACACTTGGAGCTTACCGGGTTGGTAAGGCAGCGGCCGGCCCAAGGCTTCGGTCGGTACCGCTTCGGCGCCGAGTGTGACTTGGGCCGACGGGGTGACCACGACCAGCGCGATCTTTTTGCTGAGCTCGTCCAGCTCTTTGCGTGCGCTCTCGGCGGTTTCTTTGTACTTGTCGTCTACCTTGGCGAGCTCTTCGGCCAAGTCGATGGCCGCTTCGAGCTCGCGATAGGCTTCGGGTTCGCGGCCCAGCTGCACCAAGGTGCGCGCGATCAACAAGAGCGAATTGGGGCTCGCGACAATGGCGTACGACTCGCGAAAGAGTGCCAGCGCTTCGTCGAACTTCTTCGCCTCCAGGGCTTCGAGCGCTTGCCTGTAGGGCTTGCGCGCCGCGGCCTTTTGCTTCTTGCTGGCGTGTGCGATCGACGCCCCCTCGCCGGCCATCGCTGTCGGAGCATGGCTCACGATGACCCCTAGAGTTGCGGCCGTGAGCAGCACGACGGCGCCGCGCGGAGCCAAGCGTCGTGAGCTAGATATCATCGGGAACATAGCGCTTGGGAGCGGGTGCAGCGGCGCGTTTGGCGCGTTTTACCGGTTTGGGCTTGGCCTGCCTTGGCGGTGGGGTCTCGCTTCTTTCGTCGACAGTTTTGTCGTCGGCCGCCTGAGCGTCGGCCTCTCGAAGCTCTTCCTCGTCGCGAGCGCGATCTGGGGTCGCTTCGTCCGGGTCCTCGAGCGCTTCGTGCGACTCTGAAGCGGGTTCGGGCACCGGGGCTGCGGCAACGGGCTCGGACGCAGGGGTGGCCGCGGCTGGCTCTTGGGTGGATGTGGCCGGAGCGGGCGTCGGCAGTTGGACGGCAGGGGCATTGGCGAGCAGCGCCGCCGTCTGCTCCGCCGATTCGGAGCGCACCACCAGCCCTACTACCACCAAAGCCAGCGCCAGTGTGGTGCCGGCAAAAAACATCGCCATCGCCAGCAGCCGGCGATCATTTTGCCACTTGGGAGCGGGCGCCACCTCGGCTGGGGCGCTGGCGGAGGTCACCTCTTCGCTCTCGTGCACGGCCGGCGCTGCCGGAGCCGGAGCCGCAATTGCAGATTGCACGACCCCGGCGATCAGCGCGGTGTTGTCCGCGGCGGGCAGGGTAGTCTCCAGGTTCGTCGCCTCTTCGCGTTTCGAATCCGTCGCTGGCTCGGCTACTGGAGCAGGTGGCGGTTTGCTGGCGAGTCGCGGACCGCTTGCCATTCGCGCTCGTGGTGCAGGCTCGGCCGCGAGCTCGGTGAGTCGGCGAATGGAGTAGGCTTGGGTCGGTGCGTCGTCCAGGTCATCCGAGCCATCCGTTTCAAGCGGGTTTTCGACTACCGTATCGGCGATCGAATGCTGCGAGCTTTGCGGAGATGTGTCGGGCAGTGTCGGCGCGGGAGCGGGCGCCGTGGCAGCTGCGTTGCTGCCTGTGCCGGGCAGCGAAGGCCCGGGTGGCAGGTCGTGAGACAGCTCGTCGGAAAGTCCAATCAGCGTCTTGAAGCGTGGGCGAACTGGATTGGAACCATGAGGCGCGACTGCCGCTTCGGCGCGTGCGGGAATGGCCGGCGGCGAGAGTCGAGCAGGTTGTTCCATCCTCGGCAGCGCACGAAACATGGCGTCGGGGGCGAGCGCTGGCAACGCAGGCGCACCCAGCGCGGGGCTCTTCAATGCATTCGAGCGCACGTGCTGAGCGAAGCTCTTGGCCACGCCGGCCGTGGGTCGCTCGCTCTTCATGGCGTCGCTCAGGCGCAGAGGTTTGTCCATCAGCAAGCGGGCTAGTGTCGACTCGCGGCCGACGAGGGCGTCGGTGAACTGAATCACGTCTTCGGCGCGCGCCACCTGGTCTGCCGCGTCGGCGAGCGCATCGGCAAACTCGCCGAGATTTGCGTAGCGCTCGGCTGGGTCGAGTTGCAGGGCTTTGGCCACGACTTCGCCAAGTTTGGCTGAAGCTGCGGGGCCTACGCGCGCCACACGGTCGACGCGTAAGATGGGACTCTTCAAACGCCGGGCGATCGCCTGGCGCGTGCCGACCAGCAGGCGTTTGCTCGACAAGAGCTCCCAGGCGATGATCGCCCAGCGGAACACGTCGGTGCGCGCGTCGATCTCGCCCCCTTCGATTTGTTCGGGTGCGGCATAGGCGAGCGTCTCCGAGTCGCGCGACATGTTCGGGACGCTCGCAACGAAATGACCAACGAAACCATCGAGCAGACGCGTGCGGCCGTCGTCGCAGACCAACAGTGAACCGGGGTCGACGGTTGCTGAACGCCCCGAAGCTCCGAGCTCGGCGCTCGCGTCGCAGATTTTTCGAGCGGCCTCCAGCGCGTCCAACACGATGCGCACCGCCACCGGAACCGGCACGCTGGACTTTCGCTCTTGGACCCGACGCTGCATGGTACGCACCGTGTCGCCTTCGAAGTGGTCGTGAAACAGCGCGAACCAGCCGGTGCCGAACACGACATCGGCAACACGGACCAGGCTATCGTCGTCGAGCTCCATGCTGTCCCACGCGGACTCGGCGAGAGCTTGTTGCGTGTCGGCAGCAATGTCGCTCGGAACCTTGGCAACTCGAGCGAGGGCCAAGAGCTGCTGTTCGGCTTCGCAGCGCGCCTCCCACAGCGAACCGACGTAGCTCGTCGTCAGCTGTCGCAAGAACAAGTAGCGACCGGCACGCGAGCCGGCCACGGGTGCGCCTTCCGAAATCGCCACATGAGATTAGTGCGCACAACTGGGGCAGAGCTTTAGGCTGCTCCGGCACAAACGCCCTGGCTCAACCGCCGACCGACGCTGACTCTGCATACGTGTTCAGCCCGAATTTCGATGGCGTTGTCGCATGGCCACGGGCTTACTTGCACGAAAGGTGGTCATCGGTGGTTGTGCTCCGGCCGTGCCGGGGCCGAGTCTTACTCAACGGGCCGCGACGACTGAAGTATGATGGCCCGGTGACTGACGACAATCCGGTGACCTGGTTCGAAATCCCTGCTGCCGATTTGGAGCGCGCCAAGGCCTTCTACGAGCATGTCCTGGGTGTCGAGCTGACCGTTCAGGCTTTGGGCCCGTTGAAGATGGCGTGGTTTCCCATGCGGCAAGGCACGCCGGGCGCCACCGGCAGCCTGGTCCAGTCCGAAGCCTACGAACCCTCACACAAGGGTACACTGGTCTATTTCGGGGTCGAAGACATCGAGACCGCTCTGCGCCAGGTCGAGGCCAAGGGCGGCAAGGTGCTCGGCGCGAAGAAGAGCATCGGCCAGTACGGCTTCGTGGCGCATTTCGAAGACTCCGAGGGCAACCGGGTCGCGCTCCATTCCACTCGGTAGCGCGGCCCCCCGCCCGGGATGGGGGCTCAGCCATCCGAAGACGCCAGACTCTTTCCCATGGCGGTCGCTACGGATAAACTACGCCCGGCGGTTGATTCTGCGCTCCCTCGGGCCATGCATACTTCTTCTGTTGTCCTGATTGCTATGCTCACCTCGGTGCTCACGGCTGCGGGTACCTCCTACCTGCTCGATCGCTACAAGATTCTGCCCGAAGGTAGCGAGACCGCCGGTACGGTGGTCGTGCCTGAGCTCAAGGGCTTGCTCGAGGTCGACGCGCGGAAGAACGCCGAAGCCGTGCAGATCGCCTTGTTGGTCGCCGGGCGAGAGCCGACCGAAGAACAAAAGGATGGCACGGTATTGCGTCAATCTGTGCCCGCAGGCCAACGTGTGCCGCCCAATCACCCCGTCAGCGTGGTGCTGGCGCAAGAAGCGCTGAAGGTTCCGGCGATCACCGGCCTTCCTATCGGTGAGGCGACGCTCAAACTCAAAGAAAAGGGGTTCGAGATCAAAGCGGGGGAGAGCGTGCCCAGCGCTGACGTCGAGTCCGGTTTGATCGTCGAGCAGTCACCCGCTGCGGGCAGCGAGCTCAAACGGGGTGAAACCGTGGTGGTGAAGACCTCGAGCGGACCGGATGAGGTCGAAGTCCCCAAACTGTTGGGCTTCAATCACAAAAAGGCGAACGAAGCACTGGAAAAGCTCGGGCTGAAAGCCAAGGTGAATTGGGTGTCTTTGGCTGAAACCGCCAGCTACGTCGTCATTCAGCAAAAGCCGCCTGCCGGAGACAAGCTCAAGCCCGGCGAAGAAGTCACGCTGGTCATCAACCGCTGAGGGCGCTCATTCCTTCAGCGTGGTGTCGACCTTCTTCTGGTGGGCGGACTCTGGGTACTTTTCGCTGAACTCGGTGGCCTTTTGTTGCGCTCGGTTCTTTTGGTCCAGGCGAGACAGCGCTTCGATGGCGATGACTTCTCGCTCTTGCGACAGCTTGCCGTTCGGGTAGAGGCGCTTGTGCTCGCGGGTCAATGCTAGAGCGCGCTTCGGATCTTTCTTCAGCGCTTGTTGCGCTTGGCTCAACAGCGAGGCTTCGCTCGGTTTGGCGCGCGCGGTAGTCGGCTTGTGCGGTGCGGCGGGTTCTGGCGCAGTCGGCTCCGCTTCTTCCGATGTCTCTGGTTCCGATGTCGCTGGGGGTTCGGCGGTGGTCGAAGGCTCGAGGCTTGGGGGTGCCGGTGGTTTCACTGCGCTTGGCTCCGGGTCGACCGGTACCACGCGTGGTGCGGGCGCCGCCGGTTCAGCATCGTTGCGCGACGCCAGCCACGCGCCCGTGCCGACTAGGCCGCCCACCGCGATCAACACGGCCAACTTGGCGAGCGCGGGTGCATTCCCTCCACTCGCTCCGTTTGGCAAGGGGGCGTTTGGCGATGGGGCCGCCGGAGGGGGCGCATCCAGCAGCGCTCCCAACTTGCTTTCGAGGCTGCTGAGCTCTGCCTTACCGGGCAAGTCATGGCGCGCAGCCTGCAACAGCTCTCGGAGCTCGGCAGGGGCGTCGTCCGCGCCGTGGCTCCAGCGTACGGGTTGGTCAACCACCTTCAGCCTCCTCGGCACTCTTGTCGCGCAGAGCTAGAGCCAGTTGCTGACGCGCGGCGCGCAGGCGCGAATACGCCGTTTGCAGCGGCGTGCCCATGGCGGCAGCGATGTCTTTCATCTCCAGCTCCTCGATTTCGTACAGAACGAAGACCTCGCGCTTGTCATCGTCGAGCTGATCCAATAGCTCGAGCAAGCGCCTGCGCTGGCGGGAGCGCTCGGCCTCTCGCTCTTGCGCTGGCTCAGCGCTCTCGGTCGGTACTTCGTCGACAGTTTGTTCGCGCCGAACGTGCGCGCGGCGGCGGTAATCCGAGGCGGTTCGCAGGCAGATCCCGTACACCCAGGTGCGAATAGTCGACCGACCCTCGAAGCTCTCCAGCTTTCGATGGATAACGACGAAGACCTCCTGACAGACGTCCTCGACGTCCCGTTCCGGGACCCCGAGGTGACGCAGGGTTCTCCATACAAATGCCGAATATTCATCGAAAATCGCTCGCAGCGTGGGAACTTCTGGACCCGCTTTCGGGGCCCTATCCGATGAGTGGGGCACGACGGCTAACTTATTACTAGAACCGGGCCACCAGGCCCACTTGGCCGGTGACAAGGGCAGGGGCCATGCGAAAAAGGCTGGGTTCGGAGCCGGACGGCGCTCCGTAACGAAATGTCTCACGCAGGAGCGGGGCCTGCAATCGCAGCGCCAGCCGGGCTGAGAGCGGTCCGCTCAATTCGAGCCTGCCGTCGAGCTCGGCTCCGAGGTTAGCGTAGGTGCGTGTTTGAGTTTGGTTCACGTCGAATCCAAACCCTTCGACCCTCAGCCGACCCACGTGTTGGACGAGGCAAGCTTCCACGCGGGCTCTCCCGCTGGGCCATGCCAGTGGACAGAAGAACCAACCCGCCTCCAGCGGAGCGAAACTAGCGCCGGCACGGGTGCCCTCATCGAGATCGAGACCTTGTCTCCGCTCAATCGGCCGCGCCGCTATGCCAACGTACAGATAGAAGGCGGCGAGAGCGCGAAAGGCTTCAGCGACGATTCCCTGGTTTCGGGAACATTGGCGGGCA
>CBFGRJ010000118.1:0-18835 GCA_965651135.1 uncultured Myxococcales bacterium
CCATGCGTGGCCTAACTTCGATCCAGCTCAATCCGCCCCTCTTGTGCGCGTTTCACGCGCTTCAGATGAGCTTGTTTCCAGTGGCGGTGCTGACGCTCTTCTTTCGAGACGAGATCGGGTTGAGCATTGCCACCATTTTGACCGTGCAAGCGGCGTTCGGTTTGGTCGTGGCGGTCTTCGAGTTTCCCTCCGGCTACCTTGCCGACCGCCTGGGCTATCGCCGGGCGCTGGCGTATGGCTCGGCGCTCGCGGTCGTCGGCTGGCTCTTGTACGCGCTGGCAGACACGCTGTGGCAGATTCTGCTGGCCGAAGTCTGGCTGGGCGCCGGGCTTTCTTTGATCTCCGGAGCCGATGCGGCGTTGCTCTACGAGTCGCTGAAGGCGAGCGGGCGCGCAAAAGACTTTGGTAAATGGTATGGCCGCATGCGTTCCGTGGGGCAGTTTGCCGAGGGCAGCTCGGCCCTGATGGCGGGCGCGATGTACGCGGCGTGGACTCGGCTGCCCTTCGTTGTCGAAGTGTTCGTCTGGATTGCGGCCCTGCTAGTGACACATCGACTCGTCGAAGTCCCTGTGGTGCAGGCTCAGGGTTTGGGCCACGGACTGCGAGTACAGCGGATTTTGCGGCATGCGCTCATCGATAACAGGCGGCTGCGCTCGGTGATCTACTTGACCACGACCCTCGCGCTGGCCTGCTATATCCCCATCTGGCTCGTCCCTCTCTATGCGCGCGACGCGGGTATCGACGCAGAGTCGTGGGGGATGATTTGGGCGGCCTCTAGCTACTCGGTGGCGCTGTCATCGCTGGCAGCCAACGGGATCAAGGCGCGGCTCGGGTTGGGAGGGAGCCTCTTCGCCTGCGTCTTGCTCGTGCTCGCGGGCTACCTTGGGCTTGGCCTCAGCGAGACCGCTTTTGGGGTTGCATTCTACTTTTGCGTGTCCTGGGTGCGGGGTTCTCATGCGGCTTTGCTGCATCACGAAGAGCAAATGCTCATTTCGTCCGGCGACCGCGCGGCCTTCGTTTCGCTGAGGAGTCTGCTGTTCCGCTTGGCGTTCGTGGGACTGGGACCCCTGATTGGTCTTTGGGTGGAGTGGCAGGGCCAACACGTCGTGTACCTGTGGCTCGGTGTGGTGCTGGCGGCTGTCGCCCTACATGGTTGGTGGATGCTATGGCGAAGGCGGCAGGTGCCTCAGGCTGCTCCTGCCGTGGCGGCGGTGGCTCCCGCTGGCCCCGCTCCTTAGGCGATTTCGCGGGTTTACCGCGATAAGCCGCGGTTTGTTTGGCCATTGGCCGGCAATGGCCGATCAATCGGCGTGTGGAAGATCGGACTCGTGCTTTGGCGCCCTGCGAACCCGAGGACGCCACGCCCGACTCGCACGTCAGAATTCGTGTGCGGCGCCCGCAACAAGTCGTGGTGCGCGCCGGTTCGGCGGACCCTGTCCGCCTTGCCCCCCACGGTAGACTTTCACGCAGCGACACGCCGACGTTGATTGGGCTCGACGTTCGTGAACGACAAGACACCTTGCCCGAGGCCGAGCTCGAGGAAGAGCCAGGTTGGGAGCCCCAGGAGAACGATTGGCTTTGGGAAGACAAGACCCTGCTGGCTATCAAGCGACGCCCAGTGGTGTTGCGCGAAGGCGACGGCGAGCTCGTCGAGCGCTACCGGCGGGAGGCTGAGCGCATCCTCGCCTCGGGGCTTTTTGATACGGCTTCGTCGTCGTAGCCGTCAATCGCCTGCTTGGGGTTGCGGGAGCGCGGCATTCGGCTAACGCTGTGGGCGTGTCCGAAAGCGCCGCTTCAACGTTGACCGTGGAAAAGCTCGTGCCCGGCGGCCATGGTTTGGCGCGCCATGAAGAAGGACGGGTGCTGCTGGTGCCCGGTGGTTTGCCGGGCGATCGGGTGCTCGTGCATCGAGAAGATCGGCGTGCGGGTGCAGCGCGGGCCACCGAGTGGCGGCTTTCCAAACCGAGCCCCGATCGTATCGAGCCCATTTGCGAGGTTCATGCGCACTGTGGTGGCTGCGACTTGATGGGGCTCGAGCGCCAAGCACAAGAACGCGCCAAGGTCGGACTCTTGAAAGACGCACTGATGCGCACTGCAGGTTTCTCGGAGGCGGAGCTCGACGGCCTGACCATGACCAGCGCGCCTCAAAGCTTCGCCTACCGCAACCGGCTGCGATTGCAGATCGATGCTGGCGGGCGCATTGGCTTTTACCGAAAGGGCTCTCGCGAGCTGGTTCAGCCCAAGCGTTGTCACGTCGCGGTGCCAGAGATCGACCGCGTACTGGCGAGGCTCCGCAAGCTGACTCGGAGGCATCCCAAGGCGCTCGGTGGGTTCGCATTCGTCGAGGTACGCGTCTCCACGTCCAGCACGTCCCTGTATTTCGAGCTGAAGCCTCAGGTCTCTTGGGTTCCCGTCGAGAGCACGGCTTTATTGGCGACGCTCGCGCAGGACTTTCTGGTGAGGACCAGCGCCGATCGGGCTCCCCAGCGGTACGAGCGCTTCGACCTTTCCGAACGGTGCTACCTGTATGCCGTCCCCGGCGGGTTCACTCAGGTGAATTGGGCCGTCAACCGTTTGTTGGTCGAGCGCGTGGTCGGGCTGGCATCCACTGCCGGTAGCACCGATTTCATCGACTTGTACTCGGGCAGTGGCAACTTCTCGATACCGCTTTTGGCAGCTGGCCTGACGGGTGTAGGGGTCGAAGCGAACGCCGCGGCGGTTGCGGCGGCCTCGCTGGCGGCGCGGGAGCAGAAGCTGCCAGGTCGCTTCGTCAGCGGTGATGCGCTCGAATACGCGAAGCAGGCCGCACGGCGCGGAGCCAAGTTCGAGCTGGTTCTTTTGGATCCTCCCCGCTCCGGCATCAAGCAGGGCTTGGAGCACGTGGCAGCCTTGGCACCCTCACACCTAGCGTTGATCAGTTGCGACCCGGTGACTTTTGCACGTGATTTACGGGGGCTGCTGGCGCTCGGCTTCTGCATCCAACACCTAGAGGCGTTCGACATGTTCCCGCAGACTCACCACCTCGAATCGCTGGCTTGGTTGAAGAGGGCGGCATGATCCGGCGCGCGCTCGTCGCGGGCGCGACAGGCCTCATTGGTCGACACCTCTTGCAGGAACTGTCGGCGCGCGACGAATACTCGGAGGTCGTGGCACTCACGCGTCGGCCAGGTGCGGACCGAGCGAATAAGCTGCGCTGGCTTACGGTAGATTTCGACGCCTTGCCGCCCCTGCCGCGGGCAGACGTGTTCTGCGCTTTGGGAACGACGCTGAAAAGAGCTGGTTCGCGCGAAGCCTTCCAGCACGTGGATCACGATTTGGTCGTCGAGCTCGCCCAGCGCAGTCTCGAGGCGGGCGCGCCGCATTTTCTCATGGTTTCGGCCCTAGGTGCAGACGAGCGTTCGCGCATTTTCTACAACCGCGTCAAGGGCGCCGCCGAGTCATCGGTGCTGCGCATCGGGCTGCCCACGGTTTGTGTGTTTCGGCCTTCGCTCTTGTTGGGTGACAGGACCGAAAAGCGTACCGGTGAGCGCTTGGGGGCCGCCGTGCTGTCGCCGCTCGCGCCATGGTTCGTGGGGAGGTTCGAGAAGTACCGACCCATCGGGGCCGATGTCGTGGCTCGAGCCATGGTTCGAGCTGCCCTCGATGCCGAGCGGGGGCCCGGAGTCCACATTTTCGAGTCCGACCAGATTGCTGCTCTGGGCGTCTGAGAGCCGAACATCGACAGCAGACTGCCACGACACTACTCTTATGCGGCGAATGACCGAGAAAGACCGCTGGGGCGCACCACGCCCGAAGGCACCTACACCTGGCTCCACTCCGAACAAGCGTCCTTGGTTGCTACCTCTGTCGTTGCTGCTGGTGTTTTTTGCTTGGGAGTTCGGTACCAGCGGTGACTGGGCCCACCCCGTGGTGCCGTACAGCGCCTTCTACTCGGCTCTCGAAGAGGGCAAAGTCGAAGAGGTCCAGATTCGAGGACGGCAGCTGCTCGGGAGGCTCTCGGAGCAGCAAAGCATCGACGGCAAGTTCACCGATCGTTTCAGCACGACACTTCCCGCTCAAGACGACCGGGACCTGTTCCCGCTCATGCGCGAAAAGCAGGTCGCAATCCACATCGTGGATGAACAGCCACACCTGGCGGTTCAGGTCTTCGTCAATCTCCTGCCACTGCTCCTGATAGGAGGGCTTTTGCTATGGGCTGCACGGCGATCGTCGATGGGGGGCGCGGGACCTCTGGCTGGATTGATCAAAGGGCGCGGCAAGCGCTTCGATCGAGAAAATCAGGTACCGGTCACGTTCGAGCAGGTGGCTGGGCTCGGTCCAGCCAAACGCGACCTGCAGGAGGTCGTGGAGTTCCTCAAGACCCCTGACCGGTTTTCGCGGCTCGGCGGCAAGGTGCCGCGCGGCATCTTGCTGGTCGGGCCACCCGGTACGGGCAAGACGCTGCTGGCCCGTGCGGTGGCTGGAGAATCCGGTGTTCCGTTCTTCTCGATCAATGGCTCCGAATTCATCGAGCTGTTCGTGGGCGTGGGTGCTTCGAGAGTGCGGGAGCTGTTCGAGGAAGCAAAAAAGGTCGCACCTGCAATCATCTTCATCGACGAAATCGACGCAGTGGGTCGCTCGCGCGGCGCCGGCCTGGGCGGGGGACACGACGAACGCGAGCAGACCTTGAATCAGCTGCTCAGCGAAATGGATGGTTTTGCGCGCAATGACATGATCATCGTTCTAGCAGCCACGAATCGCCCGGACGTTCTCGATCCGGCTCTGCTTCGCCCGGGTCGTTTCGATCGTCGGGTGCTCATCGACCGCCCCGAAGTGGCGGCACGAGAGGCGATCTTGCGCGTGCACACCCGCGACAAACCGCTGGGGGTGGATGTCCACTTGGAAGCCATCGCCAAGAATTCGGTGGGCTTTTCTGGTGCCGAGCTTCAGAATCTCGCCAATGAGGCCGCGCTCAATGCCACGCGTCGCGGGGCAAAAGAGCTGAGCGCGCGCGATTTCAGCGCGGCGTTCGACAAAATCGTGCTCGGCGACCCTAGGGAAACCAAGCTGGATCCGGAAGAGAAGCGCCGCGTTGCCGTTCACGAAGCGGGACACGCGGTGGCGGCGCATTTTTCACCTCATGCCGATCCCTTGCACCGGGTGAGCATCCTGCCGAGAGGGATGGCCCTTGGGGTCACTCAGTCGACACCTGGAGCAGATCGTCACATCATGACCCGGCCGGAGCTCGAATCACGTCTCCGGTATTTGATGGGAGGCTACGCCGCGGAGCGTCTAGTGTTGGGTGACACGTCCTCGGGCGCAGAAAACGATTTGCAGAAAGCCACCGACCTAGCCTTCAAAATGGTAGCTCACTTCGGTATGAGCGAACGCTTAGGTCCGGTGTTCCACGAACATCGCACCGAGCACCCGTTTTTGGGGCAGAAGGTGGCCACCGACGGTGGCACCAGCGATGCGACCGTGCATGCCATCGAAGAAGAAACGCGCGGCATCTTGACCAAGGCAGTCGAGCAGGCCATCGAGCTTTTGGCCGAGCACCGGGAGCGGCTCGATAGCTTGGTTCAAGCGCTGCTCGAGCGCGAAACTCTGGAAAAAGCCGAGCTCATCGGCTTGTTGGGGCCGTCGGTCAACGCCAGCGGTCCGGGCGAGACCGACGCCCTGCATTGATCTAGGGAGGGCGCTGTCCGGCTTGAATTTTCCGCAAAATTCGGGCGACCTTGCTCCGGGGAACTCGCCCGTCGCGACAGATGTCACACTAACCCGTCTCATGGCCCGTCATTGCCTGGCACTGATTCCACTGTTGGCATCCGTGGCATTGCATGCTGCGTTGGTGCTGGTGCTGGCGAGGTCCGCGAACGGAGCGGAATCGGATTTCAGCCTTCGAGCGCCGCGTCTGGTCGGCAATACTTTCGAGATCGAAACGCTCGACGAGGCGTCGCGTGAGCTGCCGGAATCGGCGCCTGCCCAGCCGCGAGCTCCGGTCGCGCCTCCAGAACGAGTGACCGCGCCGCCAGCGGCTGCGCCCGCTGAGACCGTACCGACACCGCGGGCGCCCGAACCTGCTCCAGAAACGCCGGTGCCGAGCGAGCCCGAGGCCCCGAGCACAGTCGACGACACTGCTGACGACAACGCTGCTGAGCCCGAACCGCAAGCCGCGCCGCCAGCGGCTCACGCGGACGAAGCTCCCAACGCGGCCGAACCCGAGGCAAAGGCCGCGTCTCGAGCAAGCTCTCCCGAAACGAACAACAGCGGAGCGGTCCCGGCTGGGAGCGCCACGGACGTGCCGTCGACTCCCACGTATGGTCAGGGCTCGCTTCCACCTCACGTCGGCAGCTTGGCAAAAGCGTTCACGCGCGCCGTACCTCGCGCCGCTTTCAGGGACCCTGCGTGGCACCGTTTGCCGATGGGGGGAGCAGGCAAGGTCATTTTCAGGCTCGAGCTCGATGAAATGGGCAAGGTAGTGGGCGCGGCGAGCGTCGAACCAACCGAGCCCGCGCCACCGAGTTTCTTGAAGAGCCTCGTCGCGCGCACGGTGTTGATGCTGAAGGCCGGCACGTTTGCCCTCACCGAGCGCATTCAAGCGGGAACGCAGCGCTTCGAGCTTTCCGCCGAGCTCCGGCGCGTGGAGCCCTTGGACGACGCGCTCGCCGATCCGAACGATCTGCGCCAGATCGGCCGGCTCGTGGAGCCGACGCGCGTGCGGCCCGGCAAGGCAAATTTCACCTACAATTCAGGGCGACAAGTAGAGCTTACGATCCGAATGCTGGCCGAGTGAGGCTCGTCCCACGAGGCGGTTTCTGGTAAAGCCTCGGGCTGGACTTTCGAAGCTACGGGATACTTCAGATATGAATGCCGCATGGGTTTGTCTGCTTGGGCTTGCGTGCTTTGCCTTCGGCTACTTCTGGTATTCGCGACGGTTGGAGCGCGACGTATTTCGTCTGAAATACGATGAGCCTGTGCCAAGCAAAGAGCTCTCCGACGGGGTCGACTACGTGCCCACGCCGAAGGTGGTGTTGTTCGGTCACCACTATGCATCGATTGCCGGCGCCGCGCCTATCATCGGTCCGGCCATCGCCGTCGTCTGGGGTTGGCTGCCGGCCATGATTTGGGTGGTCTTGGGGACTGTCTTCATGGGGGCTGTGCACGATTTCGCCACGCTGGTGTTGTCCATGCGGCACGAGGGCAAGAGTGTCGGGCAGGTGAGCGCGAGCATCATCGGGCCGCGTGCACGCCCGTTGTTCTTGTTGGTCATCTTTTTTCTGATCATGGTGGTGATCGCGGTCTTTGCGAAGGCCATTGCCACCCTGTTCGTTGCCCAGCCGGGCACGGTGGTGCCGATCAATTTTCAGATCGTGGTTGCACTGGCCATGGGCTGGCTGTGCTACAAGAAACGGATCAAGCTGCTAGTGCCCTCGCTGGTTGCTCTCTTCGTGCTGTACGCCATGGTGGCGGTGGGCGTGCGGGTACCGCTCAGCTTGGCCCCGCTGGTGGGTGCAGAAAACGAGCATTTGACCTGGGTCGTGTTGCTCTTGATCTATTCTTTCGTGGCCGCGGTAATGCCGGTCTGGGCGCTGCTTCAGCCGCGCGACTACATCAACAGCCATCAGCTGTTCGTGGGCCTATTTGCCTTGGTGTTGGGCATTCTCGTGGCGCAGCCCACCATCACGGCTCCGGCCTTCGCCGTACCTCCGGGTGACGCTCCCCTCATGTTCCCGTTCTTGTTCGTCACCATCGCCTGTGGCGCTATCAGCGGGTTCCACGGCTTGGTGGCGTCGGGCACGACCAGCAAGCAGGTGAGCCACGCCACGGATACGCGCATGATCGGTTATGGAGGCATGCTGGGTGAGGGCCTGTTGGCGATGCTCGCCACGCTGGCGGTGAGCGCAGGTCTGGCCGACTGGGCCTCGCACTATCACTCGTTCGCTGCCGCCGCCAAAGGTGGAATTAGCGCTTTCGTGGTGGGAGCTTCGTCTTTTCTCGTGCCGCTCGGCATTCCTCAAGCCCCGGCTCAGGTCGTGGTGGCCGTCATGGTCATTTCGTTCGCCGCGACGAGCCTGGATACGGGCGTACGCATCCAGCGCTACATCTTGAGCGAGCTCGGCGAGCTCTACGGTATCAAGCTCTTGGCCAATCGCTACGTGGCCGGAGCCGTCGCCGTCGTGCTGCCCTTAGCGCTGTATTTGACGGGCAAAGACGGAGCCTTGTGGCCACTGTTCGGTTCGAGCAACCAGCTGCTCGCAGGTCTATCGTTGGTGATCGTGACCGTTTGGCTCTACCGCTCACAGCGTCGGGTCTGGCTGTACACGGGGATCCCCATGTTGTTCGTGCTGGCGGTTTCTGGGCTCTCGATGAGTATGAACCTGGCGAGCTACTTGAGCGATGGCAACTACCTCCTGCTCGTGATCGGGGGCATCATTTTGGCCCTAGAGGTATGGGTCGTCCTGGAGGGCATCTTGGCCATTCGCCGTGGTCGGGATGTTTCCGCGGTACCGATGCCACGAGCGGCAGAATGAGAGGGACTGCGCCGCTCTACTCGGCGGCGCGTGCGAACGTGCAGATCGTGTCGAGCAGCTTTTGCCCCTGAATGACGAACAGGTCATTGTGCCGCCCGCCGGCGACGCTGAGCCAACGAGCATTGGGTAACAACTCGGCGATGCGTTGGCCCATGTGCGCGGGAATCACCTCGTCGTCCGTCCCGTGAATCACCAGCGCCGGCTGCGTGACCTCCGGCGCCTTTTCGGCGTTGAGGTAGCGATCGTGCACCAGCCACTCATTGGGAAATATGGGTAAGGTGAGCTTGCCCATGGCGACCATGCTCGTGTAAGGGCTGATCAGCACGAGCCGCCTGCCATAGCCACGGTGCGCCATTTCTATGGCAATACCGGTGCCCAACGATTGACCCTGCAGCACCACGTCGTCCGTGGCGATGCCGTGCTGCTCGCGCAAATGCGAGAGCGTGGCTTCTGCGGCGAGATAATTGGCTGCTTCGGAAGGGCTGCCCCCCGCCAAGCCGTATCCAGGATATTCCATGGCGAAAAAGCCGAGCCCTCGAGCGCGCACTGCTCGCCCCAAAGCGATGAGATCGGCGAGCTGCTCCCCGTTGCCGTGAAAGTGCAGCACTGTAGGCGCACCGCTCCCCGCTTTGAAGTGGAGTCCAAAAGTGGGCGGTGATCCGGGGACAGCGATGCTTTCCAAGGCAGCATCGTCGACCGCGGGTTTGCTCACGATGCGCGGAGCTGGATACATGATGCGACGCTGACCAAGGTACACCGCGCCGACCAAGGTGGCGTAGGCGCCGAGCGCTAGACCGAGAAGGTACATGGCTTTGAGAAGTCTTGGCACCGAGGCCACTCGATGGAAAAAAGCTGGCAGCCGGTCGTTTCGACGACTAGGCTGCGCGCCCAGTCGATCATGAGCGAAGACACGGATCGGGGCGTAGCACACAGCGGTTCGGGTGAGCAGGGCAGTTCTGTGCCGTCTAGTTCTGTGCCGTCTAGGGCACCGGTGGTCGAACAGGCACCGTTGGAAGACCCGACGGACATTGGTCCTTCGCTGGTGCCCTATATCGTCGGCAGTGGCCTTTGCATGGGCACCGCCGACGTCGTCCCGGGCGTTTCGGGGGGCACGATGGCCGTGGCCCTGGGTATTTACCGAAGGTTGCTGGTGGCCATCGCCTCGCTCAACGCCGAATCGCTGCGAGCCCTGGCACGCTTGAAGTTGAAAGAAGCCTTCGAGATTCTGCATTGGCGCTTCTTGCTGAGTTTGGCGTGCGGGATTGGGTTGGCCGTGGTCGTGATGATCAAGATCGTGAAGCTGCCTACCCTGATCGAAACGCACCCTGAACCGGTATACGCCGTGTTCTTCGGATTGGTGCTCGGATCGGTCGTGATCCTGATGCGGCAGATCCCAGAATGGACCCTACTGCGCGGCGTGGTCGGTGTCGTGTCCATTTTCGTCGGGTTCGCCATTGTCAATCTGGTCCCCGTGAGCACGCCCGAGAACATGCCGTTTCTGTTCTTGTGCGGCGTGATCGCCATCAGCGCCATGCTGCTGCCAGGCATCAGCGGGTCCTTCGTGCTCTTGGTGCTCGGTAAGTACGAGTACGTGCTGCATGCGGTAGAAGGGCTGCTTCATTTCGACCTGAGTCAGCTCAAAGTGGTCGTTCCTTTCGCGCTCGGGTGTCTGGCGGGGTTGGCTTCGTTCTCCAGGTTCCTGAGCTGGTTGATGCGTCGTTGGCACGACACGGTGCTGAGCTCGCTATCGGGGCTGTTGGTCGGGAGTCTCTGGCGAATCTGGCCTTACCAGGAGCTGCAGAAAGAGTTGGTGCGCGGCAAGCTCAAAGTCGTCGATGCCGACGCGTTCTGGCCACAGACGCTCGATGGCTCCATCTTGCTGTTGGGTGTGACTGGCCTCGCGCTCGTGCTCGGCATCGAGCATCTGGCCAATCGCCGCCGCCGCATGGCTCCCGCGGGCTGAGCCCTGCTCCGATTGGTTTTCCCCGCTTTAGTCGGCGCTGGCGGTGGCTCGCTCGGCGCCTTTGGACGCTTCTGCCGGTGGTTCGTGAACGTCGATCAGCGTGGTGAGAGCTTCGATCTGTCGCTTCGTTTGCAACTCTTGTTGGCGAAACTTCTTCAATTCCGCCTCCAACTTGCGCTGCTCCTGCTCGAGTTCCCGCAGCTGAGTCTTCAGCTTCGTCCGTTCGGACTTCAGGGTATCCAGGTCGATTGCCACGCTGCCTCCAAGCTCGATTCGGGTAGGTCGCGTCAGACGTAGAAGACGTATGGCCTGCGGTCAAGGACTGACGCGCGGCTCGCCTACCTCCCGGCGGTCAATCCTCGAAAACCACCCGATTTCGCCCCAGCCGCTTGGCGCGGTACAAGCGCCGGTCCGCAGCCTCCAACAGTGCGGCCTCGGTCTTCTCGACGCAGCACGCCAGCGTGGCGCAACCCAGGCTTACGGTAATGGGAATGGTGTGGCCTTGGCACACCGCCGGCAGGGCGGCGACCGTGGTGCGCAAGCGTTCGCCGAGTCGCGCAGCTCCGGCCAAATTGACACCTCTCAGAATCACGGCAAACTCTTCTCCTCCGAAGCGACCGAACATGTCTTCGGTTCTCAACCGCTGAGAGATGGCTCGGGCGGTTTGCTTCAGAACGACGTCACCGGCGGTGTGACCGTATCGATCGTTGACGCGCTTGAAGTGATCGATGTCGATCATGATCAGGGCCACGCTGGTTCCGTGACGTAGCGCATAGGCCAGCTCGCTCTTCAGCCTATCGTCGAAATGCTTGCGATTGTGAGTGCCGGTGAGTGCATCTCGCGTGCTGGACTGGTACAGCTGCCGCATCAGCTGCTCTTGCTGTTTGTCCACCATCGCGAATCGCAGCGCCACGCGGCTTCCAAAGTGAACGATGTCGCCGTCCGAAAGCTGGGTTTGCCTGATGCGTTCCCGCGACCGACGCGCACCCTCGCGGGTCACGAATGTTCCGTTTTGCGAGTCCAAGTCTTCTACCCAGGTGCTTCCACCACGCTGGAAAACGCGGGCGTGAAATCGGCTGATGCCGGCGTCAGTGATGCGCAGCCGATTGGAGGCATGCCGCCCGATGCCCAAGGGCACACCATCGAGCGAGGCGACTTGCCCGGCCTCCACGCCATCCAAGCGCACCAAAACAGCTCTGTCTTTGGCTGCTACGAGGCTCAAGCGCCCCGGGTTCTCGAGCAGGTCGGTGATTTCGGTGTCTCGGTCGTATTCGCTTTCGTCGGCCCAGGAGGGCACCGACGGACGTGCCGAGGGCCCTACTGCGGCCATCTCGGGCATTGTCGTCAGCGTCGTCGAGTGCAAGCCTGACGAGACGCTGCGCACGCCGGCGGACAACGAGTCGGGTCGACCGGGCAGCAACGCTGGGCGTTCGGAGATGGGTGGGGCGGACAGCGGTCGCTCGCTCACCAACGGGTCTCCCGAGAAGCGAAAACGATGGGTCGCGACGACACCAGGCCGAGCGAACGATCACGCGCAAGCACCAATGCTTCCTCCAGTCGTAGCGCGCCCTGCGGAGCTGGTCGGCGGGCGAGTCCACAGTTTAGGGCGCCCACCGGAGGCTTGTCGAGTGTCACCACCAAGCGAGCGCGTCGCATGCGCGAACCGGTGAGCACCGGTGTGATGCCGCCAGCATTCGGTCCCAACGGTGCGCTTGAGTCTGCCCCTGTGAGACCAAATGGCGAAGCGGTATTCAGCGCGCCTGCGCGAGGGTCAGGCATACCAGTGCATGAACGGCAGCCGGAGTCGGTTGCTGAAGGGTATCTTCTTCGAGGGCGCTCGTAGCGTGGAGCTTTTGTGTGCCGATCTCGTCGCTTTGGCGACCAAACCTACATGCGCGGCTTCATTCGTAGCCGGGCTTGTCGGGGGGCGGGACGATGCCTTCGTCTCCGTCTTCGTCGGTATCTAGGTTGGGCTCCGCACCGGGGGTCGATGGTGTGGGTTCGGCGCCGGACGAGGGGGAAGATTTGGACGCGTCGTCTCGTGGCCGCGCATCGATTTCCCACGGTTCTTTTGCTGCAACTTGAAAGCGTGGCGGTGCACGAGGGTCGCAGCCGGGCCCGAAGCCAGATGCATCGAAGGCGAGCTCGAGCGCACCGCTGCGTTCGTGCCCCTCTTTGTTCGTGTAGGTGACGACGAGACGGAACGTAGGAGTACCGGCGCGGGCGGGAGAGCAGTACTGGACCAAGTAGTACCGGTTGTGAGCTCGCTCGAGTCGCCGCGCTGCTTCTTCGAGAGCCACGCCCATGGTGTCCAACGAGCTTGCCTCTGTCTTGCCCGCCGGCCCTATGTCATCGAGGTAGTAGTTGTCTTCGCCCACGAGGCCAACGGAGAACGCTTCGTGAGGCGACGCGTCCAGGGCGTCCATGACCGTTTGTTGCGTTTCACGACCGGCAACGTCCGGTCCTCGCGTCAGCGTGACCAGCGTACCCACGCGAATCGGGCGCTTCACGCGCATCAGGTGTGCGTCGAGTCGCTTCAGGCCGGCCAATATCGCGCCATTCAAGTTGCGGGATGGATCGCCGCTTTTGAGCTCGCCGATAGTGATCTGCGCAGCACCTTTGGGAAATTCCCCCAGATTCCAAATCTCCGTGCCGCCGTCGAACGCAAAGATCGAGAGGCCTTGAGTCTTGGTGACCGTTTCGGCGAAGCCTTCCAAGGCGCGCTTCAAGCTGGCTCGGCTCGGTTCTGTCAGCTGCCCGCTCAGGTCGACCAACAAGAGCACATGATGCACCGCCACCTGATCGCGCTCGAGGAGCGTCAATTGCGTTTGGGTTTTGTCGAGCCGGTTGTCGTTTTCGAACACCGTGAAATGGCTTTCGTCCAGCTCGTCGAGCGGCTCGTCCCCATCCGAAACCGCTACGTACACCGCCACGTTGCTGGGCTTCTGCACCGAGCTGTGGACGGGCTTGAGCTCGACCCCACCCATGGCGAATTGGCAACCACCGAGCAACAAGACGAAAGCAGACCAAAGCAGCAGCATTGTCCGAGTCATGTCATTCCCAATACGAACGCTTGTTCCTCACGTTGTCGAGCATGTCTCGCATACCGTGCGAGAGTTGCTCGGGTAACTCGTGGTCCGCGAACAGGCGGACCTCGGCAATTTCCAGCGGGTTGAGCGGCGGACGCTCCGGCTCGCTCACCCGCGCATGCACGACGAGGGTCACCGCGTGGAAGCGAAAGTCTCGCGACGGGTCGGAATACGCACCGCACAATGTGCCCTCGCCAATCATGGTCACCCCTGCTTCTTCAGCGAGCTCACGAATCAGCGCCTCGCGCAACGTTTCGTTCCACTCGAGTGTACCCCCTGGCAGCGCCCACAATCCAGTATCGGTCCGACGAATCAACACCCAGCGTCCATCGTGGGTTTGGGCGGCAGCGGCCACGCCCACTACGGGACGCCTGAGCAAGTGGCGCGCCACTTCCTTGACGAGGGTCCAGGCCCCTTGTGGAATCTTCACGAGGCTCTCAGCATGCCGCGCCCGCGGTGTGCTGTCGCCTTCAAAGCTCGCTCCGTCGAAATCTGTGCTAACTCAGGGAGCGGTGATGACCGTGCGTGTTCCGTGCCGGGGTATCGGGTTGGTGGCAGGTCTGCTCGCCGCGTGCCATCAAGGGCAACCGCCGGCCGCCGAGCAGGCACCACGCTCCGCAGTCATCGTGTCCGAGCCCAGCGGCGAGAAGTCGCGTTTGCCCGGCGCAAAGGCGAGGCCGGGCAACGTGGCCGAACGCGTGCTCGGAACACTGGAAGACAACCTGCCCTTTTCGCCCACCGGTTTGAAGCTGGCAAGCATAGCCTGGAGAACCTGGATCTACACCGACACCGGGCCGAAGCGCACCCGCTACGGCTACCTCCGGGCCGGCGCGGTGGTCGACGCGCGTGGTCCAGAAATCAAGAACGAGGGCTGTCAGGGTGGCTGGTATCGCATCAATCCACGAGGCTTCGTGTGTGTGGGCAAAGGAGCGACGCTGGATCTCGACCACCCGGTCGTGATCCAATCGTCGGTTCGTCCCGAGCGCGGCAAGGCATTGCCGTACCTGTACGCCATGTCCACCGAGCAGCCGCCGCACTTGTATTTTCGCCTGCCGAGCTTGGAAGAAGTCATGATGGTAGAAGGCCGAGACGTGGGCGGACGAATCGCCATCTGGCGAGAGAAGGTGCAGCGGCTCGGGCTGCGCGAGCTATTGGGCACCCCCGAACCACCCCCGGAATTTCTGCGATCGGGCAAAAAGCTGGTCAAACCCTACGGTGTCGAGACGGGCCTGTATTACTCGGTGCACGCGGGACAGGCGAGCCCGGACGCCGGCTTTGCTCTACAACGCACCTTCGAATGGGAAGATCGAGAATACGGGCTCAGTACACAGCTCGATCTGTTGGCGCTCGATCGCCTCGACATCGTTCGCCCTACGGATTTCCGCGGGGTCGCCCTGGATGAGGGCGAGTCGCTGCCGGTTGCTTTCGTCGGTCAACGTTACGCCAAGCGCTACGAAAAGTCCGAGGCTGGGCAAATGCTTCCCACCACGACGCTTCGGTACCGCGAGGGTGTGAAACTCACGGGTCAAACTCACCCGGGTGGATTCCTAGAGACCACGGACGGCGACTATATCCCTCAACCGGGCGCGCGGGTGCTGCGGCCGCGCGAGTCGTTTCCCAGCTTTGCGACCGGAGATCGCAAGTGGATCGACATTTCCATCAGCCAGCAAACGCTCGTGGCGTACGTCGGTAAGCGCCCCGTCTATGCGACCTTGGTGAGCACCGGGCGTGGTGGTCTAGCGGATCCAGAAAAGTCGCATGCGACGGTGCGCGGCACCTTCATGATTCACGACAAGGCCGTCAGCAGCACCATGGACGGCGACGATGACAAGAGCGATTCGTTCAACCTGCTGGACGTACCGTTCGTGCAGTACTTCCACAAGGGGTATGCTCTGCATGGTACGTATTGGCACGACGAGTTCGGAAAAGAACGCAGTCACGGCTGCGTCAATCTCGCGCCGGTGGACGCGGCTTGGCTATTCGAATGGACAGATCCTCAGGTTCCGGCCCACTGGCATGCGGCGCTAAACAAGGAGCGCGGAACGGTCGTCTACATTCACGCCTGATCGAATTCACGCTGACCCAGGTGCCCTACGCCATGTTCGAGAGGAGGCTCGTGTGCTGCGGATGAATCTCAAAGAACTGCTCAAGCGCGCCCTGTTGGTCGGTGCGGTGGAAGTGAAGTTGATTCCGGGTCGGCGAACCGTGGTCGTGACGGACCGCGGCGAAAATGAGGTGAAGGGCGACGTTCAGACCGCCGAGAGCATCCACGCCTTCATCGAGCCCGTGCTCACACCGGAGGCTCGTAGAAGCCTGTCGACTGGCTGGGCACAGTGGGAGTTTCCGCTCGACGACAAGGGCATGGTTCGGGCCACTTGCGAGTTGAAGCTCGGCCTGGTGCATGCGGCCTTTTATCTCGAAAACGGCGGCGATGCCGGACCCGAGGCGTTGGAAGTGCCGGCGGCGCGCCCGGTTCCCCCGCCTAGGTACGTTCGGCCCGCACCCGAGCCGGTGGCGGCCCCCAGCGAGCCGGTTCCGGATCTGGCCGATAGCTATCGCCCCGAACCAAGACCCCTTCCAACCGTGCCCCCCATGCCACGGGACCACCAGGTCTACGGGGTCGGCCTGAGCAGCGGCTCCAGCGCCGAAATCGATGCTCTCTTACTCAAGATGCTGGAGAGCAAAGCTTCGGATCTGCATGTGTCGTCCACCACGACTCCCATGCTGCGCATCGACGGCGAAATGCGCCCTGTGCCCGGCCAGCGCCCCTTGGCTCCCGAAGCGGTGCAGCGCATGCTCTGGCCCATCGTCCCGCCACGCAACCGAGAGGAATTCGGCGCGTCTCACGATACCGATTTCGCCTACGAGCTGGAAGGAAAGGCTAGGTTTCGCGCGAATCTTTTCGTCGACCTACGCGGCATCGGCGCTGTATTTCGGGTGATCCCCAGCAAGATCTTGAGCGTGACCGATTTGAGCTTGCCCCGCGAGCTTCTGTCCCTCTGTGCGCTGACGAAAGGCTTGGTGGTCGTGACGGGGCCCACCGGTTCGGGTAAGTCGACCACGCTGGCGGCGCTCATCGATCACATCAACGAAACACGGCACGATCACATCATCACCATCGAAGATCCGGTGGAGTTCGTGCACCCGAACAAGAGGTGCCTGATCAATCAGCGGCAAGTCGGCGAGCACACCCAGTCGTTCAAGGTGGCGTTGCGAGCCGCCCTGCGGGAGGACCCAGACATCGTGCTCTTGGGTGAAATGCGCGACCTCGAGACGATTTCGATTGCGCTCGAAACGGCCGAGACGGGTCACTTGGTCTTCGGCACGTTGCATACCTCATCGGCGCCGGCGACCATCGACCGCATCATCGATCAGTTTCCGTCTGGTGAGCAGAATCAAATTCGACAAATGCTGGCCGGTAGTCTCAAGGGAGTCATCGCCCAGGTGCTCTGCAAGAAACTGGGAGGCGGTCGCGTGGCGGCGCTGGAAGTCATGTTCGGGGTTCCCGCCATTTCCAACCTGATCCGTGAAGGCAAGGTGTTCCAAATCCCATCCATCATGCAAACCGGGCGCAATATGGGGATGCGAACGCTGAACGACAGCTTGGCCCAGCTCGTCAAAGACGGACTCGTGGCCCCCGAAGAAGCCATGGCCAAAACCCAGGACCGCAGCGGGCTCGAGGTGGCTTTTCGCCAGCACAATATTCAGGTCCAGAAATGACCCGCTCGCCGTCGCGCGTTACAGCTCGCCTTGGCGACCGACCAAGAACTCGAACGCTTGCGCGGTATCCGCTTTGATTTTCGCCAGGTCCAAATCGAGCTCGACGCGCGCGCCCTGCTGGGGCTCGAGCGGCCCCGGTACACTCCAGACGCTTTCGCCCAAGATCGCCGGTGGTGCGCCGACCGGATGCGCCAGGCTCACCTCGGACTCGAGGGCGTTGACTTTCACGATGAGCTGGTCCCGCTTTTGGCTCGAAGCGTTGTAGATGCACGAGCTGACCGTGCGCAGAGGCCCATTTTCCGTGATCTCGACCTCGCACGGCCACAGCGTGTCGACCGCGTCGAGCACACGCCTGAGGTAAGGCGCCTCCTCTTCGCGCAGCGCATCTTGTAGCTTCAGAGCAGCGTCTCGAGCGCGAGGGTCGCCCAGGTAGGCCAGCATCATTGCAGCATGCATCCGCACGGGTCGATGGTTCGCGTTGAGCAGCTCGGCGAACGCATCTGCGGGAGCGGCTTCATCTCCGCCGGGACCGATGTCGCCCTCGACCGGGTTTTCTAGCTCGAATTCGACGCCACGCGCGTCGGTTGACCACTTGATCGCCTGCCCTGGCGCGAGCGGGCCCTCGAAAAAGAGCACGCGATGCCGTGAAAAATGGCGGCGCCCACCAGGCCCCGGATCGCGCTCGTAGAAGTTGACCCGCAGGGTGACGTCGTTCATGTCGCTGCCCGAGTTGTTCACGACTGCGATGTCGAGCTCGAGCCGCTTGCGCCGGCCATCTTGGCGTAGCCTGGTCGAAAGCACCAACACGCTCAGCTTGGGAATGCTGCGCTCCCAGAGCGCGGAGCTCGCGCGCTCGCAGCTGCAATTGCCGCCGCGTCTGAGCGGTTCGGGAGCGCTGGCGCTGGGAGAAGAGCTCGGCACTTGCGCGGCGGGTAGGGTGGGGCTGGGCGGCGGAGCCGCAGGGGGTGCCGGATTTGCGGCAGCCGGCGCCTCCAGAGATATCGCCTCTGGAGTGCTCGTCACGGGTTCTTCTTCGCCTTCACCCGCGACGCTGCTGTCGAGCTGAGCTTGCCTGCGCTCCGGTGAGCGCACCATCCAGTTGGCGACTAGCACCGCAGCCAAACCGCCCGCCGTCAGTGTGATCGCGATGGCCGCGGTGGTTCGCGGCAAAAATCCCTGGAAATCGGGCAGGGGCAGCGCCTTTGGCGGTTTCGGCGGCGGTCGATCGAGCCGCACCAAGTTGGGGACATAGACCCTGAGCTCCGCAGCGAGCGCGTCCTGTGCGGCCTCGCCCTCGAGCTGACCCGTGATGAGCTTTCTGTCGACGAAGAAGCCGATGGCAAGCACCGCTGTCGCGCCGATGGCGGCGATGGCCAGCGCGAGAAGCGCGCTGGCTCCGGGCGACACCCTCGGAACCAAGAGGGCCGCCACGAGCGCAGTGACCAACGCGAACGCGAACGCGGAGGCGCGGAGAATGACCCGCTGGCGGTACAACTCGTGGCGGTGCGTGCCGTCGCCGACGCTGAACCCGGTCAGCACCAGTTTGTGATGCG
>CBFGRJ010000119.1:0-18725 GCA_965651135.1 uncultured Myxococcales bacterium
GTCCCCCCCTGAACCTCGACCAGGCTGTCGTCTGCGCGAAGCGACAGCACACGGTCGAGGCGCGCCATGTCGAGCACCAGGCCGCTCCCAAGCCCTTGCCCTGACTGGCTGTGTCCGGCACCTCGCGTGGTGATGGGGAACTCATGCTCGGCCGCAATGCGGAGCGCCGACACGACGTCCATGTCGTCGGCGGGCCGCAACACCAAAGCCGGCACGCGCTCACAGATACTCCCAAAGTCGCGCGAATAATCTGCGAGCGCTGCAGTACCCTGCCCCAGCACCTCCCCTCGACAGTACCGGCGCAGCTCGGCAGCTACATGCGGAGTTCGCTCCATCGCACCCATCGTGCGAGGCTACCAGCCCATCGAAAACTCGTGCGTGGTGGCGTCCTCCCAGAGACACCACGTGATGAATGCCATATTCTGCAGGTAGATGTTCTCTTGCGTCTTGCGCTCCTGATCCTGCAAGGGCCCTGCCTTGAACGCGTTGACCCAATTCTCAGCCGCGACATGTGCGGCGATCAGCGCTTCTTGTAAACCAGGGTCGGTCACGCCGAAAGCGTTGAACCTAGCTAGCAGGTTGTTCCGGTTCTCCGGTGCGAGTCCTCCGGGACCGGGCTTGTTCTTGCGCATCAGCTCCCGCCCGTCCCACGTGTAAAGCAGATGGAACAACAGATGCAATAGCGTCTGTGCATCCCGGGCACGCAGCGGCTCGTGTTCGGTGTCAGGGTGGATCTGGACGTATCCTGCTTCTTTGTTGAGCGTCGGGTCGTAATTGATCTTGAAGTCCATGTGCTTACCTGTCCGTGAGTGAATCCTGAGCCAAAAGGTCGTCTAGAAGGCCTCTCAAGAAGCTGATGCTGGGTGCGAAAAAGTACTCACCACCCCTAAGCCTCACCACTGGCGCATACGGTGTGTCGAGCCCTGTCGACGCGTTGCCCGTGCGGTCTTCAATGGCGATCCGATTCGTTTCGCCGGGAGCCAGTTGGCCCATCACCGTATCGACACCGCCCGCTCTACCCCGAGGGTGGTCGTGTTTGTTCGCCCACCTGGCTTGCAGGTGCTCGAACTGATTATCGATATCGGCCTGCGCGCACATAAAGAGCATGCCTAGCGGCCCGGGTTCTTCTCCCTGCTGATACTGCACGCGGTCGCCCTTGGGAGTGCCATCCGCGTTGCGCTCGATCTGCGGGCCATAGGGGATGCCGCGACGAACCACGCGGTGCTGCGACGGGCGGTACGTCTCGCGTACATCGCCGCGAGGACTCACCTTGCGCACGTGGGCGTAGAAGGGACACTGCTCGCCACGGGGATCACTTTTGAAATCGAAGTTGTTGATTTCGCCGTGGATATGGGCCACGAGCGGAGTTCCGTCCGGCTCTCGCCCCACCAGGCGTGCTCGTAGCTGTGCCCCGCACGACCATCCTTTCATGTCCGCCAACACATTGGATTGCTGGTAGAACTTGTCGACGTCTTGCTCCAGTTTGCGGAACACGACGTAGCTGCCACAGGCATACTGCGTTCTCCCATTCGGGTCCGGCACCAGAGCCAACCGCAAGGGCGCGCTCGGGTCGAAGCGATCGCCGGCCAGCCCCATCTGATGCCAGCGCCTGAGCTGCCACTCGTAGAAGGCAGGCTGACTGAAGGAGTCGCGAAAACCGAAGGGTTCGATGGGGTACGACGACCCATTGGAGCGGTTGACCCGCAACACGTCGCCGAGCTCCTCGCAAACGATCTCGGCGTGCTCCTCCACGACCTCGCGCAACACCTGGATGCGCTTCTCCTGCGCGGCGGCTCCCGGCGGTTCTGGCTCCGGCGTATAGGCCACGATCAGCAAACCGTCGAAAGCGATCTCAATGCTTCCCTTTCCGAACTTCTTGCGACCCTGCCGGTAACCCGCTTCCCAGCTCTCCAGCTCCGGATCCTTCAACAGTGCACCGCGTTCCGCCATACCGGCGCGGAACGCGGCATTGGCCGGAGGTGTAGCACCGAGTTTCTCATAGCCGGCGCGAGTCAGCAGGACGTTGACGGAATACCCTTTGGCCCGCGTGAACTGCTGCGCGAGCTTGGCTTCGTGCTCCGCCCTGCGCCGACTGGTCACCTCGAATTCGGAGGTGACCCGCAAGTCTTTGAGAAGCTCGTGCTGCTCCCAGCTCACGTTCGCCGGACCGGCTCTTCGGGCTGCTAGCTGCTTGACGGCCTTCGACATCAGCTTCGCCGCATTGGGCGCCTCGATAGCCGCTCGAATCATCCCACGTTCCAACGCCGAGCGCGCCAACATACCCAACAGAAACCTGGTCTCGTCCAGCCAGCCCTCGCCTTCGCGAAACTTGACGAACCAATAGTGCGCACGCTCGTAACCATGCGCCGTCAAGATGTTCGACTGCAGATCTTTCAGCAGGATTGCGTACTCCGGCGCGGGAGACCAATCGATGGGCTCTCTGTTATCGAGCAGTTCACTGAGCTCTATCGACATGTTCTGCCCCTCCTAGGTTAAACCGTGAATTCAACGAAACGGCGGTACGGGCACACGCCGCCGTCTCATAGGTTCTTGAGATTGTGAGCGTAGTGACGGCTGGCTACGAGCCGGGTGCTCTTGGCATCCTTGAGGATGACGTTGAACTTGCCGTCAAAACCTTTGTGAATCTCGGTAATCCAAGCGACATTGACTAGAGTCGAGCGGTGAATGCGGATGAAATCTTCCGGGTTCAGCTTGCTTTCGAGCTCGACGAGCGGCGTATCGATCAGATACTCCGTGTTCACCGTGTGCAACGCGGTGTACTTGTTGTCGGATCGGAAATACAAGACCTCACCGGTCTTGACCAAGATGGTGCGGTCTCCCACCTTGCAGCCAATCCGAGTCAGGTAACGTGAGCCCGATGCCTCCAGCAGTCGCTCCAACGCTCTGGCGAAGTGCGCGTGGTTGAACCCCATCGACCGCAGCTTGGTGAGCGCGTGCTCGATCCCTTGCCTATCGATGGGCTTGACCAAGTAGTCGACCGCATGAGCTTGAAACGCCCGCAACGCGTGCTGGTCGTACCCCGTCGTGAAGATCACCGCCGGCTGTATGTCGAGACGCTCCAGCACCTGAAAGCCATTGAAGCCGGGTAGGCCGATATCGAGAAACAAGAGGTCGGGACGCAGCGCGCGGACGGCCTCCACGGCAGTGGGACCATCCATCGCTTCACCAATCACCTCGATGTCTTCCGGAAAGGCGGCCAACAGTCGCTTCAGGCGCCTGAGTGAGCCTTCCTCGTTCTCCACCAGGACGCACCTGTACTTCATTCCCAGCCCCCGGGCCCGAGCGCCGGCCCTAGAAAGCCGCGAAGGCTGCGTAACCGGCGGCTGCAGTCCGAAAGAGTCCAGTGCACTCGTGTGGGCCGACAAAAGCATTCGTCCGTCATCACTCCAAACACAGCCACCTTGCCGTTTGAGCTCACCATAGCCAAGCGTAAGCCGCCGAAACGTCCCCTCAAGCCGACGAAGTGCCCGCCTTGGTCGACGACCTGCGTGGGCCGAATTCCGAGCCCAAGGCTTCCGGGTCATCGACGAGCTCCGGCGCTGTTCGCGGGATATGTATCTCGACCCGGTGGCCACCGCGGCGTGTGATGGCAAGCGTGTATTCCTGCCCATAAACCAGCGCAAGACGCTCCTGCACGCTGCGGAGCCCGAACCCTGTGCCCGGCATGCTGGGGGTGAGCCCGTCACCGTCGTCTTGGACCACGATGCAGCATCGGTCAGCTACCGAAGACGCCTCCACCCAGATTCGACCGGGTGTCATCTTCGGTGCCACTCCATGCCGCACGCTGTTTTCTACGAGCGGCTGAATCAGCAGACCGGGAACCTCTACGCCCGCGATGTCGTCGTCACAACTGATGGAGAAGCTCAGCTTGCTGCCGAAACGCAGCTGTTCGATCGCCAAGTAGTTCCGCACCATTTCCAGTTCTTGATTCAGTGTGACGCGTTGCCCGAGCGAGGTGGCCAGCACATAGCGATACAACTGGGCAAGCTCGATGATGGCAGCCTCCGCCTTTTCGCCGTCCTGCACGGCTAGGTCGGCGACCGAGCTGAGCGCATTGAACAAGAAGTGAGGATTGATCTTGGCCTGCTGAGCTTCGAGCTCGAGGGCGTGAAACTGCGCACTGGCAATCGACACGGCCGCCTGCCCCGCGAGCAGATTCGCGATTTCGAGACGCGCTTGCGTGAAGACGCGGCTCACCCGATTGTTCTCGAGGTAAGCAACACCCAAAAGCCGACCCTGGTACACGAGCGGTGTGCACAGGACGGACTTCGGCTGGCGCCGCTTCACGTACGGGTCGTTCGCGAATCGTTCATCGTGACCGGCGTCCGCCAACACCACGGGGGTTCGGCTACGGGCCACGTAGCGCACGAGAGCGCGGGAAAGGCGCGCGCTCTCGTCCACACGCTCGTCGTTCAGGAAGGTCACATCACCTCGGTCCACATCGGCTTCAGCGTCGACATAGAGTTGCCCGCGCCGCTCGACCACGAGGATGGCGCGCTGCGCTCCGGCATGTTCGAACATGGTTTTGAGCAAGTGCGCGAGCAGGTCGGGCAGGCGGCGCTCCGCAGAAAGCGCTTGCGTTGCCTTCAGCAACACGCGGTAATCCGGGTTCCCTACGAACGAAGAAAGCCCCGCCCACTCCTGATCGTTCGACGTCGCGACCAGCACGACGAAATGTTGAGGATAGGTGTTTTCGATGCGCCGTAGCACCGCATTCGCTCCCCAGCGTCGATACGAGGCGTAGCACTCGCGCAAGTAATTGCGCCCCAGGCGTTCCATGCCCCGCTCCAGGTAGAACTCGGCGGCATACTCCTGCGCCAGCGCAGTATCGTGTTGGTAGCCGTGCGCCAGCGCCAGCTCGATGGCTCGCTCGTAATGTATGGCCGCCTGATCGGGTCGCGCGGTTCGCCAGCGCTCGGCCTCCACTAGGTGGACTTTGTGCAGAAAGTTCATCGGCGCACTGTCGGCCCAGCGCCTCAGCCGGCGCAGCCCGCGTGTGGCCCGGCGCCGCGCACGGCGGGCCCCGGGTAGCCCGCTCCTGGCGGCCCACAGGCACAAGAGCGTCTCCCAGAACGTGAACACAGCGGCCAAGTAGATACCGAACGCACCCGCTTCGACGAATTCGCGTGTGCGGTGCGCCGCCTCGAGCGCCTGCTCGCGCCTACCCAAATAGAGCGACAGCATCATGTGAGCCAGGTGATGATGAAACGCGAGGTTCTGGTCCAATGGCTCGAGGCAGCGTGGCAACATCTCGCCGGCTGCGTAGTACGGACCGCTCAGTGGAGCAGCCGAGATCTCGCTCGCTCGCAGGTCGTGCACCACCTGGCACAGGATGGACTGCATGATGATGTCGCGCTCTTGGCGCATCGACGCGATTTTGAGGCGGTGTTGTTCGAACTCGGGTGCCAGCTCGCCGAGCGAGCTACCCGTGTGCAAACGTGCCAGCGAATGCAGCGTGAGCAGATGCGCTCCGTACTCGAAGTCGCCGTGTTCGAGTGCTACTTGTGCCCCGTCGGCGAGATGGGGAATCGAATCGCGGATGTGATGAGTCCACGGAAACACGAAGACGTAGTGGCCCATCAACACCTTGCCCTTGTGGCGCTCCGCACCCGGGCACATCACGAGGTGCTGCGCCACGGCGCTCAAGCGCGAGGCACCATCGAAGTCGCCCATGGCGGCCAGCACGAGCGAAAAACCGATATACGTCACACACGAGTAGTCTTCGTGGCCGTGCCGGATCGAATCGGCAATGTGCCGGTACACCAAAAGCGGGAACAGGTGGCGATGCGAGAAGTACGCCGCCGAGTACATGGCCTGCATGATTCGGGACGACGCCTTGACCGTACGATCCTGGTTGGGTGGGGTATCGCAAAGCCTCTCCACCGGACCAGCGAAGATGCGGCGTTTGGTGCGCAGGTAACCGAGCGCCACGTGGATCGTCCCGGGCCGCCTGGGAAAGCCAAGCCCCAGCTCATCTAGAATTTCGCACCCCACTGCGACTGCCTCGGAGAATCGCTTTTCCGAGCTCAAGCCCCCGATGCGAACCTCGTAGGCCTTGACCTTGTCGAACGGCGACGTGCTGCGCTCGATCAAGGTATCGCAGGCTTCGTGCATCAGAGACAGGTCACCAACCAGCCACGCCGCTTCCGCCGTCCCCTCGTACAGCGCCCGGCACAAGCCCGGACAGTGCAGCCAAGCGTCATCCAGATTTCGTCGAGCGGCCTTCGCTGCGCCGGCCGGCGCGAGAAACTCCAGCCCTCGTTGAAAGTGGCCGAGCGCTTGACTGAAGGCGCCCCGCTGCATCGCTGCAGCACCTGCTTTCAGGTTGAGCGTTGCGCAACGCTGTCGCTCGTCGTCGCTCTCGATCAGCGCAGCGGCGACATTGAAGTAGCCAGCGACACGATGAGTGGATTGCTCCAACGCGCTTGACCGTGACAACAAGGTGCGGCCGATGGCCAGACAGCGCGACGCTCGCTCGTCGCTCGACATGAGCGCTTGACAAGCCTCGAACACGCGGTCGTGAGCAAACACATAAGTGGGGTCGGGCGAGTCATCCGCTCCGGCGAGCAACAAGCCCTCGGCCAGGGCGGCTTCGAGGTCGAAGACCGCTACTCGAGCCGTGCGCCCCGTAATTGCCGCGAAATCCGCAAGCCCGAAGCTCGTCCCCAAACAAGCAGCACTGCACAGCGCGTTCGTCAGCGCTGCAGGCAACTCCGCAATCCGTTGTGTGAGCAGCTGAACCACACTCTCCGCGGGCGGCAGGCGTCGAAGCGCCTCGGCGTCCCAAGACCAGCAGCCGCGCGGTGGCTCGAAGCGAAGCACTCTGCGCTCCAGCAGCGTCTTCAGCAACTCGTGAACGAAAAAGGGGTTGCCGCGAGTCCGTGCCAGGATGTTCTCGGCGAAGGCTTCGGCGCGTTCCAGCGATCCACCAAAGCTGTCATCCAAAAAATCCTCGACTTCTTGCTTACCCCAGCCTTCGAGATGCAAGCGTTCGATCTGGACGGCCGAAGCCTTCAAGCGCGATACGAGCGCTTGCCACTGGCCGGTCCCTTCCGCGTCCGGTGACGTGCGTACGCTCGCGAGAAGCACCAAATTGGCTGGGGCCCCGAGCTCCAAGACCAGTTCCAGAATCCTGAGCGACGAGTCATCCGCCCACTGCAGGTCGTCCAAGGTCACGAGCACGGGCGCATCGGGTTGCGCGAAGCATCGGAGCAGAGCGTGGATGGCGACGGCCAAGCGGTTCAAACCGCCTTCGGTCGCGGGCGCATGCGACTCGGCGCTGGTTTCGAGAAACGCCGCCCACTCCGGCACCAACACACCGGGAAGCGCGACACCGTCACCCAATGCTTCGAAGATTTTGACGCGCCAGCGCTGAGCGTCTTCGGCGCTCTGTGTGAGAATGGCGCGAGCCAGATCGCGAAGCGCCAGCGCCCAACCATTCAAGGGTAAGCTGGGACCCGACTGCGTGAACCGCCCGCGGCAGCAATGCCCGTGCTCGAGCATGTTGCGAGCCCGAAGCAACAGCGACGTTTTGCCCGCACCCGCTTCGCCCTCGACCAACACGAGCGTGGGAACTGAGCGCGTGAGAGTGAGCTGTTCACGAAGCTTCGCGAGCGCCGTACTGCGACCATAAAGCTGTGGGCTCAGGCGTACGGCAGCGGCAGCGCCCAGCGCTCGGGCCTGGCGCACGCGAGGGTGGCTGCGCGGTTCTTCACCTAGCTCTACACGGATCCGTTCTTCCAGCTCCGCAACGCTTTCGTAGCGATCCAACGGGCTCTTCGCCAGCAAAGTCATCACAGCGTCGGCAACACCGCGCGGCAGCTCAGGTGCCAGGTCGTGCAACGGGGCAGGCTCTTTGGCGAGGTGGCATTGCACCAACTCGGCGGGGTCGCTGGTTTCGAAGGGCCGGCGACCGCTCGCCAGTTCATAGAGTGTAGCACCCAGCGCGTACAGATCGGCCCGCTCACTCACGGCGTGCGCGGTCCGGCCCACCACCTCGGGAGCCGCATACGGCAAATAAGGACTGCCGTACCAGTACTCCTCTCGAATCGGCATGTCTTCTTGCCAGTGCACAGCAAACGCCGCATCCCCCAGCACGACCCGGTCGCTGTGCTCTTCCCGCAGAAACGATTGCGGGCACAGGCCCCTAAGCACGAACCCCAATCGATGAAAGCTGCTCAGCACGGCACAGAGCTCGTGCACGAGACCGGCAAATGCCGCAGCGCTGGACGCTGCTACACGCTCGTCGAAGCGCAAGGGAACACCAGCGAAATCTTCGTAGTAGGCCACGCCGGCACCCCCGCTTCTGTCGAAGCGCACCGGCACCAGTGCGCGCCTCGAACGGAGCGTCTCGAGCAGGCGATACTCGTGTACCAGAAAGGATTCCTCGGTCCCATCGAGATCAGCCACGGCAAACTTGACGAGGTACCGGGCTCCCAGCTGCGTGACGACCCGTTGAACCTGAAACAGGCCGTCCCGCTTCAGAACCTGCGCTTCAGTGATGCTGGTAAGAGCCGCCACCCAACCAGAGCTCCTGATCACGCGCGCACAGCGCGCTCTCGTCGTTGCAGCATGCGGGGCATGAAACCCAAATACGCTTTGGCATCGGCCGGCGTACTCCCGGAAAATCGCAGCTTCAGGTACCAGCTAGTCCCCAGCAGGCGGCCCTCTGAATCCGAGAAACTCGGTGAAGACCATAGCTCGTGCAACACGCCGGCCTTGCCCCGGTCGCAGAGCCCCGTTTCTACTAGCTTTGCGAGCAGCCAGAAACGCTGCTCGACGCTCCCGTCGGCCGAATCCGCGAACACCTCGACCTCCAGGGGCATCTGGCTCGGGTCCTGCGTTGGGTTTTGCATTGGTAGGTTCAATTGCAGCGTGCCATCCCAGGGGAGCAGCGCTCGCACAGCGCATTCCAATCGATGCCAAGGCGCGGGCCACTCGATATACTCGAGAAAAGCCGCAAGCGCATGGGTGCGCAGACGCACGTCCAACTTCACGGGCACCCCCGCGCGCGGCAGCATGAAAGAGAGGTGTTTCGCCTCGACAGCAACCGGAGCACTGAGGCACCGCGCGATTCGGTCCGCGACCGCTGCCTGCAGCACCTGACCCGTCACTCGTGCAAAGCAATCCCGCGCCAGCTCCACCTGCTCCGAAGGTGTCGGCTGAGCCCGCAAAGGAAACCCCATGCGCTTGATGAAAAAGTTGGGATCGATACACAGACTCAGGCACGGAGCCAGCAACGGCCTGACCCCACCCGCGATATCGAATGCCACGCAGACGAAGGGAATCCGCCAAGCCCAGCTCGAACTGGTGACACCCCAGGCATCGAGAAAGTCCGACACTCGCGTCCACACCTCGCATTCCGCATGCGTACGGCGCAGCACCTCGAGCAGCGGTGCCACCGCCACTCCAGGAAACAGATTGAAAGCCAGATCCGAGCGGTTGGCATCCGCACCCAATCGACACTCGAGGCAAAGCGTCTGTGTGCGCGCCGGGAACCCTTCAGCGAAGCGCTGCAGTCGGCTCCATTCCTCGACGCCCACCAGTGGCACCAGGCGTTCCGCCCGCACACCTTGCATGATCTGAATCGGAGCCCGAAAGAAAGCGTCCCCCGTAGTTGCTCCCAACAACATACCGCTCAATCCTAACCGAGGCTGGAACCCCGCGAGTAAGCAACCACTTTATGTCTGCCAGCTAGAGCAGCACAAGTAAAAAGCCCGCATGGCACACGTGATGTAGCGCTGGGGAATCTTCACCATCCAGCTCCGTTGCTCAAGCATTCCAGGAGCACCGACCATTGCGCTCACCACTACTTATCCGCCTAGTGTCCACTGCATTGGACAGCGCAGGAAGCCGCAACGCTCTAGATCCCACCGATGGATTGCGATAGTGCGGTATCGAGCATCGGAGGAGGTTCAGATGTTGGAGCGCAACAAAGCACTCACCCAGCGGTTCTACGAAGAGGTCGTCAACCGGGGCGATCTATCTTTGGTCGATGAGCTGCTGGCTCCTGATCACGTCGAGCACGAATTGCTCGCAGGCGTCAAACCGGGACGTGAAGGCGTCAAGCAATTGTTCGCAGGACTGCGCGAGGCATTTCCAAACCTCAAAACGAGCGTCGACGATCTATTGGCCGACGGAAACAAGGTCGTGGCCCGCGTCACCATGAGCGGCACCCAGGCACGAGAGTTCATGGGCATTCCCGCCACCGGCAAGTCGTTTCGCATTACCGTCATCGACATCATGAAATTCGACGATGGCCGAATCACCGAGCACTGGGGTGTTTCGGACACGGGGTCGCTGATACAGCAGCTGACCGGCGTCGCTTCGCCCGGCTAGGCTCGCGCGACTCACCCCTCCACCACCATGCCGCCCAGCTGAAACCACGGCGACGCTACCATCACCCCGCAGATCACGCGCAGCTTGCCCTCCAAGTCAGCGCCCGCGGGCACCTGTAGCGCGCCGACGAGCGCCTCGAGTGCTCGTCGCTCCGTCTCCGAGATCGAGCGGGTGCCCAGCAGTCGATCCTTGAGGCTGGTCACGGCCCAGAGCACCGAAGCCTGCTCGTTCAGCGCGCGCTCGGCGAGCTTGCTCACGAAGTCGTGCACCCCTTCGGGCGGCTCGCAGGCGCCGTAGGCGGCCTCCCAGGCCAGCCGTCCCTGAAAGTCGAGCGCTCGCTGCCCGGGGTCACCGTCACGCAGTGCAAAGCCGAGCGCGAGCTGAAACGCTGCCTCCGCCGAGCCCTCCGCGGGGTATTCCGGATAAGGCGGCCACTCGAGCGCGAAGTGCAGCGCCTTGCGCAGCGGTCTCGGTGAAATCGGGAACACGGCGTCGGCGACGCTATTGCCGCGTTTTGCGGGGTCCTGCTCCGCGTCTGTCCAGGGATCGAACACGCGCGGCAGCGCGTACGGCTGAGCGCCGCAGCCGGCGCTGGGCGGCAGCAGGTTGAAGATCGGCTCGGTCACGATGTCCGCGAGCAGGGTCTGCAATGAAAAGCGCGCACGCACGAAGCGATCCGTCAGACGCGTGAGCACATCGCGCTGCTCCGTGGTGCGCGGAAAATGGTGGGCGATCGTCAGCGGCTTGCCGGCGGCTTCGGTCCAGACTTTCTCCACGATGTTCAGCGCGACCAGCGAGGCGAAGGCGCGATCGGGGTCATGGGCCGCGCCGGGCGCGAGCCCCTCAGTGGCCAATGTGTCGAAGCCTCGCTTCAAGGCAGCCTCGAGCTCCCATACGCTCGCGCGCAGGCCGCGTAGCGGTCCAAAGTAGGCGTCGACGCCCAGCGGATCGTCTTCGGTGGGCTTGTCGAAGCTGCCGCAACGGGTACCGTCCCAGCCGAAGGGAGCGAGCCCGGTAGCGCTGACAACGCCCAGCACCCGAAACATGGAGCGCGAGCGCAACAGACCGCTGGCGTTACCGCTTGCAGGCACGCCCGACGGCAAGCCAAACAGCTCGCGCTCGAACCGTCCCGTCACAGGCCAAAAGTCGTGGGTGACGGAATATTCGCTGTTGTGACACGGCAGGCAGTCTTGGGCGCGGTTGGTGTACGCCGCTTCGAAGGCCATGCCGTAGTCGTTGCGGCGAGCCAGCTCGACTTCGAGCTCGCTGGCGTTGCCCGTGAGCTGGCGGCTCATCATGGCGAACAGGTGCGCTCGATAAACCACCGACAGGTCGTCGAGCTCGAGCGCCGACCGCAGCAGCTCGTGCATGGTAAAGCCAGGTGTCGGCGGGTCGGCATTCGTAGCCTCGTGTTCACGCACGTAGGCAGCCAGGGCGCCGCCGTCGAAGCCAAGCGAGCTGGGCGACCCGTAGCACTGCTCGAGCGACTTGGCGCCCGTGCGTGCCACGCGCAGCGCGTCCATCACGAAGTCGCTCCAGCGTTCGCGATAGCTAGGCTCCCGCATCAGGGCACGCGCGACGCCCGCGCGCCCTGCCTCGGCCACGGCCTGTTCGTAAGCATCCACCTCGGCTTGCCCGGCAGGGTGACGACCCAACACTGCCAAGAGCGCGCGGCGCACGAACGCGCGATCGCCAGCATCGCAGTCGTAAGCAAAAGGTGTCGGAGGTGTCGAGGGTTCGCCCTGCGTGGGCTCACTCGCCACCGGCTCGCGACAGCTGACCAGAGCCGCGACCAGCAAAGGCGCCAGCACGCGCTTCATACGAGGCCAAATTGCGAGCTCAGCACCTCAGCGGCAGCCTGCTCTTCGCTCTGAGCTCCAGGGACATCGGCGACGTTGAACGCTTCGGGTGAAAAGGGCCAAATGCCCAAGGCGAGCAGCGCAGCGATGCGACTGTATTGCGGCGTCGCCGCCTGCACCGCGCGCGCGTCGGGCCCACAGGCGCCGCTCACACCGGGCGCGACAATCGGCCCTCCCAGCAGCATTTGTGGAAACCCGTAAGGCCAATGATTGCGCCCGGTGCCCCCTTCGGCGTGGGGCGTGCGCCCGAACTCGGTGGTGAGCACCACCAGCGTGTCGTCGAGCTCGAGCTTGTCGGGATGCTGCTCACCCGGCTGGTTGATGATGGACGCGAGCGCGCTCAGCGTGTGCGTCAGATTTCTCGCCTGCACCAGGCTGTTGTCGGTGTGGCTGTCGTAGGCGCCGCCGCCGTTGCTGTTCGGAACGAATCCTCCATCGACCACGCACACGTATCGAGCCGGCCGGGTGGGGTGTGTGAGCAAGCGAGCGGCAACTCCGAACTGCATGCCCACCGCGTCGACCGGCACCTCGTGCATGCAGCTGACCCCTGGGCGCGGCTCGAACAGCGCTGGGTCGAACACCTCGCTCAACGCGTCGACCTGCGACAAGGCACGCGCAGCTGTGGCCAGATCGGTAAAGCTCGGCGCTCGCAACAGCTCGCCCCCCGGCCAGGTGAGCCCAGCTGCGTATTGGTCCAGATACACTGAAAGCAAGGCATCTGCTCGGTCGCGCAGGCTGCCCACGGCGGGGCGCTCGAGCTCTTCGGTCAACTGCTGGGCGCCGTCCACCTGAATGCCGAGCGGCCGAGCCCGCGCCGGGTGCAGACCCGTCGCCATCAGCGTGCGCAAGTTGTCGATGAATACCGTGTTCAGACTCGAGCTCAACAGCACATACGAGCAGGTCCCCACAAGCTCAGGCTCGAGCTCCGAAAAGTGCCGCTGCACGTGCGCACCGAGCCCGGCCACGGCAGGGTTGCCCAAGGTCCTACCGCTGAGCACGAGCGGAATGGCCGCCTCGTGCGGCGCGAGGTCGTGGCGGGTGATGCACACACGCAGGCGCTGCAACAAATCGGGACGCCGCCGCAGCGGAGCCGCGAAGGGGCCCAGGTGCACCATTTGGCCCAGTGCATCCGGGGCGAATGGCTCGAGCATCGGCTCTTCGATGCCGCACGCCTCGAGCGACGCGGCCAGCGCGGCCGTGTTCGCAAACAGGTGCCAATGCGTGCCATCCGACGCGCCGTGCTCGGGCACACAATAAAACGACTCGTATTGACTGACGCCGCCGCACAAGAACACCTCGAGCACACTTCGCACGCGCGAGCCTTCGTGTATCCCGCTCGAGGCTTCGAGCGGCGCACCGAAAGCCAAGCCGGTCAAACCGGCACCCAAGCCCAAAAGAGCAGTACGGCGTTGCATGAAGCCCAAACCGGCTGTGGCCGGAAGTGCCCCGATCCGTCATGCGTAGAGTCAAGGTGGCCGACAAGCCACCGGCGTCCACCTGCAGCTGCCAACTGCGTCGCGCAAGCAACTCGAGCCTTGCGTGTCTCCCATCGCGCAAACCGTAGCCCCCATGGAAAGCGGTTCACAGTCCATCGGCGAGCAGTCGCGCATCTGCTCCGGACATACCGCGTGCCACGAACAAGGCGACCCAACACTTTCGCACGCCCAAGCCGCTCCGGGCGCTCCCTCAGTCAAGCACATGGGCGGCACCATGGGCGGAGGCCCGCAGTCCTCCCAACTGCAGCTGACCACCAGACACCAGGCCACCCAAGTGCACGTGCCACCGGCATCGCGTTCGCAAGCAAACCCACCGGCGCTGCCGTTCAAGCACATGATCGCGTCGGCCGGCGCCTCGCCGCACTCTGCCGCCGAGCACGAGGGTACATCATCGTCGCCGATAGGAATGGGCCCGCTGCTACATCCAACCAGCGCTCCCAGCACGAAGCGCCAGCCCACGCCCCTCACTCGTCGCTCCTCGACCCGAGACACTTGCGGCGCACGCGCTCGGCCAACGGAGAGCGGGCGTGCTTCCGAACGAAGCGCTCGGCGAGCGGACGCGCCTCCCCCCATCGACCCGCAGCACACAGCGCCAACGCCCGCGCCGCCTCGCGCTCGACCCCCAGCGCCCCGGCGGGATACCGCCGCTCTTGCTCGGCCACCAGCGCCAGCGCCTCCACACCGCGACCATCGCGCAACGCTCGCTGCACCTCGGCCAAAGCCCGCGCCTCTTGCTCGAGACTCGAGCGCCCCACCGCACGCTTCATGACAGGCGGCGGCTCTGCAACTGGCGGCGGCTCTGCAACTGGCGGCGGCTCTGCGACTGGCGGCGGCTCTGCAACTGGCGGTGGCTTCACGACCGGCGGAGCCACCGGTGCCACCGACGTGGACACGACCGTCGCGGTGACTGGCACTGGCGCTGGCGCTGGCGCTGGCGACATCGCCTGAGCCACCAAGACCGCGCCCACGCCCACCGTTACGCTGCCACCCAACCATGCCGCCACACCAGAAACAGTGAGCGATTGGGTAGCACCAGACGCAGTCACCCCAGCGAGCGCCTGACCCGTGCCTGCCGCGCCCGTGCTGGCCCCCGCCGACTCGGCACTCAGCGAGCTCGACAAGGCGGCCGCACCCACACCTGCACCGGCGAGCCGAGCCGACAGCTTGGCCCGAACCAGCTCGCGCTCCACCTCACTCGGATCTTCGTGCTCGCGCGCCAGCCTGCACAGCGTGTGCAAATCATCGGGTCGAGTCATGGCACCTTCCACCCATCGCCATGGCGCCGGAGCGCCTCACGCAGCTCGACACGAGCAGCACGCAACCGCGAGTATACGGTGTTGAGCTTGATTTCCAGCGCGCTGGCGATTTCTGGAGCCGTCATCTCTTCGAGCTCCGCCAGGATAAATACCTCGCGCTTGGCTTCGTCCAGCGCGTCGAGCAACGCGAGCAGCAAACGCAAGTGCTCATTTTGCTCGGCGCCGTGCTCGGGCCCAAGACCCTCGGTATCGGCCAGCTGGTGCGCGTCCTCCGTGTGCTCGAGCTGCTTGCGGCGCTGAGTCCGACGGTACTGAGCAGCCACCCGCACGATGATCGAATACAGCCACGCGCGGGGCGTGCCGCGCCCCTCGAACTCGGCCAGCCTGCGATGCACGACCAGAAATACATCCTGAGCTGCATCCCGGAGCTGCCACTCCGCCACGCCCAGACGCCTCAGATTGCGCCAAGCAAACGCGAACTCCGCCTCGTACAAAGCCTCGAAAGAAATAGGCGGCGCCCCGGTCGTCACAGATGCCGGCAATGGATCGGCCATCTCGTGAGGCGGCCAGGCTAAGGTGGTGGTCACGAGCTCGAAGCCTCCCGAGCGGAGCGCTCTGACCGTGAGCAGTGGCCGGTCCCCACCCAATCCGTCGTCAGTTTCTGCAGGGACCTCAGTTCCATCCAAGCCCAAGCTCCAGTCTAACTGAAACTGGGCCGGATTGGTGGACCACCCCCTGATCGTCGAGCTCGAACTCGGGCCGCACCAGCGCCACGAACCCACCCAGCATGGCTTCGAAGTGCCAACGGCGACCGAGCGGCAGCTTCAAGAGCCCCTGAAGCCCCGGAGCCAACCAAGGACCCGACCCAACGCGCGGATTGCGCACCCCAAAGCCACGCCCCGTCACCTGCCCCAGCTCGAACCCCGCGCACGCGAACAGCATCGCGCGCGACCCAAGCTCCGTACACCCCGCCAGCCTCACCCCAACCCAGTGAAACCGGCCGCCCTGATTCGGCCGCTCCGGCAGTACCGCCTCCCGCGGCAACAGCCCAAGCACAGCCATCTCGCCAAAGCGATCCCCGAGCCCACCGCGCATCGTCACCGACCCACCCCAAGCCGGCCCCGGCAAGATCCCGTATTCACCCAACGTTCGCAACGACGCCCCCCACGCGAAGCCCGTGTCGCGAGCCGCACCCTCGCGCGACGTCCCCCGGCGCGGCGAAGTCTCATCCGGCGAAGTCTCATCCGGCGAAGTCTCATCAAGCAAAGCTCTGTCCGGCGAAGCCCTGCGTTCCGAAACCTCGCCCTGCGGAACCCCATCCCGCGAAACCCCATCCCGCGGAACCTCGGCCTGCGAAACCGCCGGCGAAGTCTCCTCTACGGCGGCGGCCTCCGACTCCGGCTCCAGCGCCATCGCGAGAATCACCACCACGGCCTGCGTCACCGAGCGGCAGCTTTCCCCGTAGAGCGTCCGGGTCGCCGTCCCCCACGTGAGCTTCGCGCTCCAGCGCTCGGCCCCCAGCTGAACCAGCTTCACGCTGGCGGGAGCCGTGTCGAGCGGACGCCCCTCAGCCAGCCGAGCCACGGCCGCCTCGACCTCCTCCGCCCGAGGACAACCCGACGGCGCATCCCACGAAAGCTCCAAGGCCCATGCCTTCGCGCTCGAACACAACAGAGCCAACAGAGCCAACACAATCCCCGCACCACACCGCAAAGCCACCGAGGTCGACTTGGCCCAACTGATTTCGGTCGATCCCACTCTCACGCGCCCGCCGCTATACCACACCACCATCCACCGCCCGAGACCCAAGCCCCCGTGGGGGCTAGCGCGACCGATACGGCCGACAGCTCTCAACGAGCTCGACCAGCTCGTCGCGATTCATGGCATCGACTCGTACGGCCCAAGGCCCATGGCTCACCCTGAGGGCTCCGCAGAATGGACGAGTGTTTGACTGATCACCATCTTGCAGGCCGCTCTAGTTGGCGGCGATAGCCCAGGAAGCCCGAAACGGGCTCGACGAGCCCGAGCCAGCTGGAGCGTTGCACCCGACAATCATCGCCGTCTCCCGAACAAGACCTGAGCCGGCTCGGTTTTACCCACTCGGCGGGCAATGAGTCGCGGCTTCGCCGAGCAGTTGTAATGTCCGACGCAAGCACTCTTGGAGCGACCAGTCGGCGCCGGCGGTGGGGCGCACTCGATCAATGGCCTCACTCGCCTCGCTCGAGCGGAACCCGAGCCCTCGAAGCGCCCGATAGACGCGTGTCCAAAGGTCCGCCACGCGCGGACTGGCTGGCCCACCGTAGCTAGAACCATCGGCATGCTGGAAGCGAAGCCCCGTGGTCAAGTCGCCGTGAACGATGAGCCTGCCCTCATGAATAGCCCTGTGATGCGCCGGGCACATGAGCACAAGATTAGCAGGGCTATGATCGACTCCATCAGCACGCGGGCGAAGATGATGGATATCGCAATCGCGGTTCCGGCACCCCGGAACGACGCAACGCCGGTCCCGCCGCCGAACCAAACGGCGCACCTTGGGTGGAATGTCTTGCGTCGCGGGCGAGACTTCACCCCCATGGGGGCGGAGGTCGAGCTGCTGTGCATCGCAGGCTGCCATGGAAACAATGTCCGGCGAGACGGGAATGGCTTCGCCCGCCGCGTCGATCGAGCCCTGTCCGCAACTGCTGCACACTGTGACTGCGACTTGGTAGTTGGCTCGACCCGGGTCGTCCGGTCCGCCTAGGATGCGGCGCGCCATGGCGAGAAGGAGCGCGTCGTCGTCGAGGACTTCGCCGGTTTCTCGCCGTAGCCGATCGGCGGCCTCTCGAAACAAGGCGAGCGTTTCGGATCGAACCTTGAAGTGAAGGGTATGCTGCCAGGCTTCGGGATCTTTGGGGTCGCCGGGCTCGGCTCCGCGTGGGAGGCCGCTCACGAGCCGTTCGATTTCGCGGACCTTGAGACCTTTAGCGGCAATAAGCCACTGACGCTCGGTCTCGGGCGTGGCCACACGGGTGAGCTCGCGCACTGCCGTCCAACAGAGGCTCCCGGCTTCGAGAGCCTGGGCGAGCTCGGGCAAGGCTCGCAGCGCCCTGGCCACGCGCAGGCGTTCTTCGGTGACTCGGGGCGTGTGCCCCAGCACGCGCTCGGAGTATTCGGCGAAGCTCGCGCACCCGAGCAGTCGGTTTGCCTGCGTTCGATAGGCGACGATCAGCCAATGAGCTTCGTGTCGATCGAGCTTGGCTCGCTCGCAAGCGATGCGCACCAGCTCTTCATGAGCGCGCTCGGCTTCGAGAACATTGGAAAAGACATGAGCTTGTGCCATAGTGTTTCCTCCTCCTTGTCTAGCTCACCCTACCATGGGGATTTTCGCGACTCTCACTGGCCGTCCAGCGCGTTCGTGAGCCACTGGCCAACATTCGAGCCATTTTTCGCGCGATGGCGCACGAGGGAGACGTTCGCGGGGCAGCAATGCCGCACAATCGCTAACGTGAGTCCTTCGTGAGCCGCGCGACGTCCGGACGCCGTCAACAAAAATCATAGCTGGCACGATCTTATCCGGCGAGGCTCGCACCAGGTCAGGCCTGCGCGTGCGTCCTTCCACCGCCTCGAGCAGACGCTCCGCGATACAAATCGTCCTTGCGAACTGTTCCTCATCCTCGTTGATCGTCCCACCACTCGCCCAGTTGCGGGATATTGGACGAGAACAGAATCAGAATCAGAATCAGAATCAGAATCAGAATCAGAATCAGAATCAGAAT
>CBFGRJ010000120.1:0-18718 GCA_965651135.1 uncultured Myxococcales bacterium
GCTTGGGAGCAGCTCGCTACATGCGCGAAGAAGGGAGCCTCCGGCGGGGAGCACTCTTTCGGGGTGCACCTGTACGACTACTTGGATAAGACGAAGGATGACTTCGACAATTTCCATGCTGCGATGCGGGATGGCTCCACCGCTATCCACGTCACGGCCTGCGAAGCGTACGACTTCTCGGGCATCTCGAAATTGGTAGACGTCGGCGGGGCAACAGGCCGGCTGCTTGGAACCATCCTGGCAAAGCATCCCGAGATGAGCGGCATTCTATTCGATCGCCCTTCAGTGGAGGCTGCTGCTCGAGCGGAACTCGACAGGCTGGGAGTCGCCAACCGCTGTGCCTTCGTGGGTGGCGACTTCTTCGCGTCAGTACCATCGGGGGGGGACGCCTATATGATGACGCACGTGATCCGCAACTGGGACGACGCAGACGCCATAGTACTGTTGAAGAACTGCAGACGTGTCATGCCAACGGGCGGAAGGGTGTTGGCGCTGGACACTCTCATTGAATCAACGAGCGAGCGAGACTGGGATAAGCGGATGGATGTGGAAATGCTAGTATCCCTGGGAGGCCGGGCTCGAACCGTCGAGGAGTTTGCCCGGCTGTTCAGTGCGGCAGGCTTTGAGCTGTCCCGGGTCATTCCCACCCGTTCCATGATCACGATCGTCGAAGGCGTTCCGGTATGAGGCATCGCCTAAGGCGCAGACCTCCGTGTGCGCCCTTGATCCGAGCTTGTTTACGGTTTCCAGGTGATCTCGAACGACGTCCCGTCTTGGCTAGGCGCTGCAAGCGACCACTTCAACACAGTCGTCGACTCAAGAGACTTTCCCATGACTTCCAAATTGTACTGCTGCCAGCCAGCCGAGAGTGGACAGCAATGATCATAGCCTTCTAGGTCGTACATGAAACATTGGAGGCCATTCTCACGGGCGTGGACTTCAACGCGTCCACCGGTAACGTCACGCTTCCAGAAGTCGGGGATCTTCTTCATGATTAGCTTTGGTGTGAGCATACGCATGAGAAGCTTCAAGAACGTGTTACTTGCTTCTTTGCCTATATACCTGCCACACTCAATCAGCACCTTTTCGGCCTTCTCCTCGTCGTTTCCAGCAAGATGCGTGACCAAGGTCCGGTTCAGTTCGGCGAACATGCTCAGCGGGTAGAATGCCGCCGGCTGAATTGCGGGTACGACCTCGCGCAAAGCTGGTGAGACACTTGCCAAAATCTCCTCTGTCTTCCGTTCGCCTGCCGTCTCACGCAGGAACTTGAACGTCATTGCGAGGATGTAACCCCGTGCTTGAATATCGCTCGCCTTGGTCATGCTTCACCACCTTGCATCTCGTTTGCTCAGTGCCGAGGATGCCATAGTCGCTCAGCAGATCCTAGCCCTTTAAACTAATCAAGAGCACATGGCTGCGCGCATGTAAGACGCCAGCGCAAGACGTGTGCACACACCATGCTCGCCACCTCGTTCGACTGACCACGTCAGGCACTTTGATTAGTTCTCGGGCGGACACTTGCTGACCCAGGTGCCCTCCGATGCGCGGCTCGTGCGTTGTGGTGCTGTTGCAACGGACGCAAGGCCGACCCGCAATGGGCATTAAGCAACGTAGTACGCGAACGCGATGTCGAGCTGCTCAGTAAGCGGCTGCCACTTGCTTCGAGTACTAATGATCATATCCATTGTAGTGGCCGGGGGCGTTCCCTCACCCGGCGTGTATCGACTCCGCACCTAGTCCGTGCGCAGGAGACGTCACTGCCTTCGCCATGAACGACCCATACATGAATAGCTGTTCGACCGTTTAGTAGTCAGCCGGGGAATCCCCGGCGAATTAGGGCTCAAAAGGGGTCGATCGGACGCCAGGAAGGCCGAGGGAGTGGCGCGCCAACGGTTGCAGAGCGAGCCGTTCGAGAGCTACGCTCGTTCTGGGATGCAGGACCCCACCCGCCGCACCTCCAGCGTCGCGCGTGGCGATGGAAAGCCGAGTTTGCTCTTGGTCGATGACGACCGGCTTCTACTTCGGACCATGAAGCGTATGCTCCAGGCCTGCTACGATGTTTCGACCAGCACGAGCCCCAACGACGCCCTCCGGGTGCTGAACGAGCAGCACGTTGATGTCATTGTGTCAGATTACGAGATCCCGAATACAAAAGGCGGTCTGTGGTTGCTCGGAGAGGTCAGCGAGCGGCACCCTGCGGTGGTGCGGATTCTCATTTCGAGCCGGACCGTGCCTCAGGGCGCCGGCGTAGCCAGGGTTGCGCATCGGTTCGTGCACAAGAATGCCGGTGTCGAAATCCTGATGAGACACATCACGGAATGCTTGCAAGTCGTCGAAGCACGCACGGTGCGAGCCTACGTCGTGTTGAGCGCTGCTAGATACATACGCAACAAGCTTGGCAAAGCCGAAGCGTGCCGGGTATTCGAAAGATTTGCTCCCGCAACTAGGAACGTGCTCGAGACCGCAAGACCCGCCGACTGGTGTCCCGACTCCGTATACAATGATCTCATGCTTCATGTTGCAGCGCTCGCAGAGGGCATCGAGGATCGTGCTCGAGAAGAGCTAATCACGGTGGGTGAGCACGCGGCCCGCGAGGCCACCAACTCGTACTTGCGGCTTCCCATGAAGATCTTGAATCCGTCGCTCTTTGCCAAGAAACTGCCTGATTTCTGGAAGCGCGATTTCAGTTGGGGTCGGCTCGAGATTGACGCCACTCAGCGCAAGTTGGTCTGCCGTTACTTCGGCGCGGAACGTATGGACCATACCTTGTGTGCAGGAGCCGGCTTCGTCAAATTCGCACTGCAGACGATGGGCAAACCGACAGAACGGATTGTCCTTCACGGATGGTCGCTCGAGCAACCTTACCAGGAGGGGTCGTCCTTCGAGTTGATCTGGAAGAACTAGGCTCGGAGGCGCTTTGTCTGGGCGCAGCCACCAATAAAGGTGCCGCTTGGCTCACCCCTGTGCAAGAGTCCAAGCACCACTCGGACTCGACGCGATAGTGCTTGTCGGACCTGCGCCCACATTCGCAAGAAGTGATCCCATCTCAAGCCGGGCGCACGGGGCTTCTTGCAGTTGCAACGCTGGCGCACGTTGAACACTCCAACGGGGCGCCGATCAATCCACGGTGTGTTTCGGACGCTCGGGCAAGGGTGGCGAGATCCGCCACTTCTTACAACCGCTGAGCCGTGCTTCGAGTATACGAGTGTGCAGTCCTGCGCATCATCCCGTGCGGACGCTGGTACGGCCGGCTACTCTGTGCTTGCTTCGGCCGTGCGCCTCCGGCTAACTTGTCGGCCAGTGCATGGAGCTCTCATGAGGGTATCGGACGAAGCGTGCTCATGCGCGCGATGCCGGCGGTAGAGTCGGCCTAGGGCCAATGAATGAAGGATCTCATGGCTGAGGGAAGCGCACACGGGTCTGAAAGCCACGGATTCACGGCCGCTTCGACCAGCGATCTTCCCACGATGCCCGCATCCGAAAGGCCCAAGCCGGCTCGCTGGACGCTCATCGAGCAGTTCGAACACGAGGGCTTCTGTTATCGTTTTTCTCGGAGGCCCGTCGAGCACACACACTCCGGGCCACGGCTGACATCCAGGGAGCGCGAGGCGCTGGATTACGCACATCGTGGGTATAACAACAAGCTCATTGCTCGCGCATTGGGGGTTGCACCCTCGACCGTTGGAGTGTTACTGTTCAGGGCTGCTGCAAAGGTCGGAGCCAAGTCTCGGCTGGAGCTGCTGCAGGCCTATGCGCGATTGGAGATGGAGTAGTCGATGAAGCCAAGCTGTCGAGCTCGTGGATCAGGGTGGGCAAGCGTCTGCACATTCGTCAGCACATTCATCAGCTAGGTCCAGTGCCACCCGTTGGGCATATGTGGCTATGAACGGTACCTTCGAGCAAGTCCTCGCGGTCCTTCGCAGATACATCTCTCCGGTCAACGCACGGGCGCTCTTGACCCGCGTTCTCCAAGAGGAGGGACTGACGGAGGACGACCTGACACGCTCCAATCTTCGGCGGTGCAGCGGTGCTCTACGGCGGGGGCTCGGCTTGTTCGTGCCTCACGCGCAGCGCGAAGCCGCCATGCGGGACATCACCGAATTTTGCGGAAGCGATTCGTTGAAACCCACGGGCTGCACACTGGAGATCCGCGAAGAGATGGATATCGGTCGCGTGCGCTCGGAAGTGCGGCGCATCTGCGGCACCAGCGGGACGACGTCGTTTGCCATGCAACGAATAGCGACCATCGTGAGCGAACTGGCACGAAATATGGTGCTGTATGCGAATGGTGGCGTCATGGAGATTTCGCCCACCAACTCGGGCGAAAAGCGCATTGTCGTCAGGGCCGAAGACCACGGCCCCGGAATACCCAACTTGGAGGAGATTCTTTCCGGAAAGTACAAGAGTAAGACCGGTATGGGGCGAGGGTTGCTGGGAACCAAGCGCCTTTCTGACCGCTTCGACATCCAGACCGGCTCCAACGGTACCGTCGTGGTAGCGGAGGTTGCCATATGATGCTTCGTGGCAAACACGTGTCGTTGCCACGAGTGGGCGAAGTCGCCAACGGTGACCGAGCCGTGTTGCGTACCGATGGGTTCGGCAAGGCCCTATTCGGTGTGATCGACGGCCTCGGGCACGGACCCGACGCCGAAATCGCGTCTGTAGGCGCTGCCACGTTTCTGGAAAAGGTCTCTCTGGAAACTTCGCTCGAGAGCATGATGGAGCAATTGCACGTGCAGCTCTCGGGGACTCGTGGTGTAGCGGCAACCATTTGCCTTTTGAGGGGGACCGAGCTCGACGTCTGCGCTGTCGGAAACGTCGAGCTCAGAAGCTCGGACCTACGGTTCCCGCTGATTTATTCTGCCGGCATTTTGGGTGTCAGTGTTCGAAAGTTCCGGGTCTGCAGCGCCAGCTTGCCGCGTTCGGCTCGATTCATTGCGTTTTCCGACGGTATCTCGAGTCGAACCCCGACCGACGACATACGTCGGTTGACTCCCGCGGACGCGTGTCATTTCATCATGAGCAAATATCGGCGCGACAATGACGACGCCACCGTGCTCGTAGCCGACCTGGGGTGATCTTTATGGATGAGGACTACAACGGCATACCCATCATCAAGTTTTGGGAGTTCCTGCTCGTTCCCCTACAGGGAGACATGACGGACGACATGGCGGGCCAGCTTGTGTCCGCGGTACTCGACCGCATTCACAAGGAAGGCAGCTCCGGGCTGGTGATTGACATCACGGGTCTTTGGCTCGTCGACAGCCACTTGTGCGCGGTTTTGTCCCAACTGGCCTCGGCCGCCAAGCTGATGGGGGCGCAAACGCTGATCTCGGGAATGAAACCGGAAATTGCGATGGCGCTCGAGACCATGGGGATCACGCTGCAAAACGTGACAACGACGCTCGATCTGGAGACTGCTCTGGACCTGTTGGGTGTCCGCCGCAGCAGCCCGGATCCATCAGAGGACGACGCTGACGAAGGTGACGTCGAGGGCGCCACCGCCGGTGCCGCTCACGACGAGCGACACGCGTGGGACCAGCATCGGGGTGGATGAATGAGTAGCAACCCGCCGGTCCGACAAGACGCCGAGTACGAATCCGAGTTGATGGGTTCCATCGATGAGCTGCTGACCGTGCTCAAGGCGGTTGGCGACGGTGACTTGAGCCCGCGGCTTGCGTTCGAGTATCCGGACACTCATCCGGTCGGCGCGATCGCCGAGAGCATCAACTCCATGATCGATGCCTTGACGGAGTTGCGCAGCACCGCCGAAGGGCGGCTAGCCGAGCTCAGTGAGAGAATCGACCTGATCGAGCGGCAACGTGAAGCCATTAGAGCACTTGCCGTTCCGGTCATCGAGGTCTGGAGCGGAGTGCTGTGCGTGCCGGTAGTTGGGGTCCTCGATACCACGCAAGCGGCGGAGGTGACTGCAACGTTGCTGAGCGCCGTCGTGGCCAAAAAAGCTCGCTTCGTCATCATCGACGTGACGGGTATCGACGTCATGGACACGCGCGCAGCCGATCACTTCTTGCGTATGGCCAGGGCGGTACGGCTACTGGGCAGCGGCTGCGCGCTATCGGGGATTCGCCCCACCATTGCCAGCACTATCGTGCACATTGGGGTCGAAATGGAGGGTGTCAAGACATACCGCAGCATGCGGGATGCCCTTCAGGACTACGTGCGCCACGCCACGAAGAGCTTTGGCAAATGGCGCAAACCATGAGGTCAAACAATGACTGTCGGCATTTCGCATGCCGGAGGAAGGCGAGGAGGATCAGGTGAACGCTACGAATGGGATGTCCGACGAGCAGATTCTCGAGAGCGTTGCTGACGCTCTGCTCACACTGGCTAACGTCGGCTTCGGCGACTACTCGACGCGTCTCGAGGTTGCCCCCGACGATACGACGCCCCTTGCAAGCTTGTATCGAGGCATCAATGAGATGATCGAATCGCTCAGCAATGAGCAACAAAAGAGCAAGGCCTACCAAGCAGAGCTCGAAGAAAAGCTCGAGACCATAGAGAAGCAGCGGGCCGCCATTCGCGAGCTCTCGACACCCATCATGGAGGTGTGGGACGGCGTGCTTTGCTTGCCGGTCGTCGGCGTCATGGACACGATGCGCAGCGTCGAGATGACCAATTCATTGCTGCAGTCGGTAGTAGAGAAGAAAACGCGCTGCATCATCATCGACATCACCGGAATCGACGTGATGGACACGCGCACGGTGGATCACTTCATGCGGATGGCGCGGGCCGTCCGACTGCTCGGCTCAGAGTGTGTCTTGACTGGGATCAATCCACACATCGCTCAGACAGTGGTGCATATGGGCATTGACCTTTCGAACATAGTCACGCATCGCACACTGCACGAAGCCTTACAGCAATACGTCGAGAAGAGTAACCGCTAACCCTAATGCTCAACCACGTCGTTCGCGACTTCGTAGATGTTCTGCATGTCCAGCGAATGACGAAGAGCTTCGCAGCTTCGTTGGGTTTCAATGCGCGAGCCTGCAGTGAGCTCGCCATTGTTGCCTCCGAGCTCTCCTCGAACATTCTGAAGTACGGTGTGAGCGGGTTTATCGAGCTGGTCGCGGTCAACGATGATACCGGACCGGGCATTTGTCTGGTTGCCCACGACCGGGGGCCGCCGTTCAGAAATTTGGAGCATGCCCTTCAGGATGGCTGGGATGACAACGGCCCTATCGACCCGATGCATATTCTGTCTCGCAAAGGAATGGGAGGCGGGCTGGGCGCCATCACTCGTCTATCGGATCGAGTACAGGTGGAGGTCGAGCCCGGAGGTAAGCGCGTCCTCGTATTTCGCTACCTCAAGCGTCCAACGGCTCCGAAACGGGCCTAATCTCAGGCGCCAGTAGGCGTGACCAGCGGGAACTTCAGGATCGCGACAGTACCGCCGCCGTCTGCCGGGGCAAGCTCGAGCGTGCCCCGGTGCTTCTCGACGATGGAGTGAGTGATGCTGAGCCCGAGACCCGTGCCCTGACCCACCGGCTTCGTCGTGAAAAATGGCTCGATCACACGTTCTCGCAGGTCCGAAGGGATGCCATGCCCCGTATCTCGAACCATGATGACGTATTGGCCGTCCACCGCGTCTGTCGTCACGGTGATCGTGCCTGGGCCGTCGATGGCGTCTATGGCGTTGGTGAGTAGATTCATGATCGCCTGATTGAGCAAGCTCGGGTAGCAGAGCACGGTGTCGAGCTCACTAAAGTGTGTCTGGAGTGTTATGCGACCTTTCATGCGGTGCTCCAGAATCGGGATCACGGACAAGATGCATTCTCGGATGCTCACCTGCTTTTCGTCGCCTTCATCGAGTCTAGAAAAGGTGCGCAGCCTGAGGACCAGGTTTTCGATGCGCGCCAAGCCCAGCTGACTTTCGGCCAAACGATTGCGCGCCCGTTGCCAGTGCTGCGAGTCGGCAAGCAACGGCTCGTCGACTTCGGCGGCGACCTTGTCGAGACTCTTGCTAATCGTATTCAAATGGCTGAGCACGAACGCCAGCGGATTGTTGATCTCGTGAGCTATGCCGGCAACCAGCTCGCCCAGCGACGCCATCTTGGCCGATTGAATGAGCTGCAGCTGTTGCGCCTGCAGCTCCGTGTAGGCAGCTTTCAGGTTTTCGTTGAGAATCCTCAGCTCGTCATTGGCTTCTTGATAGCCGCGAAAGCTCATTTCGAATGGGCCCAAGAATTCGCGAAAGAAGTTTGCCACGGCTGCGCCAGCACGAGGTCGCTCCTCTGGAGGGGCAGTCAAAACCAGCTGATTTAGCGCAAATTCGTAGAGCGATAGAATGTCGAGCAATCCGAACTGTTGGGCGAGCGCTCGTCGCCCGAGCTCGTAGGCCTGGCTCAGAGACTCCTCGCTCTGGTGCTTCAAGTGATCGGCGATCGCCGCCACGCAGTCGTCGTTTAGCTCGTTCATTCGCCACCTCGGCTGCCAATGGCGGCGTTGATCAAGCGGCGTAGACAGAAAGCACGTAACATGATCAGGGCAACCACTTCTTCAATGTGACCGTGGTCCCAATGCCTGGCGCAGACGTTAGATCGAATTCATCGACCAGCCGCTTTGCTCCGGGAAGGCCGACACCCAATCCGTTTCTGGTCGAGTACCCATCGCGTGTGGCCAGCTCGGGATTGTCGATGCCTGGGCCTTCATCGCGAGCAGTGATCAATATCCCCTGACGACCCTGTTCTTCGATCTTGCTGAGGATAATCGCCCCTCGTCCTGCATAGCTCACGATGTTGCGGGCCACCTCGGAGATCGCCGTGGCCAGCAATGTCTGGTCGGTGTTCGAGAATCCGAGCGACGCCGCAAGCTCTCGCCCCGTATGACGGGCGCGCACGATGTCCCGATCCTGCTCGATTTCGATGCTGATCTCGGAGTGAACGGTCATGCTCGAGATACGGAATTAGCCGAAGCAGAGCCCTAACCTCTGGTCAAAGCCCATTTTTCGCCCCGAATGACACCCATCGTGCAGTGTACACGCCAGAACATACTATCGTAATCTCATGGCTTGCTCCACCGGCCGCGCCGATGGCGAGTGCGACGCCTGCCTCCGAGAAGAGCCCTGGTTGGGGCGATCCGCCACGCAGGAGCAGACTCACGGGCGTGGTCAAATGCACCCTTTTGTACGGCTTGTCAGAGATGCACACGGACGAAAACCAATGGCTTGTGTCGCGCCATGAGTCGGCATAGTGCTGCAATATGTGGGAACGAGCCCAATGTGGTGCACGAGGCCCAGGCACCCTACGGTCTGGCCCAACGCGCCAACCGGCTCTACTATACGGACTTGGAAGCCGGCACCGTCGTCAGCATTCCGAAGCCATGAGGACGGGGCTCTGCATGGGATCGGTTGGGGCTGCGCACCGTCCAGGCATGTCAGTACTGCTGACATGCCCAGGATGAGTGAGGGGCTGCGCTTCGACGTGAGCTGCAAGGGAGCAGGGTGAGGGTCAGGTGCCCGTCTTCCTGTCCCTGAAATCGGGCGCTACGCCCCGCTCGACCAAATCGAACACCGTATCGCGTAGGGTTTCACCGGGGTCGCGCGGGTTCCAGCCCAGCTCTTGTTGGGCTTTGGCGCTGTCGCAATACCAGTAGTACTGCGACATCTCGACGCTGACCTCGTCGACGGGTGGTTCGCCGCCGATGGCTCGCACCACCTTGTTGAACGCTTGATTCAGGCCCAGCGCGAGCTCTCGGTGTTTGGGCAACCTCAGGCGGGGAGCTCGGACACCGGTGAGGCGGTCGAGTCGCTGGAACAAGGCGGCAATGGTCAGGTTCTTTGCATTGAGTATGTACCGCTCGCCGGGCCGGCCCTTTTCGAACGCCAGCCACATACCGAGAGCGGCATCGCGCACATCGACGAACGCGTAGCCCCCGGCCGGTACGGCGGGAACGCTGCGCGTGAGGAAGCGGCGCACGTCTCCCGTAGAAGACTCGCCCAGGTCACCTGGGCCTAGCAACAAGCTCGGGTTCACGATCAGGACTTCGAAGCCGGGCCGGTTGGCTTCGAGGGCTTCGTGCTCTCCGTACAACTTCGAACGATAGTAGGGCCAGCTGGCGATGATTTCCAAGGGGGCGTCGTCGCGCTCGTCGAACACACGCTTCGGATCGGTCCCCACGGCGATGGTGCCGCTGGTGCTGGCCACGACCGTGCGCGGCACCCCTGCCCGCGCTAGGCCCGCAAGCGCCATGCGCGTGCCGGTCACGTGCAAGCGGTGTAGCTCCTCGGCATCGTCTTTGTCGCGCGACACGCGACCCGTGGCGAGAAAGGCTCCATGGCACCCCTGAGCACTGTCGCAGACGGCGTCCGAGTCTAGCACGTCCACCGAGCGAACTTCGACCTCCCCTACCTTGCCGCCAGAGCGAGAGACGCCCACCACCTCGTGACCCCGAGCGACGAGCAGCTTGACCAGGTGCGAGCCCAAAAAGCCCGTGGCCCCGCCGACCCAATAGCGCGCCATGTTCAGTTGCCTCCGGGTTGCAGCTGAAAGGCCTTTTGGAAGGTCAGAAGCAACCCCACGTTGTTACTCTTGACCATACCGCTGATGAACTCTTGGGGCGACGGCGTATACGCTTCGCGCACGATACGGGTGAACATATCCGGTGAAGTTTTCAGGACGCAGTCTGCGGGGTTGATCACCTTGCCTGGATAGACCTCACACAGCTCCGGCGTGATGCGCACCGTCCAGCGTTCTGAATCGCCGAGGGCGAAGTAGTAGCTCACCGGCTCCCGAACGCTGCCTGCAACGAAGCGCTCTTTCAGCTCCTCGAACACGGGCTCGAGCGTCTCTGGTGGCAACTCGCTCACCAGACGCAAACTCTCCTGGGTCAAATCTTCGGTACGAAACACACCACCCTTACCCAGGGTTCGCACTGCCTTTTCGGTCAAGCGGGCCACGACGCGCGCAGCGTCGGCCATGCGCATACCCTGGGTCAATCGGCGCAGCTCCTCGTAGCGCAGGGGCGGCCCAATGCGGGCGGAGACGTCTCTGCGGCGCGGCAGCGTCGCACCCTTGGGCAGCGCGGCATGAGTGCCGCCCACCCAAACCGGAAGGATGTCGATCTTGTGGTGCAGGGCCAGGTGCCCCACCGCGCTCTTGAACTCGGCGATCTGCCCGTCGGTGCTGCGGGTGCCCTCCGGAAAGATCAGGACCGTCTTACCTTCTTCGAGGAGCGAGCCCGCTTGCCTCAAGGCTTGCCTCAAGGAATTCCCGCGCGGCATCGGGACCAGGTTCGTGAAATTCTCGAAGTAGGCTTTGCGCCAGCGATTGCCCTCGAAAAAGTAGTCCTGAGCAGCCAAGCTGACCAGGTCTTTGCCGTAGCTGCCGAGCGCGTACTTGACGAGCCCCATGTCGAGGTGGCTCTGGTGGTTGGCTGCAACCAAGGTATTTTTGTTGTGGGGAATGAAGGCACGTCCGGTGATGGTCGTGCGCAGCACTCGATCGTAGAAGCTGTGCTGCGCCAGGCCCATCCACTGCATGGCCGCTTCTCTGAGCTGCGGCGGAATTTCGAATTTTTCGTCCGCCTCGGTTTCGATGGACTCGGTCACCGAGCGAAGCACGCGTTGTTTGCTGGCACGGATGAACGCTTCGACCTCGCCAATCGTGGTGCAATCACTCAGCTTCTCCGCATCGAGCGAGCGGTCGAGCTTCGTCTCGAGCGCTACCAAGAGCTCCAGGGCCATCAACGAATCGAACGCCAGGTCCCCGCGCAACGTCATGCTGGGAGCAATTTGAGACGGCTGGCGTCGAGTGATCGCCGCGACAGCGCTGCGAACCAAGGCTTCCACGTCGTCGGCGGCTGCGGTTCGACGCGACGAGGCGGGCACATCGAGCCGTTCCAGCAGCCGGGCCAACTCCTTCCGCTTCACCTTGCGTGTGGTCGTACGAGGCAGCTTGGCGTCCTGCACCGTGGTGATGGATGGCCGCGCAACGAGTGGCAGCACGCTGTACGCTCGCTCGAGCGCGCGCTTGGCTCGGGCATGGCGCTCGGCACGTGAAAGGCCTTCAGCCTCCGCCGGCACCGCCACGCAGGCGACTCGTTCGCCGCCGCGGCCATCCGGCACGCCCAAGATAGAGTACTCCTCCACCTCAGGCAATTTGCCGAGGCGAGCCTCGATATCGTCGGGATAGATGTTCTCGCCCGCGCTCGTGACGATGACGTCCTTGGCGCGGCCTACCAAGACAAGTCGGTTCTTCTTGTCGAGCTTGCCGAGATCGCCCGTGTGCAACCAGCCGTCCCGATCGATGGTCTGGCGGGTCGATTCCGGATCGTCGGCGTAGCCAAGCATCACGTTGGGACCTCGTGCCAACACTTCTCCCACCCCTTCGGCATTCGGCTTGTCGATGCGGATCTCGACACCCGGGATCGCCTGACCCACTTGACCCGCGGGAGCTCCGGGCGTGGCGCGCGCCACCGTCAACACGGGGGATGCCTCGGTCAGGCCATAGCCTTCGGACAAACGAAGACCGAGACCGGCAAAGCGTTGCTGAGTCGCTTCGGGCAGCGCCGCACCGCCGCTCACCATGAAGCGCAAGTGACCACCCAGACCCTCGTGCACGGGTCCGAACAAGATTCGCCCGGCGTCCACCCCCAGGCTCTTGCCCAGACTCTTGTTCAGCTCGACCGCAAAATCGAAGACACGCGTCGCCAACGTGCCGTGGTCGGCCACCTTTTGGGTGATGCGACGTTCGAGCATTTCCCAGAGCGCGGGAACTCCGATGAGCCCGGTAATTCGCCCCGCTTTGAGCCCGTATTCGAGGCGCTCGGCATTGATCTTGTCGAGATAGATCACGCGGGCACCGCGCGAGAGCGGCAAAAGCAGACCACAAGTGAGCTCGAACGTATGGTGCAGCGGCAACACGCTCAAGATGCGATCGCCCTTGCGCAACGGGAACAACGGCGCAAGTGACGCGATGAGCGCAGTCAGGTTGCCGTGCGACAGCATGACGCCCTTGGGCGAGCCGGTGGTGCCGCTGGTGTAGATGAGCGCGGCAACGTCTTCGCTCTCGGGCCACCGCGGCTCACTCTTGTCACCCGGACCCATGACCACATCGGTGAGCTCGCCGAATTGAACCAAGCTCTCGAGCCTCGAGCGTAGCCTCGCCGCGACCTCGCTGTCGGCGAGAAACACGCGCGCTCGCGAAGCTTTTGCCAGGTTCTCGGCGGCGCTCGGTTCGATTCCCGATTCGAGCGGCACCACCGTGGCGCCGGCAAACAAAATACCGAAGAAGGCGATGGGCCAGGCGGGGTGATTGGCTCCCGCCAGCAGCACGCGGTCTCCGCGCTTGACGCCTGCCGCCTCCAAGCGCTTGGCGCACGCCATCGACAAATCGCGCCACTCGCGAAAACTGATACGGCTGAGCCCGTCTGCTTCGGTGCGCTGCAAAGCGACCGCCAGCTCGTAGCGATCGGCCATCTCGTCGAGCAGTGCCACCAGCGTCTCGTGGCGCTGGGGCGCCTTGAGCGGACGCTCGATGCGCTTTTCGATCTCGGGGAACACGTGGCGCTCGAGAGCAGGAATGTGCACCTGCATGAACCACTCGCGCCAGTTCAGGCTTTCAGGAGCCCAGTTGACGAGCCGCTGCTCTCGCTCCGACAGGCGCGCATAGGCTGCCCGCGTGTTGTCACAGCGAAAACGATAATCGTACTCGGCGGTGAACGGTACGAACACCCCGAGGATCTTGCCGATTCTGCGCTGCTGCTCGCCAAAATCTTCGAGCGCCTTCGCCGTCGGGCGTGTCACGCTCGCCAGCGGTCCGAACGAAGCGCTCTTCAACAGGCCCGAGACGGCCTTGGCACCCTTGGCCAACGCGTTCGGACCGATCGATTCGAACATGGGCTTGTCGAGCAAGGCGCTTTCGTAGCGCGACTGGAGCAAGCTCACGAGTGGCCCGCCCTTACCGCTCTTGCGGTAGTAGCGGCGCTTGTAGAGCCCCGTCAGCTCGAAGAAGCGCCGCATGGTGCACGGGTTCGTATCGCTGGATGCCGCCTGGTACACCGGACGCGCCGTACCTTCGAGGAGCTCGGCGAGCGCCAGCGTCATGGCGCCGGCCACCATGTCGCAGGGGATCACGTCGAGTACGTTGTCGGACCCCGGGATCTGCAAGCCGCCTTGGCGCACGATGAAGATGAGCGGGGCACTCGTATTGATGCCCTCGTTCCAACCGGGGAACGGAAACTCCACCGTGGACTCGACCACCGAAGGACGAACGATGGTGTACGGAAGCCCGCTCCTGGCAACGATCTGCTCGCCGATGCTCTTTGTGTACGTGTACGTATTGGGAAAGCCCCAGAACTGGGCGCGCTCCATGCCCATGCCCGAGAGCTGCCCCTCCACGAACTTTCGCTTCACACGGGCCACCTCGGCTTCGAGCACGGCGCCACGCGCAGGCTCACCCCGTTGCTTCAAGTTCTGCTTCGCCTCGTCGAGAAAGCGGCTCTGCCGGAAGGCGTCGCTGGCCCGGTGCCGCGCCTGCTCGATCACGTCGAGGCACTCGGCGATCTCTCGATCTGGATCCCAGTGGCTGCGCTCGAGCTCGTCGGCGCGAGGGAACGGGAACTCGCAAGGATTGACCTCTTCGATGGGCCCAGTGTGCGACCCGGCAACGTAGCAGGTCGAGGTGTGAAGCAGCGGCACATCCCCCAAATCGCGGGCGAGCCCTACCAGGTTTTGCACCCCGAACGCGTTCACGTCGAGCGCTTCGTCGAGAGGCGGATCGAAGTCGACGACGCCAGCGGCGTTGACCACTGCCGCCACGCCGCCGCGCAGGTCTTCCCTGAGCTCCGCGCTCAACCCGCAGTAGGGGTGGGCCACGTCGCCTGCAATGGGGGTCACCTTGTCTTTGATGAAGGCTTCGAAGTTCGGGCCATACTGCTCGCGCAACGGCACCATGACTTCACTGGTCGCGATCTTTTCCCAGAACCGCTGCTCGGCGCTCTGACCGTCCTTGGGCCTTACCACCAGGTACACATGACCAATGCTCGGAAAGCGCGACAGCAAGAATGCCCACCACACCTTGCCCAAAAAGCCTGTGCCACCGATGACCACCAGGCGCTTGCCCTCGAGCAGTGCACCGATATCGAGCGGCGGGGGTTTGCCATTCCCCCTCTGAGACACTCCGTTCGTAGAGCTCACCCTCTCCCTCCAGCAGGCAGCGATACGTCACCCATGATGATCGGCGGTACGTGCAGCAGCGTGATTTCCGGCGAACGCCCGTCTTCGAGCTTGGCGCGGTAGAGCGCCTCATCCATGCTCGCAGCCGTTTCCCAACCCATGATCTTGGGTATGTACTCGTTGTCGGCCCCCACCACGATCACGCGCCCCAGGTGCTGTCGGCCGTTTTCGCCCCAGTACCACATGAAGAAGGGGTGTGCCGGGTGATAAGCGTGACCCGTGCGGAACATCTGGATGAAAGCCGGATTCTTCGCGAACTTTTCTTCATAGCGGTGCCTGAGCTCGTGAGCGTCGCGAGTTTCGACCAACAGGCGATGCACGAACTCGATGTACGGCGCGTGTTGCTCGTGGTCGAACTTGTCCGTGCACGGATGCGTGATGATCATGGTGCCACCCTTTTTCACGAGCGGAGCACCGCGATACATGTTGAACAAGTAGCCTTGCGCCAGGACCTGCACCAACAGCGGGTTCAAGTAGGCGTGCACGTTGTACGGGCTGATGAACGGGATCGGGCAAATCAGGACATCGGCTTGTCCTTCGATGGGGACCAAGTACTGCTCGAAGCTACGCTCGATCACCTTTTCGTGCACCGCCGAGGTTTCGCCGGCCCACACACCCGTACAGCCATAGGGTGCGGGAAAGCGATCGAAGATGGCTTGACGCGCGGATTGGGGTAGGCGCGCGGTGGTCAGCACCAAACCTTTCAGCAGCGTTCGTTCCCGATCACTCAAGTCGTCCTCGTTTTTCATCAGAAAATCGAGGGACGGATCGAACATGCGGTTGTTCAACGTCGTCTCGATGCAAAACACGTTGAGCTTTTCGTTCGCCAGCCGACCCATACGCCCAATATCGTGCGCCAATTGGGACTTGCGCGGATCCATGTAGCTGTCCGACGCGCGGATGGTGTCCGGATTGTGATGAGGCCTGAGGCTCTTGTAGCTGCACAGGCCCACGGCAACCGACTTGTGCCCGCCATTCATCGGCACGAAGTTGATGTTGGCGTAAATCAGCAAATCGCTCTCCACCGCACGGCGGTTGAGCTCGAGCACCTCGCCTCGATCGGTCGTACCCACTTCGACCATGTTGTCCGGGTCTTCGGCATCGTGGTTGTACAGCCGATCCGGCCAATATGCCTCGAAGATCTTGTCCCCCACCATGTGCCGGACCTCGGCGGCTTTCATGCGGCGGTGGATACCGGTAGCGATGATGATTTCGATATCCTCGACCCCGTGGTCGGCCAAGAGCTCGAGCAGTATCGTCAGCATCCGCTCGCGCACGTCGGGCTGTTTCATGGGGGGCAGTGGCAACGAAATGTCGTCGACGGCAATCGTGACGCGCATGCCGGGCTTGAGCCGAGCATAGAGCGGGTCAGAGCCTTCTGGATGGTTGATGGCGTAGCGGATCGCAGCATCTACATCCTTCAGGGGCTCCAGCGTCGGCCTGGGGTAGATGCAACGAGTACCCGCAGGCAGATCGATCTCGATCAATTGGTCGCCGGAAAAAACGGTACGCGGAGCGCTATCGCGCTCGAGGGTTACAACGGAAGGATGATTCATAGGGCTTGTGTCAGGTCGAAGCGCGGCCAACTATAGGCCTTTGCCAACAGCGCTAGGCGCTTGTCTGGGTTAACTGCGGCTGGGTGTCCCACCACACTGAGCATCGGAACATCCGAATAGCTGTCGCTGAACGCGAAACAATCACCCAAATCGTAACCGTGCCTCTTGGCGTGCTCGCGGATGAGGCGGGCCTTTTCGGGCCCGGCCACCACCGGCTTGAGTATCTTGCCCGTGGCGATGCCATTCTTCATCTCCAAGCGGTTACCGATGACCTCGTCAGCGCCAAGGTGCTCGGCTAGCTTTCTGAGCACACACTCTAGGGCTCCCGAAACGAACACCACCTTGAGCCCGGCCCGCTTGCTTTGCTGGACCAGGCTCTTGGCGTGCGGGTACAGCGAGGGGCGGATCACGTCCTCGAAGACGTCCTCGGCCAATATCTCCAGCCTGTCTTCGCTCATGCCTTGGTACGAGCTGTACAAGAGCTCGTTGAACGTGCGGCGATCCCAGAGCTCGGCCCAGGCCATGCTGGGCGCCCGAACCAGCGCCCTGCCGAGACGCTTGGCGACTTGCACCGGGGTCCCCTGATTGGCCAGGTAGTACAGCGTAGGGTGCACCAGGTTGGTGGTGACCAAAGTGCCGTCGACATCGAAGTAGCTAGCTGACAAGGGAACTCTCGCTCTCCCGAACCGGTCGGGCTGTCAAGGAGCCAGCGCGCGCGAGGTTGCCTTCTCTAGCGAGACTGGCTCCTCGGCCGATGGCGGAGCGGATTCTTGCACACGCCAGCCACCTCGGACAGGTCTCGCGCGTCGATTGTTCCACCCGGGTGCCCGCGCAATTTTCCGAGCGCGCGAACCGAACTACGCACCGCAGCATCCGGTGAATTTGACAACGCAAGCCGTCGAGCGCAGAACGCGCCACGCGCCGAGAGGGGCGCGGCTCGGAAATGCATTTCATCGACAGCGAAGCGGAGCTCGCGAAGCTCCCGGGAAAACTAGCGGGCGCCACGCGGCTGTACCTCGATACCGAGTTCGATTCCAGCAAGGCGGGGAAGAAGCTGAGCCTGGTTCAGGTCTCGGGCAACCAGGCGGAGACACCCGACATCTACCTGGTCGATGCGCTGAAGCTCCGTGATTTGTCACCGCTCCGTGAGGTGTTCGTCCATCACGAGGTCGAGTGGGTGCTGCATGCCGGGCTCCAGGACATCGAGCTGTTGGTGCAGGCGCTCGGCGCGCCGGCGCCGACGAAAATCTTCGACACGCAGATCGCTTGGGCGCTGCTCGGCCCTGAAGCGTCCGTGTCGCTCAGCTACTTGAAGTTCAAGGTCTTGGGCATTCGCGCCGGCAAGCCGCATCAGGCCGACGATTGGCTGAGGCGACCGCTGCCGGAATCTCAGCTTCGCTACGCGGCCAGCGATATCGAACACCTGCCCGCGATCCGCGCCGAGCTCGGAGCCCGCGCCGAAGCTCGCAATCGCCTCGAGATCATTTACCAAGCGTCCCGCGAGGTGGCAGAACCCAGCGTCGCCCCGGACGCCGAGCTCTCGTTGAGCTCATTTCGCAACGCCTGGCAGCTCAACCGTCGCACGCAGGCAGCACTCAGATTCTTGATCCAATGGTACAACGCTCGTCCTCCACAAGAGCGCATGCTGGCACCCGACACGAAGACGATGATGGCCATCGCAAGTCGGCTGCCCCGCACCAGTGCGGACCTGGCTCGTATCAAGGGGGTGCACCGGGGATGGGCCAACCGCCACGGCCAGCGCTTCACGCAGTTGCTGATGGCCGCGACCGACGCCGCGCGCGACGAAGACTTCGTGCCCATCGATCCGCCACCGTATGCGACTTTCGAAGAGATTCGCAGCGAGGCGTGGCTCGGCATGGCCCGGGCCGAGGTGTGTGCCGAGCTTTCGGTAGCGCCCGAGCTGGTGTTTCCCGGTCGCCTGCTCAAGCGCGTGCGCGACGATCTGCTG
>CBFGRJ010000121.1:0-18492 GCA_965651135.1 uncultured Myxococcales bacterium
CAGGCGTCAGCCACCCTTTTCGCTCCTGTGCGCCGCATGGCGAACGCATAACACGGGTACGGGCCAAGCGGTAGCCGAGCACACAAATCAATAACGCATTCGCATCGCCTGCCGCTCGCTGTTCAGCCAGCTGGTTTGGACAAGATAGTGCTAGGTTTCGAGGACATGCGCGCTCGACGAGCAACGGTCAATCATCCTCGCCGCGTGGCACGTTTGTGTTCGTTCACCCGAGGGATCGCCTCGGCACCTGTGCCCCGGCAAGCAAAGGTACCACGTCAAACCGAGTTGACAGCGCGGTCCCCTTTGACTTGCTCGGCCACTATGCAGCAACTCCCTTGCCGAAGGCGCTGAACTCGAGCATGTTCGGTGAAGTCGGGCTCGACGCTTGCGCCGCAACCCGATCGAATGGACCGCTCGCGCACGACCGGCCAACAAAACATTCACAAAGGGGGGATGACCACTCCGCTGCTCCGTTTTACGACGAAAACATTGCGCGAGCCTTCTCGCACACTCTGCGGCAAAGTGCGGGCACCTCGCCTACCAACCCCGAAGGTAACACCATGAGCGCTACGCTATTGATTGTCGATGACGAACCACTTGTCCGCTGGTCGCTCCGCCAACATCTCGAAGCCCAGGGGCACGTCGTGCTGGAGGCTGAAACCGGCCGCGATGCCCGCCTGGAATTCAGCAAAGGAGTGGACCTCGTGCTCCTCGACGTGTGTCTGCCCGACGCACATGGCGGGGAGCTGCTCAAAGCCCTGCGCATCGCGGACGCGGCCCCGCCGGTCATCTTGATCACGGCTCATTCGTCGGTCGAAGGGGCCGTGGACGCCATGCGACACGGCGCCTTTCACTACCTCCGAAAACCGTTCGACCTCGAACAAGTCGGCGAGCTGGTCGCTCAGGCGCTCGAACAATCGGAGCTGTCTCGCAAGCTTCGTAGGCGGCGCCAAAGCTCCGAAGGCAACAGCGCGTTGGAGCGCATCGTTGGGGAGTCTCATGCCATGCACCGCGTCAAGCGCTGGATCACGCGCGTCGCAGAAAGCCCAGCCTCCACGGTGCTGCTGTCGGGAGAAAGCGGCACCGGCAAAGATTTGGCGGCGCGCGCCATTCACGATCTGAGCGACCGCAGTGCCGGGCCCTTCATCAACGTAACCTGCTCCGCTCTGGCAGAAACACTGCTGGAAAGCGAGCTTTTCGGCCATGAGCGAGGTGCCTTTACCGACGCCCGACAACAGAGAAAAGGGCTCCTGGAGCAAGCCGATGGCGGCAGCGTGTTCCTCGACGAAGTCAGCGAAACTTCGGTCGCGTTTCAAGCCAAACTGCTCAGGTTTCTCGAAGAAAAGGCATTCCGCCGCGTGGGCGGCACACAAGACATCAAGCCCGACGTGCGGATCATCGCAGCGACGAATCGCAATCTCGAGCAGGAAGTGGCAAACGGTAGGTTCCGCGAAGATTTGTACTATCGCCTGGCGGTGTTCGAAGTCGAGCTGCCCCCGCTGCGCCAGCGCGGCGGCGACGTGGAGCTCGTGGCCGCAGACCTCGTGGCACGCCTCAATCTGGAACTGCAGAGAAGTATCACGCGCATCACACCGGCGGCCATGGATCTGCTGCGCGCCCACACCTGGCCCGGCAACGTGAGAGAGCTCCGAAATGCCATCGAACGCGCGATGCTGTTCGCAGATGGAGACGTCCTCGAGCCAATCCATTTTGCCGAATTGGTCAGCAAGAAAGAGCCGCCAGTGGCTTATCAGTTGCCACCTCATGGCGTCGATTTCGCCGTTCTGGAGAAGAGCTTGGTGGCTCAGGCTCTTGAACGCTGTCAGGGCAATCAAACTCGCGCCGCATCGCTGTTGGGTATGAATCGCGATCAGGTGCGCTATCGAATTCAGAAGTTCGGTTTGGATCGAAGGGTCGGTCCGCGCAGAGCGCATACCCCACCTGAGCCCGACATCGAGCGGTTCCCGGCCTTCTATGTCGACGACAGTTCAGGCTCGAACTGATGGCGGAGGGGGGAGCCACCATCTTGGTGGTGGAGGACGAGCCGCTACTCAGGTTTACCATTCGCCACTACCTCGAGCGCAACGGGTTCACGGTATGCGAAGCCGCCAACGTCGAAGGTGCGCTCGACCGGCTGCGCCGTCATCCCATTCAGCTGTTGCTCGTGGACCTGGTTCTGCCCGATGGCGACGGCTCGGAGCTTTCTCTGCTGGCAGGGGTGATCCGTCCGTCGCTTCCAATCCTGTGCATGTCCGCCTATCCGAAGCAGTGGTCCGGTGCGCTCCGCAGGACGCCCGGAGGCAACCCCATTCTGGAAAAGCCCTTTACCGAGGCCGAGCTCCTGGACCACGTTCGCCAATGCCTGAGCTCGAGGGTGCGGTGAATGACGAAGGCTCGGCATGACACTTGCTCAGTGCGAGCCCGCAGTAGGGTTCAGACCATGAATGGTGCCACGCCACAGGCTACGGAAGCGCAGGATGAAGCGCCGACCAGCTGCCCTGTGCTCGCACCTCCGGCGACGCAGGTCCGTGGGCACTGCGTGCTCTCCAGCAGACCGCTCTTGGCACTCGAATTCGATGGACTCGGAGAAATCCGCTATCTGAACGCCCCCGCGCGTCAGATGTTCGGCTCGGCCAGCCACGAAGAGACGGTCCGGTGCCTGCGCACCGCGCTGGCCCTCTCACGGGAGCAGCGGGGCTCTGGTGCCTCGGTCACACTCGAGACGAACACGGGGCCGCGCGAGCTCCTGGTAGACGTCAGCGAAAGCATGGAAACCAATAGATATGTTCTAGTTCTGACCGAGCAGGAAGGCTTTCCGCAGAATCGCCTGACGCGAGAAACAGCGGCCGCCATCGCGCACCACATCCGAAACCCCCTGGCCGGAATTCGCGGAGCCGTCGAGGTCATCGGCGCTCGCCTGCCAAGCGGTAATGCCGACTTGAAGGCGGTCATCCGGCAAATCGTCGAGCGCGTCGGCGCTCTCGATGATTCCTTGGATGCTCTGCTCAGCCATTTGCGCCCCGAACCGCCAAGGCTGCGCCCGGTGCAGCTGCGCTCTGTCCTCGAGCGCGTTTTGGCTCCCGAGGCGTGCCCCAAGTCCTTGCGCGCGCTCGCTATTCGGCTGTCTTGCGTCGATATCACGCTGCACGTGGACCCGCAGCAACTGACGCAGGCTCTGTTCGATCTCCTCGACAATGCGGCCGAAGCGCTTCCCGAGGGGGCAGGCACCGTCGAAGTCAACGTCACACGAACCCCGCCCTACGCGACCATCAGCGTGGTCAATGCTGGCACTCCTATCGCTGCAGAACTGCTGCCGTACGTGTGCAATGCCTTTTTTACCACCAAGGCTCGCGCGCTCGGGCTCGGGCTCACCAATGCCCGTGCGATCGCTCGCGCCCATGGAGGCGACCTAGTCGTCAGCAGCTGCCGCTCGGGAACCGAGGTGCGGTTGCAGCTGCCGCTGTGACTTCGAAGTTGAGCCACTTGGCTCAAGACGTGCAACGAGCTCCGATGACAGTGATGGATAGCAACCGACTAGCCGCATCAGACCAACCTACCGTACGGCGACTGCCTGCCAGGCGCTTGCCGGTCACGCGCTCACGAGCGCGGCAGGCCGCCTCAGGCGCGCTCGAAGTTCTCTGCCCCCTCGTGAAAAGCTCCGTGCTTTTGGAGCGCTGCGCGTTCTGCATGCACGGTCACGGGCTGCTGATCGATCCGGTGAACGACTGGCTAACCCTTCAGTGCTCCTATCACCAGCAAGCACCGAACGCGCAGCAAGGCAGCTCACGGACATGAACATGGCAATTTCCACCAAAGGCCCCGGGAAAAATCCCAGCGGCGTCGCCAAAGGTTTCACGCCGCGTTCTGCTCCGCGCTCGGAACTGGACCTCCCGAGCTCCAGCCTACAACAGGACTACCTGCATGTCCTGTCACATGACCTGCAAGGCTCCCTTCAGGTGATCGCCAGCGCCGCCATGCTGCTCGAACACGCCGGCGACAAGGGCGATCAACGGCTCAAAACCGAACTTTGCGAGAAAATTCTCGCCAACGTCGAGGCCGTGACGAGGGCCCTGCGCGAAATCGTAGAAATTGGCGCAATGGAGCACGGCGTAGGGCTCGACAAAAGCACCATCAACGTGGAGCACTTCGTGCTCCGAGCGCTCGATCAGGGCGTAGTTCCTCTGGAGCGGCCTCGCATCGAGTTCGAATCGAGCTCGGAGCTGCCCTTGATCGAAGCCGATGAGCCGAAACTGCGTCGCGCTTTCCTCAACCTCATCCACAACGCGCTCAAGTTCTCCCCGCCCGAAACGCTCGTGAACGTGAAGCTCTACGCCAACGAGAGCGCGGTCATTCTCAGCGTTCACGATCACGGGCCGGGCCTGACCCGAAGCGAGATCGATAGGCTGTTCCAGAAGTACCGATCGTCGCCACAATCGAGGAGACAGGGTGGTTCTGGGCTCGGGCTCTACGGCTGTAGCCTGATTGTGCGAGCCCACGGCGGCCGCTGCCGCGTCGAGAGCTCGCCCAACACCGGCACCACCTTCACTATGGAGCTGCCCGCCAAGGCAAACCGCAAGGCAAACCGCTGAGTCAGCGCGCTCACTTGCCGAAACCGCGAATCAATTTGGCAAGTTCTTCGAGGACCGGCTGCTTACCCCGGAGGTCCGCATTGGGTGGCATGGCCGAGCTCTTGCCGACGGCTGCGCCGCCTTCGACAATCACCCGCTCGAGCGCGGCGTCGTCCAGCGAGGTCTGCCATGCCGGATCGGAGAAATTCTGGGGCCGGGATGTTAGAGCTGCCGCGCCGGGCCCGTCACCCCGACCCGTGGCGCCATGGCACACGGCGCAACGAGTTTCGAAGACCTTCTTCGCTTCACGGGCCGGATCCGCGGGGGGCTCTGCTTGCGGAGCGCTGCGCGCCACCGCGGGGCTCTGCCGTTGTTCGTTCGATGATGCCGTCGCTTCCTTGCTGCACGCCGATCCTCCGAAGCCTGCGAGTAGCAGCACGCCGCTCAATACCGTCACTTTGCGCATGAACATGGGATCTCCTTGGTGTGTATTCAGAGAAGTGGCTTGGCAGGGTCAGGCTGAACGGAGCGCGGTGAGCCTGAATCGGCAGCAAGGGCATTCAGAACTCTGACCATCTCGTCGAGTGGCTGCTCGAGTCCGTCCAGGCGATCGCGCGCTCTTCCGCGCTGATCCAAGACCGTGATTACCGTCGAATGATTGAACCCGCCGCCCTCGAGGCGACGGTACTTGATTCCCAACACTGCCGCCAGCTCGCGCACGTCGTCTGCCGGCGCCCGGGCAAGGACCCAGCGCTCGTCGAGCCCGTGATCGCGCTTGAGCTTCGCGAGCTTTTCATGCGTGTCCCTGTCGGGGTCGAGACTGACGAGCAACACGCGCGTGTGCCTCCGCGCCCCCGGCTCCAGGCTCTTCAGCAGGCGGCCAATGTTGCTGATGAGCATGGGGCAAGCGTAAGGGCAGGTACCGTAAAACATACTGATGATCAGCGGATTTCCGCCAAAATCAGGCAGCGTGCGCAAACTACCGCGGTCGTCCGTCAGCTCGGGATCGAGCGCATACAAGCTCGGCTGTGCATCGATGCGCCCCACGCTGGTCGGTACGTTCGCATTGACGTTCGCGGCGGAAGGCGCCTGCGTCGAGTCTACGACTTCGGTCGAGTCGCCTGCGCCGCCGGGGCCATGCGTGCAAGTGATTGCAGCGAGAGCCAGTAGCAAACCATATGGTTTCATCTTCATGATGGACCTGCCTTTACGTCGCGAACGCAGCGGAATCCGAGATGTCGCGCGGTACGGCGGCCCTCGAGCGAGCTTCTGAACGCCGTTCGCATGAAGGTGGCGTAGTCGGATACGTCACTGGCGGCGAGCGCGCCCGCGCCGCAAAAGGTATTCACGTTGTCCGTTCTCGTGCTGCGGCTGTCGCTGGTCACCATGACACCGTTGAAATCGGAGACCCATTCCCAGACCAATCCGTGCATGTCGCGAACACCCCAGCGGTTGGCGGGTCCTTCACCCACCTTGCGCCCGGGCCCAGCGCTCGGGCTCGAGTACCACTCGGTGATCCGAGCTTGCCATGCCGGATCCGGCTGGCCGCTGCGGGTCAGTTCGCTGGCCTTCGCCACCATCTCCCATTCGGCTTCATTCGGTAGGCGCGCCCCGTGGTGCTCGCAATACGCCTTGGCAGCGAACCAGCTGACCTGTGTGACAGGAAAATCGCGTAGCGTATCGCTGATTAGGGTGGAGCCTTGCCAATGTGACAAGTAGCGCGAGTCAGCGAAAAGCCCGTGAACCTTGGCGCGCTGCCACTGTTCTTGCTCTAGAACGAAGGCCAGAAACTGAGCGTTGGTAACGGGCGTCTCCATCATGTCCATGGCGCCAACGGTCACTACCGCCTCCCGATCGCTTGCCGCAAACAGCGGACGATAGCTGCCACCCGAAACGCGGACCCAACGGTGCGGTGTCGTGTCCGCGGCCTCGGGTGGCTCACTTAATGCGCGCTCGAGTCCCCACGCGAGCAAAACGACGAGTACTTGGGTCAGCGACATCGGCTCGATTCCTCAGCGTACCGGCTTCAGCGACCTTTCGGAGACCACTCGGTGACCGACTGTTGTCCACTGAAGACGGCCGCGTTCTCGCTGCCCTCTACTTGCAGCGTGCCCAGCGCCCCCTTGTGAAAGGTACGAAAAATTGAGTGATCGACCAGCGCATAGTCACCGGGTACGTCCGCCTTGAATTCGACGATGGCAGCGCCTCCGGCTGGAATCAGCGTCGTTTGCACGTTCTCCTGCGAGCGGCTGCCACCTTCGGTGTACACCTTGTCGAAAATTTCTCCGATGACGTGAAAGCTGCTCACCAGATTGGGACCGCCGTTGCCCACGAACAGCCGCACGGTTTCTCCGGCTTTGGCGCGCAACGCGCGCTCACCCGTCAGAGCTCCCTCGCGTCCATTGAAGACGACGTAAGTAGGCCGCTCGTCGATGGCCTTGTCTTGGTCGAACGCCTGCCTACCCGGAGCTCGATAAGCCCCGCTGGTGTAGAACTCGCTTTGCATCACGTAATATTCGCGGTCGACGCGCGGGAGCCCCTCCGGCGGCTCGACGAGAATCAGCCCGTACATGCCGTTGGCGATATGCATTCCCACCGGAGCCGTCGCGCAATGGTACACGAACAGCCCGGGGTTCATGGCCTTGAAGCTGAACCGGGTTTCGTAGCCGGGAGAGGTGAACGAGCTAACGGCTCCACCGCCAGGACCGGTGACTGCATGCAGATCGATGTTGTGCGGCAGCTTGCTATTCGGATGATTCCGGAGCCTCACTTCCACCGTATCGCCCTGCCGCACGCGGATGAACTGCCCCGGAACTTGACCACCAAAGGTCCAGAAGGGGTAGGTGGTACCCTCCGCAATCGGCAGCTCTAGCTCGACCGTCTCGAGAGTAACGATCACCCGTCGCGGCTCGCGGTACGTGATCGGCGCAGGCACCTTGGGTGCATGCGTGAGCTTGGCGATGACGGGCGCTCCACGAGGCGGCCCCAGCTCGAGGGCTGCCACGTGCCCGTTCGGATTCGCCCGCCCTTCTTCCGCTTTCAAGTTTTTCTCGCCACAGGCGAGTGCCAGGGTGAACAATGCAGAGGTAGCAAGCCAGGTGTACGTGTGCATGCGCGATCTCCCGTTCTGTGGGGTCAACGAAATGAATCCACCAATGAGCTCTTGGTGAGTTTGTCGAGTTCTGGTCGGTACCCCGCGGCGTGATTCAAGAATCTGGCCAACGGGGGTTCGCGACAGCTTTCAACGATATCAACGGATATTTTCATCCATTGATTAGGGTCCTCGAGCCTAGATTCTGGAATATCTCGCGCAATTTTCGCGGTAAGAAGACACGGGCGCGCAGAGCTGGCGCGCGCGGAGGCACCGTCAGCGGACTTGACAGTCCATTGAGCGTGCCGTTCACTGAAAGCCAATGTCCCGCGCCAGCCAGAAGCTCGAGCAGGTTCGCAAGTCGAGACGTCGCCTGCCGAAAGCTCCCACTCCGACCAAGCGTGGCTCGTTGCTCACCAACACCGCCGAGTACGCACTGAGGGCCATGGCCGCCGTGGCTCTCGCCCCTCCTGGGCTCAGCGTTCGAGCGCAAGACCTGGCACTGGAGACCAACGTCCCCCTCCACTACCTCTCGAAGGTCCTGCAGCGGCTGACGGCCTCGGGGCTGCTGGTCAGTCAGAAAGGCCACCAAGGGGGCTTCAGGTTGGCTCGGCCGGCCTCCAAGATACGTTTTTGCGAGATTCTAGAGGCCGTGGAACAGGGCGGCGACGCCAAGCACTGTGCCTTTGGCTGGCCTGTTTGCGATCCGCGCAACCCATGTCCGCTTCACGGCACGTGGTCCCAGTTGAATGACGCCTTCCGCCAGTGGACGCAGCGTTCGACGCTGGGTGATGTCCAACGACACGGCTCGCTCCGAATGCCGTTCACGGCACCCTGACGCTTACTCCGGCACGAGGATTGCTTCGAACGAACGCCGCGCTCGATCAAACGAGCTCGCGAAGGCGCTCCAAGACCTGGCGACGTATTTCCGACTTGGGGCGCGGGAGTGGCACGGCGGACTCCTCGAGTCGCGCCAACGCGTAGTCCAGTGCAGCCGGCACCTCGCCGAACGCATGCAACGGGAACGGAGGGCGCCAAAGCCAAAGCAGTGCGGTCAGCATCCCTCGCTCCAACGCTCCGCCTGTCGTGACGGTGGCAGAGCCCACACACAAGCGCTTGGTGCACTCCTTGACGCGCGGCGAGTTGACCCAGTCGGCGACCCGCTTGCGTTCCTTGGCACCGGGCCGGACGGCGTCTTTGGGACTCAGGGTGAGCACCGCGTAGCGCTCGCCCCGCGCGAAATAGGTGTCGAACGACGCTGCCATGTCTCGGACCGCGGACTCCGTGAGCTCCGCGGGCTGAACATGAATAAGGAGCGGAAAATAATCGCCAATGAGCATCGATGCTTCACTCTGTTCGAGCGCTTCCGACAGGGAGCCTCATTGGCAACACTACAACCTAACGCGGCGGAGCCGCAACCATGTCGGGCCACCGAGCTCAACGTGCACTCGAGCGCGCTTCCATCTCCAGGACGGCCAGGGTGGTCTTCAACACAGCGTCGGGGGTGAGGGAGATCGAATCAATTCCCTGCTCCACGAGAAACCGAGCAAAGTCAGGATAGTCGCTGGGAGCCTGCCCGCAGATGCCGATCTTGCGATGCTTGGCCTTTGCTGTCTGGATGACACTCGCGATCATGCGCTTGACTGCGGCATTACGCTCATCGAAGACGTGCGCCACGATTTCCGAGTCGCGGTCGACTCCGAGCACCAGCTGCGTCAAGTCATTGGAACCGATCGAAAAGCCGTCGAACACTTCGGCAAACTCCTCGGCGAGAATCACGTTGCTCGGAATTTCGCACATGACATAGACCTCGAGGCCGTTTTCGTGTTGCACGAGGCCGTGCTTGGCCATTTCGGCGAGTACCTTCTGCCCCTCTTCGACGGTGCGACAGAAAGGCACCATGAGCTTGAGGTTGGTCAGCCCCATCTCGTCACGAACCTTGCGCATCGCTCGGCATTCCAGCTCGAACCCCCGCTGATAGCGCGGATTGTAATAGCGCGAGGCTCCACGAAAACCCAGCATCGGGTTTTCTTCTACGGGCTCGTAGGCTCGCCCGCCCACGAGGTTCGCGTACTCGTTCGTCTTGAAGTCACTCAAACGCACGATCACGTCTTTCGGGTAGAAAGCAGCCGCAATCATGGCCACGCCTTGTGCCAACTTGTCGACGTAGTACTGAGCCTTGTCGTTATAGCCGACGGTCAATGCCTCGATTTCACGCCGCGCCTCCGGGTCGTCCAGCTTCTGGAAGTCGAGCAAGGCCAGCGGGTGGATCTTCACGCTGCTGGTAATGATGAACTCCTCACGCGCCAATCCGACACCGTCGTTCGGAATGAACGACAGCCTCAAGGCCTCTTCGGGATTGCCCACATTCATCATGATCTGGGTCCGTGGCCGAGCCAGGTCCTTCAGGTTCACGCGTTCTACCTCGAAGGGCAGCTTGCCCGCGTAGACGAAGCCGACTTCCCCCTCCGCGCACGATACGGTGACCATGTCGCCGTTCTGGAGCTTTTCGGTGGCGTCGTTCGTTCCCACGACCGCCGGCAGGCCCAGCTCGCGACTGACGATGGCGGCGTGACAGGTCCGCCCGCCTCGATTCGTCACGATGGCGGCCGCCTTCTTCATCATCGGCTCCCAGTCAGGGTCCGTCTTGTCCGTGACGAGCACGTCGCCCTCCTGCACGAGCCCCAAATGCTGCACGTCCTTGACGATGCGCACCGGACCCGTGGCAATCTTTTCTCCCACGCTGCGTCCGCGCACCAGCGGCTCACTGCGGCTGCGCGAATGGTAGATTTCCAGAGTATCGGTCTGCTTCTGGGACTGCACGGTCTCGGGCCTTGCCTGGAGCACGTACAGCTCGCCCGTACGCCCGTCCTTCGCCCACTCCATGTCCATGGGGGTGAAGCGCCCGTAGCGCTCGCTATAGTGCGCTTCGATCAAGCAAGCCCAGCGCGCCAGCGTCAGGATTTCGTTGTCACTGATGGCGAAACGGCTGCGATCGTCCGGGGGAACCGGAACATTTTTCGTCATGCGGCCACCGCCGATGTCATAGACGAGCTTGAACTCTTTACTGCCCAGCGTCTTCTGGATGATCGGAGCAAACCCACGCTCCAGGGTAGGCTTGAACACGTAGTACTCGTCCGGGTTGACCGAACCCTGCACGACGTTCTCGCCAAGCCCATACCCGGCGTTGATGAGCACCGTGTTCCGGAACCCCGTCTCGGTATCGATTGAAAACATGACGCCGGCAGTCGCCAGATCGGAGCGCACCATCTGCTGCACACCTATGGACAAGGCAACCTTGAAGTGATCGAAGCCTTTGTCCTCACGATACGAAATGGCTCGATCGGTGAAGAGAGAAGCGTAGCAACGCTTACAAGCCGCGAGCAGCGCTGCGGGGCCCTGAACGTTGAGATAGCTCTCTTGTTGGCCGGCAAAGCTAGCGTCCGGCAAATCTTCGGCCGTAGCACTGCTGCGCACCGCCACGTCGATCGGCTCGTCGGTGCTCAGCTCCGTATACGCAGCGATGATCTGGCGTTCGAGCTCCTCGGGTAGCTCGGCCGAAAGAATGGCGTGACGCACGCGCCGACCGCGCGCCTGAAGGTTGGGAAGGTCAGTCGTATCCAGCCCTGCCAGCAACTCGCGAATCTGCGTCCCCAGACCGTGCTGCCGTAGAAAGTCGCGATACGCATCGGCCGTCACCGCAAAGCCGGGCGCCACGCCGATTCCCTTTGGGCGCAGCGCCCGCTCCAGCTCACCCAGCGAAGCATTCTTACCGCCGACCAGCGGCACATCGTCGATGGTGAGGTCTCCGAACCATCGCACATATCGGATCGAATCTTGAGACACGACGAGCTCCTTTCGAATCCACGAAGTTGAACGCTGCACTCATCGGCCAGAAGTCGCAGTGCGAGCCGGCTGAGCGACGCTGCAGCGCAACACGAGCTCATCGGTCAGCACGTCCTCGAGCAGCCCTCGGCTGTGCCTGCAGAAGGCACAACGCTGAAGCAGCACCGTCGTCCCAGCGCGCGGGCAGTCCACACCGAGCTGAGCCGCCAAAGGCGCCCTAGGGTATTGGATGGACAGACGCTTCACGGGTAAGCGCGATTCGTTGGCGTTGAGTTCCACTCCTCGAGGGCACTGCATGGCGCATGCCACGAGTTTGATTGCACGAATATCGGCGCCCGCGCGGTAGCCACTGCCAGAACTGCGCGACGTCACCCGCTATGGCGCAAACCGTTCGCATGGCGGGCAAGTGGCTCCGGCGAACCACCCGACTCGCCTTCCGTCGAATCAGGAAGGCTGACGGTGGGTGCCGAGGTTGGAGGCGTCCAGCCGAGCGTCCAGAACGGCGGATCGCTCGCGGGGAAGGACTCGCGTAGCGCCTCGTCGATCTGGTCATCGATCGCCTTTGGCGGGCGGCTAGGGTGATTCAAGCTGGCTCGGGGCTCTTTTTTCATGAGATTTCCTCTCGTTTTCCTCTCGGAATGAGTAAAGCAAACCCCGAGCCAGTGTAGCGACCGGCTGTACGGGCGAGGACGGCGCCTCCCCTATCCTACGCCCTAAGGGACGCGATCACGCTGCGCGCTTCGCTGGCGCTTCCGGCGATCATGATTCGAAAGGCAGGTGGCGGCCACGCGCGCGCCGCTGGTGATCTTCGTCGGCGTGAGAAGGGCGATCGTCGAACCGAGCTACCGAAATCAGATAGGCGAAGGCGAACACCGCGCCACCCGCCACCAACCCGTAGACCCAGTAGTACGACCCGCCCGCGATAGCGATGATGAGCGCGGTGAGCATCGCGAGCGAAAACCCGGCAACGGCCTTCCAATGTGCTTGCATGCTGATGCCTCCTGCTGCGTCGCGAAGCAATGAATATGCCCTTGGAATCGGAGCCAGGCGGCTCAGCATCGATCCAACCGGTTGGGCATGATTCATGCTCCGTCACTCGATGGTCACGCCGTCTCGTCGAGAAAGGTGGCAGCCATGGACACTACCCGGGACTCCGACAACCACAGCACTCCACCACCGAGCGCCCGAGGAGAGGTCTCCGGCGTGTTTCGCATTCCGCAGCTTGGGACGGCGAGCCCGGCGACAGCTTCGGACGATGAAGGACGCCCCTTGGCGGAGCGCGTATTCCCCCAGGCCGCACCACCAAGCAGGCCCCCCACCAAGATGAAGCGGCTCCTGGCGGCAATGAGGCGCTGGGTCAGCGAGCTCACCTCTATCCCATGGCCGCGTCATTTTCAGTGACGCCCGAGCCAGCATCGCTATGTCGCTGCGCTCCAGCCGTTCGATTCGCTTTCGCCACCTCGTACTCATCGTCGCCGCGTGGATAGCGCTCACCGCTGTTGACGGCTCGGCACCCTTCGCGCGGGCGGCACACAGCCCCCCCGCGCCTTCGTCATCCGTGACCACGCGGGCTTCGGACACAGAGGATTGTGGACCCGCGGGTGCCTGTGCAGTCGACTTCTTGGAGTCGGAGACACGCGCCGTTCCCGAAGCTTTTACGCAACCGGTCACGCTCTGGTTCTTTTGGGGTGTGGGGTGTCCGCACTGCGACAAAGCCAAGCCCTTCTTGAGCAAGCTCGCAACCGAGCGCCCGGCGCTCTCGATCGAGCACATCGAAGTCAGAAAAGACCCGGATGGCCGCAAACGCTTCGTCGAGACCATGCAGCGCCTCGGCGTCCAGGCGGGGGGCATTCCGACATTCGTCGTCGGCGATCGGTACGTCGTCGGATTCATAGAGGGAGAGACGGAAGAACAGGTAACCCAGCTGGTCGATGATGCGTTGCACCGCCGGGGAACCGCACGAGCGCCAGCGGCCGATGAAAAGCTCGTGAGCCTGCCCATCTGGGGCACGATCGATTCCAGTGCCGTGCCGCTACCAGTGTTCACCATCGCCATCGGCTTGGTCGACGGCATCAACCCGTGTGCCATGTGGGTCCTGTTGGTGCTCCTCGGGATCTTGTCGCATGTGCGCTCGACCAAACGCTTGTTGATGGTGGGTGGCACCTTCGTCCTGATGTCTGGTGTCGTCTACTTCGCCTTCATGACGGCGTGGCTCAGCCTATTCCGCCTTGCCGGCCTATCTCGCGAGATCACGATCGGCCTGGGAGTGGTGATTTTATTGATGGGTCTCATCAACTTGAAAGAGCTCGCCTGGTTCAAGAAGGGTGTCTCCTTGACGATTCCAGATCGAGTCAAGCCCGTGCTCTACCGGCGAATGCGGGGCGTGGCCAACAGCGTCAGTCTCCCCGCGGCTCTGTTGGGCGTGGCTCTGCTGGCGTTCTTCGTCAACCTGATCGAGCTGGCCTGCACCCTGGGGCTACCCGCGGTGTACACGAGGGTCTTGTCGCTCAGGGAGCAGCTGTCGACCTTGGAACGCTACGCTTACCTGGTTCTGTACAATCTGGCCTACGTGGTACCGTTGGCGCTCATAGTCGTCGTTTACGCGGCCACAATGCGGCGCCTGGCTCTCGGTGAACGCGGCATCAAGTGGCTCAAGGCGGTGAGCGGCGCGCTATTGGTGGTCTTCGGCATTTCGTTCATCATCGCACCAGACCTGTGGATTTGAAGCGACCTGGAGCGGCATGCCTAAAGCAACATTGCTGCCTGCCAAGGGCTTGGTGGAGCGGCCGGCGCTTCACGCAACGTGGTTCCACGCGGCTGACTGATCTCGGCCAAGGCATCGAGCAGCTCCGACTCGAAGCACGCGTGGCCGGCTTTCGTATACCGAATCAGCGTGTTCAATGAGAGCACGCCAATCGGGAAATTCTCGGCATCGACCACGGGCAATCGCCGAACTTGAACCCGCCTCATCCGGTTGAGCGCTTGTTTGATGCTATCGGTTGCGTGGCACGAGCAGACTCGTTTCGCCATGGCATCGCGCACTGCCAGTTCGCCAGGGGCCTTCCCCTGGGTGTACGTTGCCATGCAAATGTCCCGGTCGGTAAGCATTCCGGTTACGCGTCCATAGTCATCGACTACGACGACGCAGCCGCAATCATGGTCCCACAAACGCTTGGCTGCCGCACTGAGGCTCTCGTCCTTGTGGCAGGTGATCACAGGTTTGCTCATCAGATCTCGAACGCGCATCATGGTTTCGAACCCCTTGGTCTCGGTGTCCCCCCACCCGAACGAGTGCACTAGCCTACACCAGCGGGTAATGCACTAATCGCACCAGGTCGCACGCATCCGGATGCTGCACCATGGCCGCCATGCGGGGCAACCCATGACCACGCAATAACGACGCACACGCCCAAGCGGTCGCGCACATCGTGCGCGGCGGAGCCTCGTGAGCGCGCTACCGGATCGCAGCGTTGCGCTACAGGCTCTGGGCACGCCATTTGCTTTGGGCATGCTTTAGCCATTGGGCTCGTAGGCTCGAGCCATTTGCTCGAGCAGTGACACCACCGGCTGTGGTTACCGGTGACGTACGGAGGATTTCTGACATGACTCAAGCATCTTCGGCTCGTTCTACCCAGCATCTGATCGATGCTCTGGCGACGGCGCGCGAGAGTGCGCGACTACAGGCGCACCTGCTTTCGCTCGAGGCTCGCGACCGATGGCAAGAGCTGGAATCCCGAATCGACGCGCTGCAGTCGAGAATCGAATACGAAGGCGAGCGCATGAGCGCCAACGCTGCCGACAGGGTACGCGAACTGACCGAGGCGGTGAAGGAATTCATCCGCGAGCACACAGGTCATCGAGGTCTGGAGATCCCTGTCGGGCAGCTGATGCAGCCGGCGCGAGCGTGCCGCCCAACGGACACGCTGAACGAGCCTGCGCGCTTGATGTGGGAGCTCGACTGTGGAGCCGTACCAGTGGTCGACGAGGCAGGTCACCTGGTTGGGATCCTCACGGATCGCGACATTTGTATGGCTGCCTACACGCGCGGCAAGCCGCTTGCGGCACTCAGCGTAGAGAGCACCATGTCGAGGCACGTCGTGGCCGTTTCCCCTAGGGATACGCTGGAAAGCGTCGCCGTGCTGATGCGTCAGAATCAGGTCCGTCGCATTCCCGTCGTCGAGCGTGGTCGCCTCGTGGGCATCGTGACGCTGGCAGATCTCGCGCGCTACTGCGATCGCGCACCCGAGGCGAAGCATCAGGAGCGCGATGTGCTCGTGCACACCTTGGCCGCCATTTCGCAGCCAGAGCCCGCCGCCCGGAGCCTCGCGGCGGAATGAGGCCCGCGTCAGGTAGTCAATACCCGCGCCCGACCTGAGCCTTGGTAGGCTTGGGTCTGCTCGGACGCGGGTCCTGGTCCACGATCCGGTGACCGTAGTCGGGTGGTGGAGCTTGGTGCGTGGGCTCTTCACCGGCATCTTGCCGGTCGTCTGCGCGTGTGTGAGGGGGTTGTTCGGGAACCGATTGTGGCTTTTCTTGTTGGATCAGCCCTACGCACGCGACCGCCAATACGACGACGCTCGTAAGCGTGAGCGTGACCGAAGGAAACAACGATGCTTTTTGGCTCATAGCGCTAGTGCCAAATCAGGTCGCGCATCGCGCGAAGGACGTCCACGTAGCTGATGATGCCGACTAATTTGTCGCTTTCGGTGTCGACGACCGGCACGGCACCCACGTGATGCTTGATCATCAGGTCGATGGCGTCTTTGAGATCACTGTTGGGGGCAACGGACAGCACCTGGGGGCTCATCAGATTCGCCGTGGGTTCGCTCAGCGAGCTCTCCAGGCTGGCCGGATCGCTGAGGGCATCGAGCAGCCACGTCGAGCCGGCCCGCAAATCGCGATCACTCAGCATGCCGACGACTACGCCCGCCTCCAGCACCGGCAGGTGGTGCACGCGGCTCTCGATCAGTTTCTTGATGGCCTCTCCTGCGGGAGTCTCAGGGCTCACCCAGACCGGATCTTCCGTCATGACTTCCGATGCCAGCATGTTTCCTCCGTTTCCATAGTGTCTCGACGGTGCTGCCACTGCATGCTGCCATTGGGGTAGCATGCGCTGTGCCAGCTCGGGTCTACTCGAGCGAGTCGAGCGCGCGTCTGAGGCGCTGCTCGGCCTCCGTGACGACCGCTTCGAGCGATGGCTCCCGGACCAGCGAGAACATGGCTCTTGGATCGGCTATCATCACTTCCACCTCGCCCTCGGCCAGCTCCTGCACCACCACGTTGCAGGGCAACAACAGACCGACGTGCGGTGCGGCCACCAGTGCCTGATGCGCCAGGGACGGGTTACAAGCACCCAAGATGCGGTACTGCTTGAAGTCGACGTCCAGCTTTTTCTTCAGTGTGGCCTGGACATCGATCTCCGTGAGCACTCCGAACCCCTCGGCCGCGAGCGCCTGCGTCACTCGGTCGAGCGCCTCTTGAAACCCGAACCCATGCAGTGTCTTTCCAAACCCGATTTTCAGCTCATTCATGGCGTGTCTCTCATTCCTTGTCCGGCACCTCGCTCGGATTCGAGCAACTGCCATGCCACGGGAGCCACCTCTCGAACGCGCCGTGTTCTGCCTCACGCGCGCAGGTTCTGCGTACTAACGCCTTGACCGCGATCTCTTGTCACATCTTGCTAATTGCCGCTTTTACATGCGTTGAGCCCCAACATTCGATCATGCCGCCACCCGGCGGGAATGGACGCTCCGGAGGGATTTAGGAAACGCATGGATTCAACATCGTTGCAGATATTCACCTTGGCTTTAGCCTCGATGGCAATCGGGTGCTCCGATCCCACAGCACCACCGCCCCCAAATAGACCTGGTGACGCGGGTACAAGCTCGCTTGGCGGAATCACCGGAGCCGCCACGACTTCTGCGCAGAGCACCGCTTCGGGCAGCGGCTTTACCTCGAGTAGCACGCTCACGAGCGGAGCCACGACGAGCAGCGGCACCACGACGAGCAGCAATTCGGTGGCCAGCAATTCGGCGAGCAGCAGTACGACGAGCGGCAATGCAACGAGCGCGACTACCACCGGTATGACGACCACCGGCGCCAATACGGCGGGCAATACTGCCGGCAATGGCACCACCGGCGCGAATAGCACCGGTGCCAACATGACGGCCGGCAATGCAACCGGCGCTGGCGGAGCGTCCAGCTCCTCTAGCATGACCGGAAGTTCGACAACCGGCGGCGATCCAACGGCGGAGCCCGACTGCAATGCTCAAATGCCGAGCGGAGGGCAGCAGCACTCAGGCAATGGGACCGGCGGCGAAGACAACCTGGCCTGGGAAATTTGGTCCAACACCGGAATGGGCGAGCTGACCACCTTCGACGTTCCCGCGTTCATTGCCTCTTGGAACAACGCGGGAGGCTACTTGGGTCGCCTTGGCTACGAGTGGAACCGATTCGGCGATACACCGGTACCGCACACGCAGCGAGGCACGATTACCGCCCAGTTCGTTTCCCGAAAGTCGGGAAGCGCCGGCGGCTACTCTTACATCGGCATGTATGGTTGGACCACCGATCCGTGCGTCGAATGGTACGTTGTCGAGGACTCGTACAACAACATGCCCTTCAATCCCGGCGGGACCACCAACGAGGGTGAAGTGGAGATCGATGGAGGCACCTACATCATGTACACGCGCCCCACTACCGGCACGGGTGGCTCGCGGTGCTCCGGCGTCTCGAATTGGATACAGTACTACAGCATGCGGAAGACGGCGCGTGCGTGCGGCGTCATTTCACTGACCGAGCACTTCAATGCCTGGCAAAGCTTGGGCATGGATATGAGCGGTGCGCTGCTCGAAGCGAAGATTCTCGTCGAAGTCGGCGGTGGCGTTGGAAATGTCGAGCTTCCCATCGCCAATGTCGTGGTGCAATAGGTCTCACTTTTCGATCACTTTTCGATCACTTTTCGATCACTTTTCGATCACTTTTCGA
>CBFGRJ010000122.1:0-18246 GCA_965651135.1 uncultured Myxococcales bacterium
GGATCAGCGCCCTCTCGAGCTCTGGGACTTGAGCCCCTATCCAAACGGGGGGGGGGGTTACCGGTCTCGAGACGGATGGCCGCTTCGTCTACTGCTCCAACCTGGAGCACCTCCATAGGCTCGACACCGAGACCGGGGAGGCGACCGTGCTCGTGAGCGATCTCCAAGCCGGTGGCCCACTCCTTCTGCTCGAGCGACAGCTCTTCATCCTCAGCAATCGCCAGGTCATCGGCACGGGTGAGAACCTAGGTGTGATCGATCTGGATGGCGCAGATCCGGCGACGCGAGATCTCGGGCCGTCCTTTGGCGCTAGTGGCCACCTGCACTTCGATCCGATACGCCGTACGCTCTACTGGGCCACTGGTCTCTCGCGCTTGTATGGCAACATTGCCGCCTATGGGCTTGATGGTTCTGAACGTCCAGAGGTGTTGTTCAACGGCCAGGACGTCTATGGCGACAGTGCCATGGACGACGAGTACTTCTACTGGCTGTCCAGCAACGCCGTGCGCCGTTTGAAGAAATGGCCGTGAGCACTTTCGTCTATTGCTCCAACCACCCGTACCTGCACCGGCTCGACATCGAGACCGGGAAGGTGAGCTTACGGGGATTGCAGGGATAGGCGCCTTGCGGCGCAGGCCGCTTCGATAATAGGGCGCGTTTGACTATAGCGCGCGAGCCGTTTTCAGGACGGCGTAGAACAGGAGCAGCGCGCCGAGCGGGACCAATAGCACGAACAAACCGGGATCTCCGGCCTCGGCAAATACGCCGCCGCCGAAGAAACCCAAGGGGATCAACAAGGCCCCCACGATGAAGCACGCCGAAGCAAGCCTGAGGCTCTCCGTATCCTTCACGTGACGCACGGTGAATGCGAACGCGATGTTGACCAGTCCGAAGAGCGCACCGTGCGCATGCGCCAGCCGCCACATCAGGCGCCGCGTTTCGTGATCGACGGCCAGGTAGTAGCCCACTTTGAAACCGTGCAAGAGCTCCAGCGCTGCGCCGAACGCAAGGAACACCAGGAGCGAGTACCAACCAAACCTTAGGTGTCGGCGTTCCAGTTTCTTCGAGAGCTCGGTCATTCGGAGATGCTGATGGGTGTGGTGTCGCGATTGGCGATCAGGCGATCGAGGGTCTCTCGGCTGTAGCTCAGGCCGCTGCGTAAGCTCGATGCTCGACGGTAGGCCTGCTCGCTCAGTGCTTTGCGCTGCGCGGGCGGGGCCAAAAAGTCGTAGCTGAACTCGGAAAACCCGGGCAGGCTGCGCAGCGATCGGTAGGCGACGAAGCGAACCGCCGAGTACGGGTCGTCCAGCAGCAGGCTGAGGGGGACCGCCTGCCAACCCTTGCCGGAGGCTTGCTGTGCTTCGGCCGAGCCCGTGCTGTACGCATGCAGGACTCTGGTGGCGGCATCGCCTTGCAGCAGCGCCACGACGGCGTGAGCCAGCCGCTCTTCGTCGGCGCTGAGCGGCGGTGCGTTCTGCCCATACCAGGCTTTTAGATGCTCGGCGGTCCAACCCAGGCTCTTGTCTAGGTGGCACAGGTTGCAGGCATTCGGGACCCCCTGAGTCGTGGTCGTGGCGTTGGGTGAAGTGATGCGATGCGATCGAATGCCCTTGAACAACGCATAGCTCGTATAGGGCATGTGACAGTCGTAGCATGCGCTGCCAGGAGAACCTGCCGCGTGATGCGTGTGCGTTTCGCTGCGTGAGCGAAAGTCGGTGTGGCACGCCAGACAGTGACCGTTGCTCTCTTGCTCAGGCTTCAACTGGTCGATGGGTTCATCACCGTGCATGGCGTGGCACGACAAGCAGGTCAGCTTTTTGTCTCCCCGGCCTCTTTCGTAGCAAGGCGAAAGCACGAGGCCATTGTACTCTCTGCCACCTACTCGAATCGTGCCATCCGGGAAGAAGATGCTTTCGATGCTCGCGCTGACCACTGGCTCGGGGCGCTCTCGATCTCGGGCATAGTCCAGGATCAAACGCGACGCCTCGAGGCTATCGCCCGGGCGAAAGGCGGCGGCGAAACCGTGCTGCCACCAGTCTTTTGGATCACGCGGAACGAAGTACGAGTGACATTGGCCGCACACTGCCGCGGCGCGGTCCGGCGCTAGTCGTGCGGGATTGACGATCGTTGAGTCTGCCGCCTCGCTGGCCCGCTGGCGGTAGCGGGTGACGGGGTTTTTGTGTCGTTCAGCGTGCTGGCGCCCGGGCCCGTGGCACGCTTCGCACGCGATGCCGAGCTCGACGACCGACGACTCGAAGCGATCACTCGCTTCGTCGTGAGCGGGCTGCCCCATGACCGCGTGGCACTGGATGCAGTTGGAATTCCAGCGCGCTCTGTGCGGCTTGGCGTCTGGCGGTTGAAGAAAGGCGTCGTCTCGAGGAATGAAGCGCTGGCTTTCGAAATGGTACACGAAGGGAAACTGCCACAGCTCGTTGCCGCGCTGCCCCAGCACCCAAAACGCCTGATAGTGATGCGACCCCGTGGTCATCTCGATGCGTCGTTCGACGCTGGGTGCATTCGTCCAGTCGCGCCCGCCCTGCAGCAGCTGAGCCGTTAGATCGGGATCGGGCAAACGAGCCCAGAACTCGTCGCCTTTTCGGAACAGCTCGTAGCTGCGGCCTCGCCAAGTCAAATGCACCCCGTCCCAGGGCGCACGCACGTTCTCGGGAGACGCCACGCTGGTCATGGTTCGGTGAAAACTGCGATGCCACGTCGCGTATTCGCCCGGGTGGCAGCTCTGGCACAGGCTCGAGGTGGCGTAGGCGGGCTGCTCGCGCCCTGTTTGGACGATCGGCGCATCGGTAGCGGCCGGCCCGTCGCGCAGCAGCAGCAGGGCCAAACCAGCCTGCGTGAGGCCCAGCACGATCGCGTAGGCGCGCCAGCCCGCGCCGGGTACCAAGCGCACGAACAGGGCACAGGCTGCAGCAACGCAACAGAGATAGCCGACCAGCTGCAGACCTTGCACGAGCGCGCCCTCTACTCGGCCTGGTTCAGCGCGCCACGTGCTCGAGCTCTGAAAAGCGCCACGAGTCCTGCGCTACAGTGTCGCATCGGCGCCATTATGGCTGGTTCTGGTCGGCGCGCCTCGGCTAAAATGCCGTGGTGCGTCTCGTTCTTGCTTTGCGACCGGCTGCGTGCGCAATGCTCGTCGGGCTCTGGTGGGCTGCTGCTTGCAGCTCGCCTGGTGCGGGCGAGCCCCCGCAAGATCGGCAGATCATTCGTTGTTCGCCGGGTGCCGTGCGCAACTGCCCGGGAGCGCCCGCGTGTGAAACCCAAGCCATCCAGGAATGTTTCCCGACGGGCGAGGGCTGGTCCACCTGCAGGTGTTGGCGTGTGGGTGCTGGAGGCGGTGGCGCGGGCGCCCCGCCGGGTGGCGGTGGCGCGGCCGGCGACGTTGGCGAGGCCGGCAGCACGAGCCTGGCAGGACAAGGCGGCCGCCAATGACCAGCTATTATCTGTTCATCCTAAACAGCTCTTAGCCAACGGTGCTAGCCGAGATCGTCGTACTCGGACAAGAAGCCTTGCCAGCGCTGCTTACGCGAGGTGTCGTCCGGTAGCTCGAAGGGCTTCGGTTGTATCGCCAGCAGGCCTTCGACATCGACCTCGTCGATCAGGTCTGGGTGCAGGAATCGCTTGGCATACTCTAGATATACGCCGGAGCGCACGAAGTGGTCGAACAGCTGGGGGTCGAGGTGGTTGTCCCGCTTCATGAACCCCATGATGCGCATCGTCTCCGATAGCCGCTTGGCCTTCTTGTAGGGGCGGTCGTCGGCGGTCAGCGCTTCGAACACGTCCGCAATGGCCATGATGCGCGCTGGAATCGACATGTCGCCGGCAAAAATCCCCTTCGGGTAGCCGGTGCCGTCCATCTTTTCGTGATGCCCTCCCGCGTATTCGGGGACGCGCTTCAGGTTCCGAGGGAACGGCAACGACTCGAGCATCTTGATGGTATGAACCATATGGCCGTTGATGATGCGTCGCTCCTTGGGCAGCAGAGTGCCTCGAGAAATGGAGAGGTTGGCCACCTCGTCTTCGGAGAGCAGCGTTTGCGGCTGCCCTGCCACGACGATGGGTCGCGCGCCGATTTCCGCAATCCGTTGCTGATTTTCCGGAGCTAGAAATTCGCCACCTATGTTGGACTTTTCGACGAAGGCGAGCTGTTCGTCGAGCTCCGCCAATCCAGAGCTGAGCTCGCGATCGACGATCTCTGGATCGTCCCCAGCCAGCCGCCGCTCGAGCGCCTTGATTTGCAGGTCACGCTTTGCGATTTCGAAGCGCGCGCGCACTGCCTCGATCCGGTCGGCAATGGTTTCGAGCTTGGTGGACTTGTCCATCACATGAACGGGCGTAGTGATCTTCCCGCAGTCGTGTAGCCAGGCAGCGATGTGCAGCTCGTACCATTCTTCGTCGTTCAAGTTGAAATCGGCGAATGGACCTGCCTGGGCGTCGCACACCGAGCGAGCCAGCATTTCGGTCAAAATGGGCACTCGTTCGCAGTGCGCGCCCGTGTAGGGGCTCTTGGCGTCGATGGCGGAGGCGATCAGCTTGATGAAGCTCTCCAGAAGTCGCTTTTGATCATCCAAGAGCAGCTGGTTGTACAAAGCAATAGCGGCCTGGGAGCACAACGCCTCGACGACTCGCTGATTCTCAGGTGAAAATGACTTGACCTTGCCCTTGTCGTCGCGCGCGTTGATCAGTTGAATCACGCCGATCACGATGCCTTCGTTGGTGGCCAGCGGGATGGTGAGAAAGGACTTCGAGCGGTAGCCGGCGCGTTGATCGAATTCCTGCGTGCCAGAAAAGTCGAATCCCTCGGCGTCGTAGGCGTCTTCGATATTGACGGACTTCTTGAGCCAAGCAGCGTAGCTGGCGACATTCCGCTCGTTGGGCTTTCCTTTCGCGTCCACTAGGGGAATCGGAGGAAGATCGATGGCGCGGCCTGTCGTCCCCCCCAACGCGACGTTCAAAGAATCGGTGCGCAAAATGGCGAACGTCAGCTCCTTGGCTTCGCTGACCAGGTAGAGGGTGCCGCCGTCGGCGTTGCACAGCCTTTGGGCTTCCACCAAAATCATCTCGATCAGGCGATCGGTGTTGTGCTCCGCAGACAGGGCGATACCGACGCGATACAAGAGCTCGAGGCGTTCCAGTCGCTTCTCGAGCGTCTCGCCGTCTTCGGACTGGGAATGGCTCTTCAGCTGCGTCGGGTGGTCCACGGTGTGTTCCAAGCCCGGGTGCTCTGAGGGGCGCCCCGGCAAAGGCGTTCTCACTTTAACCGCCTTTTTGGTGACGTGCATGCCCGTTCGCCAAGCCGCGCCGCTCGTGCCGAGCGCGCTCGGTTGCGTTCCCAGGCGTGGAGTCACAGCGCGTGTCGAGCTCAGAGTCTCTCAGAGCCTGCCTCCCGTGGGTGTGCGGAATGGTACGCAAACCGTCATGACGGCGTGCCCGGGCACTTCGGCAATCGTTCAGGGTCGTTGAGACCGGGGGCTTTGACGGCTGCGGATGGGGTAGCGCTGGGGGCACGCTACTGGGCCATTGACTCCTCGAGCTGAATGCCCGAGGGTTTTGTTCAGTGATGTCTCCGAGCTTAGCTATCGACGGGGAGCTTCGTCGCGGGTCTCGCGGCAGGCCTGGTACCAAATCTCGCAGGAGATTGGCCCTATGGCCTTTGGTTTAGAGTTCTGGGGCGTGCGGGGTAGCATTGCCTGCCCCTCTCCGCAGCACGTGCGCTATGGGGGCAATACCAGCTGTTTGGAAGTGATCGCTGGGGATCAGACGCTGATCTTCGACGCGGGCACCGGCATACGTCCGCTCGGTCACAAGTTTCTCAAGCGCGACATCAAACGCGCGCGCTTGTTTTTGACTCACACGCACTGGGATCACATCAACGGCTTTCCCTTCTTCACACCGGCTTTCCAACAGGACCGCACCTTCGAGATCCTTGCCGGGCACCTGAAGGACCACGGTGGGATTCAAGAGGTTTTGGCGGGTCAAATGATGCAGCCCACGTTTCCCGTGCCGCTCGAGACAATGAAGGCGGTACTGAAGTTTCAGGACTTCAGTGTCGGCGACAGCTTCGATCTGGGCGGCGGAATCCGCGTCCGCACGGCGCCTTTGAATCACCCCAATGGCGCCACGGGCTACCGCATCGAGTACGGTGGTAAGGCCCTCTGCTACGTGACGGACACCGAGCACGTCAAGGGCAAGCCCGATCAGAACGTGCTCGGCTTGATCCAGGGCGCCGACCTGGTCGTCTACGATTCGACCTACACTGACGAGGAGTTCGATTCGAAGATCGGCTGGGGCCACTCCACCTGGCAGGAGGCGGTACGTTTGTGCACCAGCGCAGAGGTGAAGCAGTTAGCCCTGTTCCATCACGATCCCGATCACGAAGACGACTTCATGCAGCGAGTCGAGAGTGACGCGCGAGACGCCTGGTCCGGTGCCATCGTGGCGCGTGAGGGCATGCGGATCGATCTGGGCTCTTGATGAGGGCTCTCGATGAGCGTGCGGGTACCACCCGAGTACCCGCACGGCCCTGAACGCGTGCTACTTCTTGCCTAGACTGGCTTCGCGCTGCTTGACCTGCTCTTTCACCTTTTCGAGCACGCTGCGCGGCACGGGCGCATAGTGGCTGAACTCCATCGAGAACTGCCCGCGCCCTGCAGTGTTGGAGCGCAGGTCGCCGATGTAGCCGAACATTTCGCCCAGCGGCACGTCGGCCTTGATGCGGATCGACGTCGGCGTGGGTTCCTGGCCGTTGATGACGCCGCGGCGCCGGTTCAAGTCTCCAATGACGTCGCCGACATTCGCCTCGGGCACGAACACGTCAACTTTCATGATCGGCTCCAAGAGCTCCGGTGACGCCTTGGGTGTAGTCTGGCGATACGCCGCTTTGGCCGCGGTTTCGAAGGCGATCGTCGATGAATCGACGGGGTGGTAGGCGCCGTCGGTCAGGGTCACCTTGAAGTCGAGCAAGGGGAAGCCGACCAGAGGGCCCTTGTCCATCATCATCTTGAAGCCCTTCTCGACCGCCGGAATGAACTCCTTGGGTACGTTGCCGCCCACGATCTTCGATTCGAAGACGAAGCCCGAGCCAGGCGGAAGCGGCTCCAGCGTGTAGTCGATTTTCGCAAACTGGCCCGAGCCGCCGGTCTGCTTCTTGTGCGTGTAGCTGTCGTTCACCAACTGGGTGATGGTTTCACGGTAGGCGACCCGGGGCTCGCCCACCGTCGCTTCGACGCCGTGGGTGCGCTTGAGAATGTCGACCTTGATGTCCAGGTGGAGCTCGCCCATGCCCTTGAGAATGGTTTCGCCGGACTCTTGATCGACCTCTACGTGGAACGAAGGATCTTCGGCCACCATCTTGCCCAGAGCCACGCTGAGCTTCTCGCTGTTGGCCTTGTCTTTGGGAGCCACCGCCACCGAAATGACCGGGTCGGGAAACACCATGGGTTCGAGCGTGGCGGGGTCTTTCGGATCGCACAGGGTGTGCCCGGTGCGCACGTTTTTGAGACCCACGATGGCGATGATGTCGCCGGCTTGCGCGGACTCTACCATGCTGCGGTCATTCGCGTGCATCTCGACCATTCGCCCGATGCGCTCGGTCTTACCGGTTGCGGTGTTGAGCACGGTGTCACCCTTCTCGAGCTTGCCCGAGTAGATACGGGTGAAGGTCAGGGTGCCGAAGCGATCGTCCATGATCTTGAATGCCAGACCACGAAAGGGCCCGTTGGGATCGACGATGGCGTGCTTACCCGTCTCGTTGCCCTCCAAATCGATTTCGGGCTGGGGCGGTACTTCGGTCGGATCGGGCAGGTAGTCGACGACGCCGTCGAGCACTTTCTGGACGCCCTTGTTCTTGAAAGACGACCCGCAAAACGTGGGAAAGAAGGCAAGCTTGATGGTGCCTTTGCGAATGCACTTCTTCAGTGTTGGAACGTCCGGTTCTTGACCTTCGAGGTAGGCTGCCATCACGTCGTCGTCTTGCTCGACGGCGGTTTCGATCAGGTCGGCGCGGTACTTCTCGACCTGATCGACCATGTTGGAAGGCACGTCCGTGACTTGAAAGTTCTCCGGCTGGCCGGAGTCGTCCCAGATGTAGGCTTTGCGCTCGAGTAGGTCGACGATGCCCACGAACTCGCTCTCGCTGCCAATCGGCAGCACCATGACCAGTGCCTTGGCGGCCAGCACCTTCTTGATTTGGTCGACGACTCGATAAAAGTCGGCACCCAAGCGGTCGAGCTTGTTGACGTAGATCACGCGCGCGACCTTCGACTCGTTGGCGTAGCGCCAATTTGTCTCCGATTGGGGCTCCACGCCGCCGGAGCCGCAGAACACACCGATGCCGCCGTCGAGCACCTTCAGCGAGCGGTACACCTCGATGGTGAAATCGACGTGTCCGGGAGTATCGATGATGTTGAAGCGATGACCGTTCCAGAAGCAGGTGGTGGCGGCGGATTGAATGGTGATCCCGCGCTCCTGCTCCTGCTCCATGAAGTCCGTGGTGGCGGCCCCGTCATGCACTTCGCCGATCTTGTGGATCTTGCCGGTGAGCTTGAGGATACGCTCGGTGGTGGTGGTCTTACCCGCATCGACGTGAGCGAAGATGCCAATGTTGCGGTACTTACTGAGGTCGGTCATGGCTGTGGTCGTGTCTATTAGTGCTAGTTTGAGGCTCTGCAACTTCGGGGCAGACTTTTGAGGCGCCTGCCCTGGATCGAAGGCGCGGCAAGCTGCGGGCGCGGCTATCTACGCACCTTGGCGCTGGCGCGATAATAGGAAAACCGCGATCGGTCAATTGTCTTGGCCAGCTTCGGCCCTGCCGAACGAGCTCGAGGGCTAATGTCGGGAAAAAAAGCCTGCCCGAGGTGGAGGGTTCGAAAGCTCCGGGAGCGCCCCACCGAGGGCCCGCGGGCCAGATGGCATGGCGTCTCGGCGCTGTGCCGGACTTTCTCGGTAGAGCTCAGTAGAGGCTTCCCCTGCTGTGCTTGCGCCGCGCGAAGCGGGCGGCGAACTGCGGGCGATAATGAGTCATGTACAGCTCGGTGAGCGTAAGAAAAATGGCCACGATCAGTGGACCATAAAGCAGCCCCATCAGACCGAAACCTGCCAGCCCTCCCAAAATGCCGAGAAATAGCAGCATTTCGTGGACGCGTACGCCGGCGCCCATCAGTTTTGTCTTCAACACGTTTTCCATCACCATGGCCACCGACAACGTGATGGCCATGAACGCCACGCCTTCGGCGGTACGCCCTTGCAAGATCAAATAGGCTCCCGCCGGGATCACCACCACCGATACGCCGAACAAAGGCAAGAAGGCAGCAATGGACATGACCGTGCCCCAGAGCACGGGCGACGACAGACCCACCAGCGCCATGGCAATACCGCCTGCGATGCCTTGCAGCACACTTCCGATCACGTTGCCGACGAACACGCTCCGGGCCACGGTGGTGAACTTGACGACAATCAGTTCATCCTGCTCGTCCGGCAACGGCGAGAGCTTGAACAAGAAGCTTTTCAGTTTGGCTCCCTCGACCAGCGTGTAAAACACCAACACGATGACGATGCAGAAGTGGACCAAGCCGGCGATCAGGTTATTCAGCAGCGTGCTGCCCTGAGCTAAGGCGAACTCGCTGATACGCTCGGCGTACGACGCAAAGAGCGAGACGAGGCGTTGCTCGCTCACCGAAATCCCGATCTGGTCCAGAAAGCGCCTGAGCTGTCTGGGCACCGTTCCGTCCTCGAGGCTCGGCCTGGCTAGAGAGTAGGCGGCCGTTGCTTCTTCGAATAACGTAAGAGTCAGCCACGTGACTGGCGCCGCCACGACAAGGATTGCCAACGCCGTCACCATTCCCGAACACACCCACGGACTTCTCACTTTTGGCAGCAGGCGTTGATAAAGCGGACCGAACAAGCCAACCACCACGAAAGCCAAGACGATGTCGTGGACGAATGGAGCCAGCGTGTAGAGCAACCCTGCGGCGGCGATCACGAGCAGCACCGCGAAACTCACGGGGGCCAGGCCTTCGCGATCCCACAGCTCGAGGCGATCGAGTGTGCTGAGCACGGGTGTTTCCGGGCGCGGGGCCTCTCTAGGTTCGTCCTTGTGGTCGGTGTCGGGCACGGGAAACAGCTAAAGGGTGGGCGCGCCTATGTATCACGGCCCGAGGGGGCGGACGGCCCGAGTGTGCCTACACCGCCTCCAACATACGCTAAAGTTTCCGCTTTGAGTGTTCTGGCCGAATCGCTTGACATCCCCCCGAGCAAACCCCGCACCCTTGGGGGTGCGCGCAAATGGGGGGGGAACCCCCGGCAGCTAACATTGTGATATCAGGCGCAAGTGTTGTAGTCGAAAGGGCAGTGAACGCTCGGAGAACTCTATCTCCGCGGTCTGGTGCGCCTGGGCTATGGATGGCCGTTCTGGCGGCACTCTTCACCGCTGTGCTGGCAACCACTGCAGTGGCCCAGGAGAGCAGAGTCTTGCTGGTGTACCCAGAGCCGCCATCGGCGCTGCTCGCCGAAGCTCTCGTCCATGTTCGAGGAGAGTTCGGAAGCGTGGGCCTCTCCGTGCAGGTCATCGCTACCGCGCCCGAAGCCCAAGACATCAAACCGACGCTGGCACCCGGGACCTATGGCGCTTTGGTGTTCGAAGAGCGTGCCGACATGCTCATCATGCGGGCTTATCACCCAAGCTCTCAAGACCCGATCGTTCAGCGCCTGTTTACGCGAGATGGTCGGGTCACGCCGCACGTCGTAGCGGTCCGCGGCGTAGAAACGCTACGCGCTGCTTTGCAACAGTACTACTATTCGACGAACCGACAGGTCCCCGAGGCCGTCAAGCGAATCGCCCGCATCGAGGAGCCGCCGCCCACCCACGAAAAGCCCACCGCTCCAGCGCCACCGCCACCGCCGCCGCCTGGGCCGGAGCCCGGCATGGCTGTCGCTCTGTGGCTTGCGCCGCTCGGCATGTACGACGTTGCGACGGGAAAACCAGCCGCTGGAGTGGCCGGAGCGCTCACGGTTGGGCGCCGCTGGTATAGGGCTAGCGCCAACTTCGACACGACCCTCGTGCCATTCCGACTCGACGATGCTTCCGGATCGGCAGACGTACACCGCTTGAGCGTTTCTCTGGGGTTCCGCGCTCACTGGGCGCTGACGAGCGACGCGGCCCTGTTCGCCCGAGTCGCCGGTGGGCTCTCGCACTACGCCGTGGAAGGCAAGGCGGCTCCTGGTTTTGTCGGCAAAGCGACGACGCATCAGACCCCCATGGTCTTGGTTGGAGTCGGTGGCGAGTATTGGCTCAGCCGCTGGTTCGGAGTCTTTCTGAGTGCTCACGGGGCCCTCGCCTTGAACGCCCCAGTGATTCAATTCGCCGGCGTGCCGACGGAGCGCTTCGAACGACCCATGCTGGGCTTGGCCGTCGGAGGCGTGGTCGGAGCCGGCCGCTGAACACCTGCACAAGTCCCCATCCCTTGCGTCCTGTTCGCATAATTATCCGGTTTCGGTGCGACGTAACCGAACTCGCGCTGGGCAGGCGCCGGGAGAAGACAAAAACTGACCCGGTTTCGTGGATCATCGGCTCTGCTGGTGAGGCTGCATGCGCCAAGCCATGTCCGGTTTCAAGCCCAGTTTCTCGGGATGACTTCTGCTACATTACAACTCGTGTCTCCGCTGAGCCCGTCGGCCGCCCACCGTGTCGTGAGCGCGACCGAAGCCGAGTTGTTCGCGGCCATCATGAAGGGCGCGCCGGGCTGGCAGCGGCTTGCCTACGACGAGTATCACTCGTTGGTTCGCGGGCTGGTGGTCAAGTCATTGGGCCCGAGAGCGGACGTGGAGGACGTGGTGAGCGATGTCTTTCTGCGGTTTCTCGAGAATGCCAGCCGCATTCGCAGCCCGAACGGCGTCCGCAGCTACATCGTTTCCATCACCATGAATTCGGTGCGTCGGGAGGCTCGCAAGCGCAAACGCAGGGCGCTGTTCCAACGCTTCTTCGTAGGTCATGAAGAAATGGATCGCCGACCGGGGCTCGACGATCCGAAAGCCAAGGCCGCCCTCATCCAGCTGAGCAGGATCTTGGACGAGCTCAGCGCCGACGATCGGGCTGCGTTCGTGCTGCGCTGCATGGAAGACATGCCCTTGGCCGAGGTGGCTGACACCTTGAAAATCTCCCATTCGACTGCCAAAAGGCGAGCTCGCCGCGCGAGTGAACGCGTGCTCAAGCGAGTGAGCCGGAATGCCCTGCTAGCCGACTACATTCGGGACCGAACGGTTCTGGACCCGACCACACCAGGTGTAGATGGTGCAGTGCACCACCGCAGCGCCATGCACAGGATGGTTCGCGACAGAACGGGACATGGGAACGATGAAACCTGAGACACCACTGACAGAAGCGGACGTTGCGCGGGTCTTCGATGCTCTGGCCGAAGAGCATGCGAAGAAGCTCGGTTCGACGGAGGGGCATCGAACGTTCCAGCGGATAGAGCGCGCCATGAATGCGCGCATGATGAGCAGAATCGGCCACGGGCGCTTGACCGGACCGCGTTTGGCCGCGCTGACGCTGGCGCCTGCTGCTGCAGCGGCAGCCGTAACCTTGGCGCTGACTTCGTGGCTGACGCCGGGACCTTTGGCTTTCGAGGTAGAAGGCGCCGTCGAACAGGCGGGTCTGATTCAGACGGGAGCCAAGCCTGCGGTGTTGCGGTTCAGCGACGACAGCCGGGTCGAAGCAGCGGCTCACACCTCGCTGAGTATGAGCTTGGTCGGAGAGCATGGCGCCTTGGCACGTCTTCAAAAAGGTCAGCTGAGCATCAAGGTCGAGCACGCGGACGAGACCGATTGGCGGTTTCTTGCCGGCCCCTATGAAGTACGGGTGGTGGGCACCGAGTTCGATCTCAGCTGGCAAGATGAGTCGTCCCAGCTATCCGTCGTGATGCACGAGGGGCGCGTGCGCGTGGTGGGGCCGGACCAGACAGAGACGATCCTGAGCGCCGGCGAGTCGAGGGTATTCCGCGAGCCGGCTCGAGCCGTCGAAGCGGCCAAGAGCGCGAACGAACCCGCCAGCCAGGCGGTGGCCCAGGTCGAGCCCAGCAAAAAGCCCGATGCGCCTGCCGCGCCAGAGGTTCAGAAACCCGCCACGCCCAGTGTCGCCACACACGTGGCTGCTCCCACGCCCAGCGTCGCGAGCAAGCTCAGCTGGGCCAAGTTGGTGGCCAAGGGCAGATTCGCCGACGTGGTCGAACAGGCCGAGCGCGCTGGCGTGGATGCGGCGCTTGCGGCGCGGGGGAGTCAAGATCTACAGGCCTTGGCGCAGGCCGCGCACTACACGGGGCACAACGCGCTGGCTCTGAAAACCTGGTCGACGGTGCGCCAGCGCTTCGGGGGCGAGCAAGCGGGCCGTCAAGCGGCGTTCTTCATGGGTCGCATCTACGACCAGCAGGGCAATGGCCAAATCGCGCTGCGCTGGCTGAATACCTATTTGGCCGAGGCGGGCTCGGACGTTTACGCGTCGGAAGCCCTCGGCCGCAAGCTCACGCTGGTACAAAGGCTACAAAGCAAAGCCCAGGCCGAGCAGGTAGCGCGCGAGTACTTGAGGCGATTCCCCCAGGGAGCCTACGCACGGGCCGCGCAGACGCTGCTGGATCAGTAGCGTGCTCAATCTTCGGTGAGCACGATGGTCAGGATGCTGCGGCCGGGCAGCTCCAGCGTCCTGTCCACCCTGTCCACCTCGTCCATCTCCTCCGACTCGTCCGACTCGTCCGACTCATCCGGCAGGCGGCGCTCGGGCCATTCGCCGAGGTCTTGCCAGTAGCTGTCTTCACTGCTGAGGTACAGCTGCGAGCCGTACTCGTACAGCGAGGCGTCCAGCTCTACGCTGGTGGCCGCTCGGCTCACGTTCAAAACGACAAGAGTCAGGCTATCGGCGTCCGGAGACTCGAACGCGGAGACGCGAACGGACTTGGACGAGCTCTCCGCATCGACTCGCACGTACCCCGGATCGGTGAAGTGGGCGAAGTGCTTCACTGAATAGTAGGGCGGTCGGATCGTATAGCCACGCTCGCTGCTCCAATCGTCTTGACGCATCGGATACTCGAGTGAGACCAACCCGCTGCCCGCCCAGATCAAGTCCCAATAGATGTAGCCAACCGCATCGGCCTCGACCAAGGCGTTGTGGATCAGCCAGGCCGTTTCGAACGGAGCGCCATCGGGAGCTTCGCTGGCGCTGAACTCCGTTTGCATCACGGGATGGTCCCTGAAATTCGCGCGTAGGCTGTTGAGCGCCGGGATGAACTCGTCGGGGGTCAGCCAGGTATTTCCGTCGTAGAAGTGGTGCGCAATGCCGTTGATTTGACCGAGATTCATCTCGCGCGCGTATTGCTGCACCTTGGAGTTGTTGATGCCAATCGTTTCGGGACCCAGGATGCGGGGACGATCGTCACGCTCGGCAAGGCGCTGCGACACAGCGTCCAGCGCGCGGTCGTAACCCGGAAACTGCGCGGTCTCCGAAGGGGTGAAGTGACAGCCTTCCCAACCATTGGGGATGAAGTCGGGCTCGTTCTGGATGCTGATGAACTTTGGCACGATGCCCAGCTCGGCATAGGCATCGAGAGAGTCGTTCCAGTAGTCGGCGAATTGCTCGTACGGGAAGGCGCCATCGATGCGCCGCAGGGTGCACATCTCGGGAGCGTCCATCTCGACGCAGTCTTCTTTGTCATTGGCCTTCAGATTGCGGGGCGGCGACCACGAGGACAGCACCAGCGTCAAGTCCCTGCCAATCGAGTGGCTGCCTTCGGCTACGATCTCCGCGCTTTCGACCGTGAAATCGGACTGGTACCGAAAGCGATTGCGTAACCTGAGAATGTCGATGCCAAGCTCGCCGAACACCAGCTCGTACAACTCGCCTTTGTGGGGGTGCTCGGTGAGCCAATTGTCGTACCAGGCTATCGCGGCGCCGAAGCCTTCCAGCTTTTGGTGCCGCTGTTCGCGGTCCACGCTGATGGTGACGGTTTTGTCTTCGACTACGGGCGTGGTGCCCGGAAGGTCTTCGTGCGATCCGCCGCAAGCCGAGACGAGCGCGACGGCGAGGGCGCGATTGACAAAGAGCAAGGGTCTGGTTGAACGAGGAGCTGCCACAAGCGAGGTGCGTCTACCACAGGTTCGTCGCTGGTGCGCGTTGGAAACGTTCCAGAGTGGAATCGAGCGCGCCCATTTTGCGATGACCGCCAAGAGGGCAAACGCACCTCGCTTCTCCGCGGCCGCTACGCCGCTACGGTCAACAAGCTTCCCTCGCCATGCATTGAAAAATCCGTGTAAGTCGCGCCATCGAGCCGCGTTTTCTTCGCAAGACTCAGCAAGGCGAGGCACGACACATGGCACGTTCAGACTCAGGATGGTTCAAGAAAAGCAGGTCGTTATGGGCGCTCATCGCGAGCATCGCGTTTGCGGCGTGCGGGCAACGAGCGACATCCAACCCCGTAATCGCTCCCGACGGCGACCCGGCGCCCCAGACGACCCAGTCGTACGCGACCGAAGCGAGCGGTGAAGAGACCCTGTCGAGTGCGGGAGCACCAGAGGCCCCTGCACCGGCCGACGACGCGAGCTCGGACTTTTCACCCGAAGGCAGCTCCGCGGAGATGGCTCCCGTGCCTCCCCCCAGGGCCAGCGCGGGAGCGGACCGAGTCGAGCAGCCGAAGCGTTCCCGGCCTGGTTTGGGTACCGAGTGGGGTGAAGACCGCTTCAGTCAGATTCGGCACACGAGCTTCGATCGAGCGGACCCGTCGCAGCCCTTTGCGTTGGCGACTCTGTTTTACAACGACCGCGCCGGAGTCAACGCCATGGCCCGCGAAAGCGCGCTCACCGACCATGGCGATAGCGGCTTCGACGTGCTCGGAGGAGTGGCTACCGTTCGACTGCTCGACGATAGCGGGCAGCCGCTGCCCCGCCTTCAAGTCGCGAGCCGCGACTACGTCGTCGGCGAACACGGTCAGCGCTACGTCATCGAGGTTCGAAATCGTACCAGCGAGCGACTCGAGGTAGTCGCTACCGTCGACGGGCTCGACGTGGTCGACGGCGAGACCGGTTCCTTCGAAAAGCGGGGCTATGTGATCCATCCCTTCGCCACCCTGACCATCGACGGCTTTCGACGCAGCATGGACACAGTGGCAGCCTTTCGATTCGGCTCGGTCAGCAACTCCTACGCAGCGAAGAAGGGCAAGGCTAGGAACGTCGGGGTAGTCGGCGTGGCCTTCTTCCACGAGCGTGGCTCGAGCTTGCCCTGGACCGGCGCCGAGGTGCACCGGCGCCACACCGCAGACCCCTTTCCCGGGCGCTTCGCCACTCCGCCGCCCAACTGAACGCCCTTTGACAGTAGGCTGGCCCGGGCCGCTGCCGACCATCGGTGGCGGCTCGTCACCATTTGTGGTGCACCAGCGGTCGAATGCGCTCCCGGTAGATGGCCTCGAGCTCTTGCATGGTGTGAGGGGGCAGCGCATCGAGCTCGTCCGCCTCTACGTTGGCTTCTACCTGGGCGGCTCGCTTGGCGCCAGGAATGACCGCCGTCACCGCGTCTTGCATGAGGATAAAGCGCAAGGCGAATGCCGCCATGCTGGTATGCGCCGGCACCAGCGGCCGTATTTGCTCCACCAGCTCCAGGCCTACCTCGAACGGTATCCCGGAAAAGGTTTCGCCCTGGTCGAAGGCTTCGCCGTGGCGATTGTAGCTGCGATGATCGCTCGGTTCGAATTGGGTAGAGCGGTTGAGCTTGCCCGCCAAAAGCCCGCTCGACAAAGGCAGCCGCGCCAAAACGCCGACCTGCTTGGCGCGGGCCTGCTGAAAAAAGAGCTCGGCGGGACGCTGCCGAAACAAGTTGTAGATGATCTGCACCGAAGTGACGCCGGGGTATTCGATGGCCTTGAGCGCTTCTTCGACTCGCTCGACGCTGACTCCATAGTGACGCAGCTTGCCGCGCTCCTTGAGCTCGTCCAGAGCATCGAAGACCTCTGGCATGTAGTAAACATCCGTCGGCGGACAGTGTAGCTGCAGCAAATCGAGCGCATCGGCCTGCAGGTTCTTCAGGCTGCGCTCGACGAAGGCGGTCAGATTCGCCAGCGTATAGCCGTTTCGATCGTGGGGAGTGAGCCTGCGACCCGCTTTTGTTGCAATGACGATATCGGCTCCGCTGCGGCGCCTGAATTCACCGAGCAAGCGCTCGCTCTTGCCGTCCCCATACACGTCGGCCGTGTCGAAGAAGTTCACGCCGAGCTCTACGGCTCGCTCGAGCGCCCCGAGCGATTCCGTGTCGTCCACGCTGCCCCAGTCTCCGCCGAGCGCCCAAGCACCAAAGCCAACGCGGGAGATCTCCAGTCCCGATTTGCCCAACACGCGATACTGCATGCGCCGCAGTTTAGGCATTGGGTGCGGTCGCGCCAATTGCTAGACTAGCTTCTCTGGAATTACTGTAGCGAGCCGACAACCTCAGCTCGTTCGGTGTCGTGGAGTCGGCTACTGGTCCGCGCAAGATGCAAGTATCGAAAATCGACGAAGCCATCCGCCGCTTCAACGCGGAGAACGCGCGCGATCCGAACAGCATCGTGATCGACGGAACGCCACACCCGAGAGAATTGGTTCAAGCCGAGCGCCTTGCCGCGTGGGTGCACCGATTGAATCCCGCGCCCTCCGATGCCTTGCGTCTGGCCGCCCATTGCCAGCACCTGCGCCGTTGGGAAATCCCACGCGCGAGCTTTCCCGAGGGTCGCGTTGGCTATCTCAAGTGGCGCAAGGCACTCTCGCGGTTCCACGCGGACACGGCCGCTGAGTTGATGCGAGAGCTGGGCATCGACGAGGGGACGATCGCCGCCGTGCGCAGAATCAACCTGAAGCAAGGGCTGCCGAACGATTCGGACACACAAACCATCGAAGATGCGCTGTGCCTGGCATTCTTGGAATACGAGCTGGCGGAGTTTGCCAGCAAACACGACTCCGCGAAGGTCAGCGAGATCTTGCGCAAAACGTGGCGCAAAATGAGCCCCGGCGCCCAAGCGACTGCCCGGCAGCTTCCACTGCCGCCAGCTGTCGAGACATTGGTCAGAGCAGCGCTCGCCGACTCATCGTCCCCAAGCGACGCTCAGTGACGTACTCGCGCTCGAACCTAGAGCCCCATCCGGTGTTCGCGGCAGGTCTGGTGCTATTCGCCTTGCCCTCAATTCGTGCGACCTTCGGGTGCTCGAGCGGCGATCCGCTATATTTTCTGGCGGC
>CBFGRJ010000123.1:0-18062 GCA_965651135.1 uncultured Myxococcales bacterium
CTCGGGATATTCCGAGGTGAAGAAGTTGAAGTTGAACGAGAAAGAGTTGGCATTGGTGGGGGCTCGAATCTTCAACTTGAGCCCACACGAGTCCCTGCCGGGGGCGCCGGCGGAGCACCCTGCGGCTGCAGGGATGCTGTGGGCAGGGGTGCTGGTCGTGCCAGCGTCGTAGCCGTTGCCGTTCGGTTGAATCCACCCCGGATCCGCCTTATCCCTTGCGGTCCCCGAAGAGTAGACGACCATCTGGCTACCTTCCGTCGGTCGATTGCCCGAACCGAAGTCTTTGACAAGATAGTATTGCTTCGAGTCGTTGCAAGGTGTGACTCCATCGGCACGCACGAAGCTGGCCTCGAGCAGTCCCCAACTATCTTCGGTGGCTACCCTACATAGCCCCATTGCTTTGGCATGCGTCCAGGCGTCACCGCCGGCCGGTAGCGCGCCATCGCAGGCGATGAAGCCGTTATCGATGGTGCCATCACAGTCATCGTCGACGCCGTTGTTGGCTAGATCGAACGCGCCGGGATTGACTGCGGCATCGCACTCTCGGCAATCACCTTGCGAAGGCGAGAAACCGTCGCCGTCGAAGTCTATGGTTCCTGTTGGGTCCTCGTAGCAGGCAACGCACTGGTCGTTGGACGTATCGATCGCACAACTGATCTGGCACTCGTCTTCGATCAAGGCGAGGCAATCGGCGTGCCACGCGGAGTCACAACACGACGGATCTGCTGCGCATACCGCCGCCACGCATCCAGGCGCCGTTGGCGTCGTATGCGTCCCGGTCACTACAATATCGTCCAAGTTCCAGCCCGAGACCTTGCTGGTGGCTGCGCCTGACCAGCCGAACCGTAGACGCATTGCCGAATTCTTGTAGGAGGTCAGATCGATAGTCTGGGTCGACCAGGAATTGTCGCTGACTGCCGAGCTATTGGTCCAAATATTGACCCAGCTGTTGCCGTTGTACACTTCGATTTTGGCCGTGCGCGAACTTGGTCCTTCGATGTTCAGCCAGCGTCTGAATTCGAGGGTCACGTCGCCCGAGGCGGCGGTGGCATCGAAGGCAGGGCTGACCAGCCAACGTGTTTCGTTTGGTGGAGGCACGGTGATCTTCACGTCATCGACGTGCACGTGCTCGCTTGTATCGGATTGCTTGGTCACGAAACGCAACTTGAAGCGGTTGACCAGATAACCGGACAGATCGAACGTCTCGCTGTGCCATTCGTTGTCGTCGTGGCTTCCACCCGACCACGTTGCCAGCGTGTTCCAGCTCGCTCCGTTGTTGTTCGAAGCCTGCAGTCGCAGGTATTCTCCGCTGTCCAGGCTCGAATCCAAAAACCGCAACAGTTCGAGTGTCGCGGACGAATAGCTGCTGAGATTGATCGCATTCGTCAGCGTAATGGTGCATTGATCGTCGCAATTGTCCGAGTGCGCAGCGGGAGAACCCGAACCACTCCACGGGTATCCCCAGGAGCTGTGCAGGCTCTCGGTGTTCCAGTCACCGTCCCCTGTCTCGCTCCAGTCGTTCAGGTTCGCAAAGCTGTCCGAGTAGATGACGATTGGCCCGCCGATCGTTCCGCCGAGTTCAGTGCCAGCGATGTTGTCATCGCTAGTGGACGTCGTGTCATTCGCGGGGTCCCCGTTGCCCGTCGTGTGCCCAGTCGAGCTTTGGGCCTTGCCAATCGACCAGGAGCTATCGAGCGTCCATCCGGCTGTGTTGCCCGAGGAGAACGACTCAGTGAACAATGTCACGGTGGTCGTTGTGCCTGGCACTTCGTCACAGGTCGGGTCGAGCACGTCACCCACCTCGCAAAGGTGGTGGGCGCAGGCGTCCGTCGTTGCGGGGTATGCTCCGCCCATGCACCCGAAGCCACCACCCAGGGGTGGTCCTCCAGGACCCGTATCTCCGGGTAGGGTAATCCCGCTGTCATTTTCGATGAGTCCATCGGTCTCTGGATCGAGGCCTAGACCACCGGGTTCGTCCGTGAAGGTCTTGCAGCTGGGGTCACACGGGTTGGCCGTGCACTCCGTGGGGCCCCCCAACGCGAGTGCATCGAGGTCGGGCGTTAGCGTTACGGCCGTGTTGATGATGCACTCGCCCCAGACTCCCTGAGAGCAAGTGGTAATACCCTCGCCACACAGGAGTTGGTTGCCCGTCCGGGCGTAGGCGCGACCGCAACTCGCCATGGATTGCGGTCGAGCTGCGACACTCGGCGCATTGGCATCGTCACATGGGCAGCCAGGGCTTGGACCGTCGCAATGGCATTCTGTGCCCACTGTCTCGTCGTTGTCGTCGCAATCGAGTCCTCGTGGGCAGCCCACGCCGAAGCCATCGCCATCGCTGTCTTCGCAGATGCGTGAGTTTCCAGGACCGATGTCGACAGCCTGGAAATCAGGACGATCATCTCCTGGGGTGCAGGCGCCTCCGAGAACGGCAATGATGCACGCTGCAGCAAGGAAGGGCCAACCGAGCGCTTGGTTTCTAGTCTTGGACTTCATCATACAGGGTTCGCGAACTCCACGAGCTCGAGGACGAAGATGCCGCGGATGGTCACGTCACCCTCGAATCGGTCACCGGAGGCAGCGCTCTCGGTCGCCCCGATGAGATCGTCGACCAAGTCGCTCGTCTCGGCAGGAATGACAGCGGTCACGTTGGCAAACCCGCTCGTGCAGTCTGCCTCCGTGCTCACGTCGACATGAATGTTTCGGACTGGCACCTCGAGAGGCCCGCTTTCCAGCATCACCATCACCCAGCCCTCTTCCTGCGCGCTCGTAGAGCCAAAGGCGTCATCGAGAATCCACGCTGGCGCGGACGTCGGAGCGAGCTCGCCCGGATAGCTGTGGACGCCGTCGTGCGCCGTCGTATACGAGACGGTGACAACAGGCTGTTGGCTCGAGCCACCCAGCACTACCGAAATAGGGCTCGTATCGAAAGTCAGTTCGTTCAGAGCAAGAGCTAGGTCCTTGGGCGTCGGACTGATGAATGCGCTCGCCACGGCAGCAAACGCGACTGGCGGTTGGCACGTCGGGGTCGAGGGCGTGCTCGATTCCCCCGCTGCACCTCCCGCTCCGGTCTCGCCGGCCTTGCCCGCCTCGCCGGTACCTTGAGGGTCGGAGCCGGTCCCGCCGCTACCGAGCGGGCCGACCGAACCAGTGGAGGAGGAGTTCAAAGCGCTAGCGGAACCAGGGCGTTCCTGCTGGCATGCAAGCGAAGCACACAAGGTGCCGATCACCAGACTCCACTCGGCCGCTTTGGAAGAAAGCACATGAAGATCGACGGCCGAGAGGTCAGTGACTTTATGCCTGGCAGTCCGCGGAGTTCGCGATCGGAGCACGCCCGTTCCCCGCAGTTCGAACGCTTAGGCTCCTCCAGGGTGCCTCTGGTAAAAATGCGAATGGTTTCCGTGGTTTATAGATTGAAGCTTGAACCCGCTATTGCTAGCCAACGGGTGGACCATCTGCTAGGTTCCGCGCTCCCGGGCAGGAGCCCACCATGGCCCGCTATCTTCGTGGGCCCGAGAGGACACCGTGAAAGCCGATATCCACCCCGATTACCACCCCGTGGTGTTCGTCGATGACAAACACGAGATCATCACCCGCTCTACCATCAAGTCCAGCGAGACCCGTGAAATCGATGGCGTCGAGCATTTCGTCGTGCGCGTGGACATCAGCTCCTACACCCATCCCTTCTATACGGGTAAGCAGCGTTTGGTGGACACGGCGGGGCGAGTAGAGCGATTCCGCCAGCGATACGCGAAGAAAAAGTAAAATCGCGCGCGCACTGCCGCGGCTCGGGTGTCTGTACGGCGCATACACCGACAGCGAAGCTCTCACTGCGTACAGGTGTGACAAGAGCCCCCTACGTCTTCTTCAGACGTAGCTGCGCTGTGCCGGAGCCACCCTCGAATACTGGCTTCCGGATTTACGATGCGGCTCTGTCGGCCTCAGCCAGCTTGGGAGCGGCTGCCTCATTCACGGAGTCTGGCTTCGGTCGGCACCGCCGCGCCAAATGGGGCAGCATCAGGGCTGCCAAGCGTGGGGCGCCCTCGCGTGTCAGTAGCTCGTGATGCTGGCATGGCAGCGTGTCGATCTCCACGCGGCCCCTCACGGCTCGACTCCATCCGAGGTCGGGCTCATGCGGCCCTTCGAATGGATCGAGGTGAGTTCGGAACAGCACCAGGTCTAGCGGATAGAGCCGCGGCTTGTAGGCCAAAATCGTGTTCAAATGAGTTTGCATGACGCGCGCTTCTGCTTCACTGAGCTCGACCCGCGCGCCCACGAATAGGCCTTCGACCTTTGTCTCCTGCTCGATGGGCAGCGGCAACCAATTCGCTGCGCTACGCTTGAGCGCGGACATGGCTCGAGCCCGCAGGTGCGCCATTGCATCCGGTCCAGACGCTACTTCTCTGACACGACCGGCGACGGTGCGCAGCAAGCGGGCGAAGCGAACCGGGCTCGTGAACGGAGACTTTGCGGGCACGGGTGGTACCGAGTCGAGCACGCCCAGAAAGGCGGTCTCTTGTCCGCGTTCGTGCAACACCTCGGCAATGGCGAGCGCTATGATACCGCCCGCCGAAAATCCGATCACGGCGTAGGGGCCTTGGGGTTGCACCCCTTGCATGAGATCGGCGTAGTGATTCGCTGCACTGAACAGATCGTCGTGCTGCGGTTCGCCCTCGCGCAGGCCGCGGATCTGCAAGGCGTGCACCGGGTGCCGCTGGCCCAAAGCCTCACCCAAATGAACGTAGTCGATGGCGCGCCCCGTAACGCTCGGCGCAAAGAACAGAGGCAGCTCGCCGGGCCGCCCAGCAGCGAGCTGGAGTCGGGACGCTTTCCAATCGGTACCGTCATGCGTTTCGATGAGTCTCCTCAACGCAGACACGGTTGGGTCTTTGAAGAACTCCATCACGTTGCATGACTTGCCCAACCGCTTCTCGACCAGCGTGAACATCTGCACGGCCACCAGCGAATTGCCACCGAGAGCGAAGAAGCTGGTCTGAGTATCGGGGACCGGCGTTCGCAACAGCTCGGTCCAGATGAGCATGAGCTCGCGCTCCAGCGCGTTGTGCGTGGCGAGAGCTGGCCCCGGGGGAGCGGTTGTGAGCTGCCGTTGTGCAAGCGCTCGGCGGTCGACTTTGCCCGCGGGCGTTTGGGGTAGCTCGGTCTCGACGAAAATGCGCGAAGGTATCATGTACGCGGGCAACGTGCTCGCCAAGTGATCGGCAAGCTCGGCGGCCGTCGTGGTTCTTGGGGCAGCCTCTGCGAAGGCCACCAGGCGATCGTCTTGGCCGTCTGCCTTTTGTACGACCACGACAGCTTCTTTGACTGCCGGGTGAGACGAAAGGCGTGCCTCGATTTCGCCCAACTCGATGCGGAACCCCCGGACCTTCACTTGATGGTCGACGCGGTCCACGTAGACGTAGTTGCCTCGTTCGGTCTGGCGTACCAGGTCACCGGTGGCGTACAGACGTGCGCCGGCTCGCCAAGGATGGGGCACGAACTTTTCGTCGGTCAATTGCGGCCGACGCAGATAACCGACGCCCAAACCGGCGCCGCCAATGTAGAGCTGCCCCACCGTACCGGGAATCACCGGCTCGAGGTGTCGGTCGAGCGCGAAGTGAGAATGGCCGTGAACCGGCCTCCCGATAGGCACTTCGTCCTCGTCGTGATCTCCCTCGGCGTCGTCGTAGACCGTCGATGTGACCGTCGTTTCTGTCGGTCCGTAGGCATTCAGCAGGCGAATCCGAGAGCTCGCCGTGCTGCGAAACTTGGCGTGTGCCCGAGCATTCATGCGCTCGCCACCGGTCACGATCAGCCTTACGTCGGCGGGCCAGGGCAGCTCGGAATAGACCAGCTGGTGCCAGAACGCCGTGGGAAGGTCCAGCACCGTCACACGACTGGCGCTCACGGCGTCGAGAAACCCTCGCGCGCTCGCCACCATTTCGTCGTTGCGGATCACCAAGGTGGATCCGCGAGCCAACGTCGGAAAAATTTCTTCGATGCACACATCGAAACTCAGGGTCACGAACTGCAACACGCGATCCTGCTCCGTGAGTTGGAACAGATCGATCGTGCTCGCCACGAGATTGGCCAGAGCCGAGTGAGGGATGCAGACCCCCTTGGGTTGCCCCGTAGAGCCGGAGGTGTAGATGACGTAAGCGACACTTTCGGGAGGCGTCGGCTCGGCTGGCAGGTCCTGCTCGAGCGTTGGCGCCACTTGGCCTATGTCGAGCTGGCTCACCTCCAGCGGCGGGAGCTGACTCGCCGTGTGGGTGTTGACCAACACCAGTTTCGCTTGGCTGTCCTCGACCATGTACGACAACCGCTCGTGGGGATTTTTCGTATCGAGTGGAAGGAACGCGCCGCCGGCTGCGTGTACCGCCAGCATGGCCACCACCGCGTCGATCGAGCGTTGTAGCGAGATTCCCACGATATCACCGGACCGCACGCCGCGTGCTCGTAGGGCGCGCGCGAGAACGAGCACCCGCCGCTTGAGCTCTCCATACTCGATGCGCTGTCCGCCGATTTCCTCCACGGCGGTTCGGGTGGGATTCTTGTCCGCCGTTTCGAACACGCGCTCGAGTGCGCTCCGCTGCGCGGGAACCTGCTCCCGGCGAGCCTCGTCTTCTGTCAACTTTCGATATTCTCCGGGAGCAAGCGGCGAAATCTCGTGCACCCGCGCGTCTGGCCGTTCCGCCAAGCCAACGGCCAAGCGCGCGGTGCTCTCCACGAGTCGCCGTGCTGTCTTGGCGTCGTACAGCCCGGTGTCGTACTCGACGATCAGGTGGAGTGACCCCTGCAGCACGTGAGCCGCCAATCCCAAGGGATAGCTCGTCTGCGAGCGTGACCAGAGCTTCTGAGTTTGCCAACGCGGATCTTGTCGCGCGAGGACCGAGAAGAACCGTTCGTATTCGAAGACGAAGAGTGTGTTGAACAGTTGCGCTGCGCCCGCGTGTTGGCTTGCCGCTTTGATTTCGGCGAGTGGAGTGTGGTGAAAAGGGCGTTGCTCGAGGTGCTGTGCGCGCAGCTCGCTCAGCGCTTGCCGAACCGTCGGGTCGTGGCTCAACTTGACGCGAACCGGCAACGTGTTGATGAACGGTCCAACCATACTCTCGGCCCCTTGAATCGTCCCTGGACGGCCGGACCAGGTGGCGCCGAACACGACATCGTCGTTGCCGGCGTGGCGTGCGAGCAACAAGGCCCATGCCAGCTGCAACAACGTGTTCAGGGTCGCCCCGGCACCTTTGGCCGCTTGCTCGAGCGCGCGGGTCTGTGTAGACGAAAGAACCGTTGTCACCTCGCTGGTCTTGCCGCTCGCCTGCCGTTTGGCACGCGCCTGGCCAGGCAGCTCGGTCAACCCTTCGAATCCCTCTAGCAACCGCGTGAAGTAGGCCACGCCCGGCCCCGAATCTCGTGCCGTCAACCAAGTCACGAACTCCCGAAAGTCGGGAGCCTTCGACGGTTCTGGTGCTAGCCCCCGTTCGAGGCGATCGTAGGCGCCAAACACGAAGCCGATGACCGTGGCGTAGCAGCCACCATCGATGATGCCGTGGTGAATCGTCCAGACGAAGGCGCAGCGCTCACTGGGAAGTCTGAGCAGCGTAATACGCCACAGGGGACATTGCTGAAGGTCGAACCCGGCTCGTCGGTCTCGGTCCAAGAAGTGCGCCAGCGCATCGTTGGCGTCCACTGCGTCACGCGCGTCTACGACGTGAAAGGGTAGCTGGGGCTCGGCTACAATCCGTTGTTCCGGCGCCTGACCTTGCCGCCACAGCAGTCGAATCCGCAACGCATCGAAGCTTTGCATCGCGTGTCGCCAAGCGGCTCTGAAGCGTGCTTCGTCCAGCGCCTGGTCGAGCTCGCCGATGACCTGCTCGACGTTGACGCCCTTGTCTTCCGAGATCAAACTCTCGGCAAAGAACCCCTGCTGGATCGGTGAAAGCGGCAGAGCCGTCACGGAATTCGAAGCCTGTGGTGTTTCGTTGATCAACTGGGGCCCCCCCGAGCCGTTCCTCGACCAGGAAAGTGGGGCTGCCCTGCTGCGCTGTTTACCCACGTCACCACTTTTTTCGCACATGGTTTCATGTTTGCCGCTGCTCGGTGCCGATGCTCGAGCTCATCGATCAAGCCGAATCGAAGCAACCCTCGCTTTATTCCCGGTTTCGGAGTTTCGCGGCTAGAGTAACGCTCCGCTATCTGGGTGGTCAATTAACCAAATGGGCGTGGTTCCGTGGCGTCAAAGAAATCCAACACTGCGCTCCTGTGCACGGGTTCTCGTTCACGAGAAGGTAATTTCCCAGGTTCTCGGCTTCTCGAGGTCACCGAGCTCAAGCGAGTAATTCAGCTGGTCGCCGGCGCGGCATTGCCGTTTGGGAGTGCGGATCAGGAGATTGTCCCAGTTCGTCTGGCGACAGGACGGCGCTGTCTCGAAACTAGTCGCCGCGTCGAAGCTGCCCCTGAAGTAGACGCAGAACCCATCTAGGACGCCGCTTTTGACCAGCGGCCGCGAAAGCTCGTAACGCCTGCGAATGTCGTCCTCGCCGCTGATGTCGTTCATGTCGAACGAGAAAAGGGGCGCCGGATCGCACAACAACTGTTCGACTTCGAAGTTCTTCACCTGGCGGATTCGATGATTTCTTCCCATGTATTTCTGCAGCGGAGGGTAGTCGCGTAAGAACTCCAGCTTCAGCCCCAGGTGGTCCATTTCCCAAATGGCCGGGATTCTGTATTCGTCTTTCAGCGACACGGGTTCGATGAACAGCTCGAACGCGCCCGGAATGATTCGCCCGGTCGGCTTGAGCGCCCGTCGCTTCAGATCCAACAGGTTCATGACCATGTTTTCTCCGAAGATTGCGTGACCCAGCTGCTCGTGTAGCAGAATATCTGCTGGCTCGGGGGGAACGAAGTCCCTGCTGTTCTGTGAGACGAACGTGATGTTCTCGAAACCATTTCGTGCGGCAATCTCTCGTGCAATTTCGATGAAGTCCGAGTGATCGATGGCGTACACGTGTTTGGCTCCGATGCGAGCCGCCATGAAGGCCAAGATACCGCTCCCGGTGCCCAGGTCGATCACGACGTCCCCCGGTTTGATCGTCGCCTGAATTCCTTTTTGGTAGGCCTCGATACGCACCTTGTCGGCCAGCATTCGTTCGTGCCAGTACAGATCGGTGAACACTCGCCGATTAATCAGGTCATAGACGTAGGCGGTTGCACGAGGGCTTGCTTTGGACAGCTTTCTCGCCAGATCGAGAGCAGTAGTGACTGATTGTTGTAGTATGGACATTTCCGCTCCTTGTAGGCAGCTCCGGTGGTCAACGAGGGCGTAGTCCAGCCCGACCCGCCGCTCGGCGTCGGCGCATTATAGAATAGGAGCAGGGAGCGTGTCACAACAACTCGGGGAACGAGGTGATTTGCTGCTTGTTCCAAGCTGCCGTGCACCAAGCGCAGATATTCCTTTGAGAGTCCTATTCAAAGGCTAACCGCAGAAACGCCAAAGCCGCAAAACAAGGCCAGCGCGTGCGGCGAACTCGAAGGCCGGTTGGAAGCGTCTATTTTCGCCGCCAAGCCACCGATCACGCCAAGGGCCGCGAACCGGAGCAAGCTGTCACCGCCGTGAACCTACTCATCCTGGCCCTGCGCGACGGACCGGGCCGCCGTGCACCGGTACATCAGACTTGTGTGAATTGAACTGCGCCGCTGGGTGCTCTTTCGCGCGCAATGCGCAGCAACTGCAGTTTCGTCAGCGGGCTCGACGTGGTGACGAGCACCGTCAACTTCGGCAAGTCCGCGAGGGCCCCCATGATCTGCCCGAAGCCCTCCTGCCCCTCGTCACGCATAGGTTTCAACTCGGTCATGTCGAACTCGAGCCTGCGGAGACCCGGTGTCGCTTGGCAGAGGTCGAGCACGGCGGGGCCGAACCGCTCGGCGACGTCGTTGTCCCAAAAACCCCAAGCTTTGACATACAACGTGCTCACATCGAGGCGCGTGCTGAATCCGCCTTGTGCGTCTCCGAACTCGGTGTAGGTTGAGCCCAGCATAGGTATTCAACAGGTGACGCTCATCGGTCCCTGGAAGCTTAGCACTCGCACCGAGGTACTCACGCTGGATTGCTATGGCTGCCACTCAGGCGATTGCGGTGCCCTTGTCGGGGTGCGCCTTTTTGGGATCGCGAGTCGGGACGACGAGTGTTCTCGAAGGCCGTTGTAAAGCGCGTGGCCCTTGGCTAATATGATTGACCCAGCGTTGTTTGCTCGGTCCAGGGAATGAAAGCGAGTGCGAGGAGTTGCGGCTCAAGTCGGCGCAGCACACACAGTCGAGGGGGTTATCGAAACCCACTGTTCGAGGGGAGCTGGATAGGCCAGGGATGGCAGTTCGTGAGTCGGTAGCTCGTCCGCTCTCGCACCATCACGAAAGGGTTCATAACGGATGACAACTGAGGAAGAACAGGTCCGCGCCGCCGCCATGAATTTCTACGCTGCTATCGAGGATATGGTGGTCGGTCGTGGGCTCGATCGCATGTCCGACGCCTGGCATCACATCGATGCTACGAGTACGGGGCATCCCATCGACAACTGGGCCGTTGGCTGGGAGTCGGTGCGGACGACGTGGGAAGCTGCTGCCATGTTCGGTCGCGAAGATCGCGGTGGCGGCAGAGTGTTGGACATGAAAGTGTTCGTCTGTGGAGATGCTGCTTACACGCTCTCGACCTATTTGTGCGCGCCCTCGTGGGGAGGAGCAAGGCTCTCGTGCACCAACGTGTTGCGCAAGCTCGACGGGGTGTGGAAGATAGTTCACCACCACGCCGACAAATCGCCGGAGATGGCGGCTGCCCTGGAAGCCATGCTTGAAGACGGAAGCTAGCCCTCCCGAGCAAAACCGGGTTACTCGAGCACGGTGAGCGCGAGCACCTCGAACCCGCCTGGCTCGATGTTCACGGTCTGTCGCTTCTTGTAGCCCCTCGCCGAAAGCACCACCTGGTGTTTGCCCGGTGGAAGGCGCACCCTGCTGAAGGCGATGCGCGCCGGTAGCGTGGCCCAGCTGCGCGTGTCCGGGGTATCCGTAGCCGTCAGCGTCGCTTGAGTTCCGAGATTGAGCAACAGGCCGAGCGGGCTGTCCCTGCCCGCGGCTTCTTGAGCCACCCTGCCTGCGACCACGCGGGAAATCATGCGAGTGATGGCGGAAGCAATGATGGCTCCACGTGCTTGTTCGTATGCGACACGCGCCTCGCGGTCGACGGCCAGCGCGCCCTCCAGGACCTGCCAACTGCCATCGAGCGCAAAGCTGGGGTTGTCGTAGGTCCCGCGCGCACGACCGAGCTCGGGATAGTTCACCCACGATACCAAGCCTTGCAAGGCGAGCTGGTTGGCGCGGCTCGCGTCGGCTGGGCTGAGCCACCCGCTGGCGTAGGTGAGCGCCAGCCCAATTGGGATGCGCTTGGCTATTTTGGCCGGTACGCGACCATAGCTCACGATCGCGAGCACTTCACCCAGGTCATCCTTTGCGTTGCTCTCTTCGTCGCTGGGGACGGCGCCACCCTCGATCAGTTTTTTTAGCCGCGGGCTGGTATAGCTCGATTGCCGAGACAGGCGCACCACGGCCTCCCTCAAGCTCTGGTAGTCGCCGAACTCGAGTGCTTCGTCGTAGTAACGTAGGGCTTGGTCGGGGCGGCCGCTTTTTTCGAACGTGAACCCAGCCAGGTAGCTGCCCGGCCCCATCATCGCCCGTGCGGGGCTCTCGTTGTCCCGAAGGTACTTTTGAATCACCGCCAGGCGGCGAGCTTCGATCCGCGCTCCGTTCAGGTCTGAGCGGGCTAGATAATTCACCATGTTCATGGTGTTGATCATCAGCTTCTCGTAGGGCGGAGCCTTGTAAGGACCCGTGTCGTCCGAAAACACGTACTCCCCGATGCTATCGAGTGTACTTCGCGAAAAGTCGAGCAGCTCGATCTGCTTGTCGGCGACTTCCAAGTCGCGACTCGACAGCTCGTACTCCTGCAGTTGCTGCAGGATCATCGAGCGGTCCAGCAGCAACAGAGCATTGTCGCCGCCCACGTCCTCGGGCAACGCTTTCTCGCTGTCGACGTCTAGTTCCTCGTTGTAGAGCTCGAGCGCCGCCCTGGGTTGACCCGCATCTAGGGCGCTACGCGCCGCGAGCGTCCTGTCGGCATGACCGGCACAGGCCTGCACACCGAGCAGAGCCCAGATGGCCACGCAGAGCGTAACCATCTTGCCCAGGGTGCCAGCCCTGCCATTGCCCCTCACTCCGCCGGCGGGATAGGCGCAGTGTGGCGTCATGGTCTACAGAATGGCTTTGGTCACCGAAGTCTTGTTTTGGAACAAGATTTCTCCGGTCTCGACCGCGAGCACTTGCATGAACATGAAGTACTGAACGCGTCGCTCTCCCTTCATCCGTTCGTCAGTGCTGAAGACTTTGCCAGTGATGAAGTAGCGCGCTCCAATCTGCTGACCCCACTCTGCCACCTGTGCCGGGTTGAACGAATCCGTCTGCTGCGTGCGGATCTCTTGCATGAGTTGACTCTGACGCTCGACACTCACGACACGGACATGTCCCGCGTTGATCAATTGAGTTTCTACATCACTGATCAAGGCGTCCAGGGCGCTGTCGATGTGTTCGCTGGTGTCGTTGCGAAAACTCAGCACCGCTACCGCAGGTCGGTCTTCTTGCTCCCAACGCCTGACGACGGCCGAGCTTTGTAGGGCCGCCATATTTTCATGCAGCATTTTCTGTAGGTCACGCCGGTCGAGGCCGGTGCTCATCGCCTCGTCATCGAGACCTTCGACATCGTCGCCGCGTACGGCTTTGGGGCCACAGCCCGAAGCGAACAGCACCGCTGTCAGCATGGCTGCGGGCGCGATCAGAGTCAGAAAACTCCTGAGCTTCATGCTAAGATCCTTTCTTTGCTGGTGACCGTTCCGAGCTCGGGTGGGTCACCCTCCGGTTCGACGAGAAAGCACCTGTGCTCCATGCACAGGAGTTAGCACGAGTGGGTGCGCCGGCCCATACCTGCCACGAGAGGCGCCGAATGGCTTTCGGGCCGGGGGTCCGATTGGGGGCTAGCGGCGGACGGGTATGATTTGTACGCGCCGGTCGTCGCCTTCGCCATCGCTCTTGGTGATCACACCTTCGAACTTGGCCAGCGCCAGATGCACGACGCGGCGATCCCGAGGATTCATGGGCTCGAACGTGATGATCTTGCCCTGATCGACCGCCTGTTTGCCCAGGCGGCGCGCCATGGTTGCCAGCGAATTGTCACGGCGGGAGCGATAGCCTTCCGCGTCCACCAGCACGTGGCGGCGATCGAGGCCCGGACGATTGATCACCCGGTGAGTCAGAAATTGGATTGCCTGAAGCACAGAGCCCTTCTTGCCGATGATGCGCCCGGCGTCCTTGCCGATGATCTCGATGTTCACCTCGTCATCCTCGTCGTTTTTGGGGCGACGTAGACGTACGCGGCAATCCATCTCCATTTCGCGTACCACCTTGGTGACGAAGTCTAGCGCTGCCTGGGCGCGATCGTCAGGCGCTGCGATCGAATCCACTCGCTTTTTTCGCCGTCGGCGCTTCTTGGCATGGCCTTCAGTGGGGCCTTCGTCTCCGGATTCTCCAGCTTCTTCGGTTTCTCCGGTGTCTTCTTCTTCGTCGTCGTCCGCGGGGGAGGTGTCGAGCTCGTCGTCCAAATCGTCCTCTCCTTCGCGGGAGCCTTTGCTCGCCGTAGAAGCGCGCTCCGAATTACCCTCGGTGGTTTTCGCCGAGCTCTCGTCAGCGGTCTCTTCCGGTGCGTCCCAGTCTTCGTCAGAAGCTACGTCTGTTGGGTCGTCGATCATGGTCTATGCCTTTCGTTCCTTCAAGGCAGGCGTACGGCTCAGGTTAGCCTCACCGCTACTCTCTTGCGGTGACGAGGCCCTCCCTTTTCGGCGACGTTTACCTTTGCCGGTCGCCTTGAGCCCTACGCTCTCCCCTGTGGTGTCGATGATGGATTGGCCGGGGGCATCTCCCCCTTTGCCGGTGGAACGTTTGACGTAACGCTCCACGATCTGCTGTTGCACGATACCGAGCACGCTGTTCGTGAACATGTACACGCCCAGGCCTGACGGCAAAAACAGCATGAACACGGTGAACATGCCCGGCATGAAGTACATCATCATCTTCTGCTGAGCCGGGTCCATTTGCATGGGCATCAATTTTTGCTGCACGAAATAGATGCCACCGATGATGAACGGCAGGATGTAATACGGGTCGGGTTGTGAGAGATCGGGGAACCACAGAAACGGAATGTTGTAGAGCTCGACCGCCGTTTGTAGCGTCGTATACAGGGCGAACCACACCGGCATTGCGGCCAGTTGGGGCAAACAACCCTTGAGCGGGTTGACCTTGTGCTTCTTCCACAGCTCCATTTGAGCCAGGCCCTTGGCCTGGGGGTCGTCCTTGAACTTCTCGTTGAGCTTGTCGATCTCGGGTTTGAGCTCGCGCATTTTGATCATGCTCTTGATCGACGGGATCGAGAGCGGGAACAAAAGCGTCCTCGCGCAAACGGTCAACACGATGATGGCGATGCCCCAGGTTCCCACCCACGAGTAGACCTTGAGCAAAAAGGCTACCAAAAGCTTTGCAATCGACGCGAACCAGCCCAGATCGATCAGCTGCTCCAGATTGTCACCGGCCAGCGCCAGCGCATCGCGCTCCTTCGGACCGAGGTAGCCCGTGACGGCGTACGAGGCGGATTTTCCGGGTGCCAGCTCCATGGGGGCATAAGCCAGCCTCGCTCTGTACAAGGCCGCCGAGTTCGGGTCCGCTTTCTTCGACTTGTAGCGACCGTAATCCCAGCGTTCGAAAATCTGTAACTGGCAGCTGGGTGCGCCCTTGGGTGATTTGACCGCGGCCACCGCATTGGTGAAGTACGCATTGGAGACGGCAGCGACGCTCGCGGGGCCTTCGCTCTCGATCCAATAGCCATCGTTCAGAGGAGACTTCCGGAATAGCTCCGCATTTTGGAAGTCCTCGGGTTCGAAGTCTTCGCCGCGCCTGCGATCGGCATGCCCGTCCTCGAGCACGCATTCCACGTGCGTGTTCAGCGGATTCATCCTGAACAGCGCGTTTTCCACCTCGTGGTCGTACTTGAAGTCGGCCGTATTGATGGTCAGCGCATGCTTGAGCGGCTTGTTCGCTAGATTTTTGACGGTCAGGGTGGCTGCGAGCCCGTAGGGGTGATCGGTAACCTCAACGCGCTTCGTCAGCAGGACTCTGTCGTCTCGATACGTGAATTCACAGGCCTTGGACGACTCGTGCGTCAGCTCCCAGTCCAGGATGTCGTAACGCACCTGCCAGTCGTCACTCTGCTTTGGAGCCGCGGCGCGGTTGCGGAGATTGAAGTAGAGCGGGCTGAATTCCGGATGATCGGGCGTGGTCACCAAGTCGGTGGACTCGCCTTCGCGCCGATACTTGGCCGATAGCAACTTCAAGCTCACCAACGACGCACCGCGCTCGCTCAGCTTGGCCTTCAGGCGATCGCTCCACAGGGTGCACGTTTTGGGCTTGTCCTTACCCTGCTGCGTCACCAGCTTTTCGGCGAGCTCGGGCGGCTGTGTTTCGGCACCGTCTCCGTTGCCGAACAGGTCCGGTAGGAAGGTGATCAGGAGGAAGATGCCGGCGCCGAGCAAGAGCCAGCGCACTAAACCGCCGCGTTCCATGGTTGTTGTTCGAAAATCCTTTGAGAGAGGCTCGTAACTCGGCCCGCTAAGGACGGAGAGGGGGTGTCGCTAGTGACGATCGTGCCGGGCCGACCCCGAGCCAGAGGCGAGCCAATGAGTCTGAGGTGCCCCGAGCGAGGGCGTGCCAGTGAGCCGAGCGCCGCCGGGTAGGGGTGGCGGGTCATACCCGCCTGCGTGAAACGGGTGACATCGCAACAGCCGCTTCAATGCGAGCCACGAACCTGCCCAAACCCCGTGATGCTTCAGACACTGCGTGGCGTACCGCGAGCACGATGGTTCGAATCGGCAGCACGGCCCAAGCAATGGTGACAGGGTCAACTGGTAGACCCGGATCAACAGGATGAGGAGCTTGGTCATCACTCCGGGCGCAGTGTGCGTCGTTTGCGGCTATACCGCCAGCCGAGACTTTCGATTTTCTCTGTCTTTTCTGGCCTGCTGCACGCGCCGGGCCAGGGCCTGGGATAGGCCGTCGAGCTCCTCGAGCACTTGCTCGGATCGGAGGTCTGCTGGGCAGGAGCGCACGATGACGATCAGGTCGATCCCGGGTTGCCAGAGCCCTGGCGAACGACGAAACGCTTCTCTTATCAATCGCTTAGCGCGATTGCGGCGCACGGCGTTGCCCACGCGCTTGGACACCACCAAGCCAAGGCGACACGGGGAGCCCGCTGGCTCGTCCCGCGCATCCTCGTCCCGCTCGTAGTCCCGCGCATAGACGAGCAGCACGAAATGGCGAGAAACCAGCTTCCTGCCCAGGCTTTGGGCCCGCTGAAACTCAGAGTGCCTGCGAACCCTCTGGCTCGGCCTGAGCCGACCCATTGGCCGACGCTACTTCTTGTAGGCCGAAACCGCCAGGCGCCAGCGACCTCGTTGGCGGCGATGTTTCAGGACCTTGCGGCCGCCCTTGGTACTGTTGCGCTTGCGGAACCCGTGGGTCCGGAGCCGGCTTACATTGTGGGGTTGGAAGGTTCGCTTAGCCATCGGGGGGCCTCAAGGGGCCGGGAGTCAGCCACGTTCGGCCCCCCACGTCAAGGAAAACATCGGACTTAGCGCGTTGCACTGGCCGAGCGCCCGTGATAGCCCAGCGTCGTCATGCGCGACAACATTCGACTGGTCTCTACGGCAGGAACCGGCTTTACCTACTACACGACGAAGAACAAGCGGACCCAGACGGAAAAGCTGGAGCTCAAGAAGTACGATCCAGTCGTGCGCAAGCACGTCGTCTTCAAAGAACAGAAGATGCCGCCCCACAGCAAGTAGCCCTTCATCAGCTGGGGTCAGGAGGGGTTTCGCACGCAGCGGAAGCCTAGGGCCGGGACGTGATAATTGCGGCGGGCCGCGCCTCGGTAGTACACGCGCAAGGCGTATTTGCTGCGATTCCAGCCGCCGCCACGCAGGCTGTAGACGAAGCAGGTGTCGCCCAAGCGCGGGTGGTGCGCGCGGTAAGGATCCACCTGCTTGGTGCGCGGATAGGGGTACGCGCAATCTTTGGTCCACTCCCAAACGTTGCCCGCCAGGTCGAAGATGTCACCGTCAGGCCAGGAGACTTTGCCTTTGGGGTGCGCCATGACAGGGCTGGTGTTGCCCCCGTGGCACCCGACATCGCCTGCGGGATCGTTCTTGGGGGCCCCGCCGGGCGTGAAGTCGGCAAGCCCTTTGTCGCAGGTGGGATCTTCGTCGCCCCAGGGGTAGCGGTGCTTGCCTTGGCCCGCAGCCCACTCGAACTGCGCTTCGGTGGGCAGATCTTGTCCGCGCTGTCGGCAATATTGGAGCGCTTGGTCCCAGGTGACCATATTGAGCGGGTGTCGTTCTCGGCCGGGGAGCTCGAAGTTGGCGTTGACGTCGCGCCACTCGATTCTGGTGCATGCCCCCCGTTCGAAGCATTCGCGGTACGCGGCGACCGTCACCTCGGTTCGGTCCATGCAGAAGCCGCGAGTCAGCACCACCGTGTGCCGCTGGTTGTACTCACCTGGCTCGCCATTGCCCAAAATGAAACCTTCGGGTCGCGTTGGGGGCACGAAGACTTCTCCTTCTGGGCAGTTCGGCACGCACTCGGAGCCTTTGCAGCTCTCGAGGCTCGAGCACGCAGGTACACAAGTGGGTGCTCGCGCTGCTGGTTTCGCAGGTTTCGCGCTGCGTTTCGGAGCTGACGCGAGGGCATGCGTAACCGTCGGTTCGGTGTTGGTGCAGCCGACTGCGGCGACGATGGCGAGGACTGCCGCGCGAGCCGTGATCGCAACCAAGCCTCGCCCCATGACACTAGGGGTAACACGAGGGATCATGCGACTAGGGATGAACGAGAGCTCGAGTGTGTGACGAGCCTTCGCCATTCACCAAGCTTAG
>CBFGRJ010000124.1:0-18009 GCA_965651135.1 uncultured Myxococcales bacterium
AGTAGAGACGAGCAGTAGAGAGACCAGCTAACGTCACGACGCGTCACGGTGTGACATAGTTGGCAGGCTGTATGGGGCGAGTGCGCAACAATTGTGTGGGCTCGCCCACGTAGGCTTTTGCCCCGTGCAGCCCGAAACTAGGCATTCCGCTGGATTCGCAGCCAAGCGGAACCGAGATGCCTTTGGCATGCCGGCTGCAGTGACTATTGCCTCAGGTGGCCCGTTCTCGATCGAATCGGAGCATAGAGGTGGTCGATCGTAGGCGCTATACGCGCGAACCGCTGGAGGTGCCGGTACTCATCGACTCGTTGAGAGCCTGGGAGACGTGTCAAACCAGCGACATTTCGCCGGGGGGCTTGGCCATTCGCTCAGAGCGAGATTGGGGTATCGGGACCATCGTAGAGCTCTATTTCGAGCTGCCGGGCGGTTTTGCTATCGATGCGCGAGGGCAGTTCCTTGGGGCCTGCGACGGCCTGGGCCGATTTCGCTTCACTCGGTTGGGCAAGCCCGCGCGTTCGGCCATCGAGCTGCACATGCAGGCCACGCAACACTCCGGCGCCCGCATCGTCCACGTCGGCTGACCGGAGCCGGCCCGGTTACCACGGCAGAAGTCCGTAATTTTGGCCCGTGGCGGCCATCCGGGTATGGATGGCTACCATGTGGTTTCGACGCCTACATCTGTTCCTCGTGGGGCTCTCGCTCTGGGCGTGGTCCTCGACGGCACAGGCATGGGTCGAAACAAGTATTCGTTCGCACTCGGCCACTGTCGATCTGACTCGCGGCGGTCAGGCCACGGTCACGCATCAAGTGGTCTTGAAGGTGCGGGGCGGCCCTTTCAAGAGCATGCAGATCGAAGGGGTGGATGAAGACGCTCAATTGAATCCAGACGCCACCGTGGTGCAGGCCCAAGCGGGCAGCCAACAGGCGTGGCCGCTGCTGCTCCACAAGAGTGACGACGGTTCGCTGACCGTCGAGGTCGACGATAAGAAGGGCCTGCGTGGCGGAGTGTATCAGTTCACTTTCAGCTACCAATCGGATTTCGTGGGGCGCGACCTGCTGCAGCAACGCGGTGGCTCGGTGCATTTGTCCTGGGTTGGGCCGAGGTTTGCAGACGGCATAGACACGCCGCGCGCCATTTTTCGTATCCCCAAGGGCGACACGCCACCCCGTCTTCCGGAGCCGCAGCCGCAAGGCGACTACGAACCCGATCGCGACTTGGCTGGCCTTCTGGTGAGCCAGGTTCGACGTGGGCCTGACAAGGACGAAATAGAGCTGGTACGAACGCATGTCGCCAAAGGCGAGCCTGCGCTGTGGCGGTTGCAGGCCAGCGCGCGTAGCTTCGATGCCTTCACGCCGCCAGAGGCCACTGCCAGCCCCAATCGAGACGACCCGCCCGGCGAGCTGCACTCGCTCAGAGCTTCTTGGCTCTTCGTGTCCGTCGCTATAGCGTTGCTCTACGCTGCCTTGGTGGCCCTCAAATGGAGCCTCAGCCGCAAACAGGCCGCAGGGCGTCGCATCCAGGTTCGGGCGCTCGTGCCGCTACCGTGGGCGCTTCGAGCCGCCCTGGCAGGGGCCAGCCTGGCGGGAGCGCTTTTGGCGGCTGTTGCGGCAAACTATCCGACGCTGATGGGCGTGCTCTTGGTGGCCAGCATGGCCTTCGCGGCACAGTTGCCCCCGTTGACGCACGCACCGTTGCGCGGGCCTGGTCGCTGGCTACGCCTGACCGAAGCACAAGCGTTCCAGGTCAAGCCCGTCGCTTCGCCAGGTCGGCTTCTCGACAGCGGTTCGCTGCCGGGGTTCGCCCTCTTCTGTGTTTGTCTCGTGGCTTTTGGCGGTGCGGCGGCGTTGCTCTTTCCGAGTCAGCCCTACCATGCATCGGTCGTGGCGCTCGGGGCCTCCTGCTTGTTGCCGATTTTTTGCACGGGGCGCATGAGCGAGCTGCCTCCGGATCCCGTCGCGCGGCCACGCAAGTTGTTCGCTGCGCTGGCACGAAAGTTGGGAGCCGAACCTGGCTGGAAGATCACACCCTATGCCCGTGTTCCCGAGCAGCGCGAACAGCCCGACGAGCTCCGCCTGCTGATCGAGCCAGAGGGTATGCCAGCTGGTTTCGTTGCTCTGGAGCTCGGTTTGGAATACCAGGTTGCTTCCGGGGCCGTCGTGGATCTCCCGTGTCTGGTGGTGCGGGTGCGCGACGATTCGCCTGCCTACTATGCGCTGCCGCGCAGCGTGGTTTGGTCCCGGGGACGCGACAGCAGCGAGCGAGTCGCCCTCCTGCGGCCGAAGCTGCCTACTCGCGCCTTGTGCGCACAGCTGGTCAAAGAGGTAGTCGCCACTCTCCGAGCCGCTCGCGAGCCAGGCAGGTTTCAAGTCGGGCGCTCGAACGCTTCTCGCATGTCGGGCGGCAAGGGGCTCGACACCTCGAAACGTTCGATGGCCTTGGCGTCACAGCGTATGTAGCTGGCATGCAAGGCATGCCGGGCGGGGGCCAAGCTCGGGTGGGCGCGCCCACCGTAGAGCGCGTCCCCCAATAGAGGCCAGCCGCGCCACGCGAGGTGGGCCCTGATCTGGTGTCGATAGGCGCGGCCCACACACAGCTCGATCAAGACCAGCTCACCGCTGCGTTCGACGACGCGAAAGTCCGTGTGCGCTTCGCGCGCGTGCGGATGCGACGGAGTCACGACGGCGACTTTGCGCCGGTTTTTTGGATGGGGTGCAAGAGGGGCCTCGATGTGTCCGTGCTCGGGAACCTCGTCGCTTGGGCAGATCAGGGCCAGGTACTTTTTGGTTAGCTCTCCTCGTGTCATTGCCGATCTCAACGCCGTAAAGGCCGCTTTTGATCTGGCGGCGATCACGAGTCCCGACGTTTGCGTGTCCAAGCGATGAATCAATCCCGGTTCCCGTGGTCCAAAGCCAATGCCGCCTAGCTCGGGAAAGCGGGCGACGAGCGCGCCCGCCAGCGTGCTGCGAGTGCTGGTGCGCAGTGCTGCAGACGGCATCCCCGCTGGCTTGTCGACGATCACCAACTCTTCACGCAAGAGTACGATCGACAGCTCGGCCTCTGGGTATGGAGCTGCTGCGTCCGGAGGCGGCAGCCGCACCGAAATGATCTGACCGGCGCTCACCATCGTTCCTTTCTTGACGAGGCTGCCGTCCAACTCCACGCGCCCTTCCGCAAACAAGAGCGCCGTCGCGCGGCGCCCGAACCCGGTCAGCTCGTGGAGGACGACGCGATCGATACGTTGACCCGTCTGCTCGCTAGTGACTTCGAATTCGAGGACGTCGCGGGAGGCGTCGTTCACCACGTCCCGCTCAGACTAGCACCGAATATAGGGTCCGCTCCTTTGCCCGTTTCGGTATAGCCCAACACTCCAACATAGGGTTGCGTTAGGGTTGGGGAGACGGCGGACGTTTGCGTTTGGGTGTCCTGTCGCGTCATCCACACGCCCAGGGCGCCGCCCAGCACGGTTCCTGCCATGACACTGGCGAACCAGATGCGCGAGCGCTCTTCGTCGGCGTCGTCTCCGACCAACAGGACCGGTGTGGCGAGAGCTGCGCCAGTCAAGGCACCTAGGCTCGCGCTCAAGTCCACGAACAATACGCGCGTCGAGCTTGTCTCGAGTGCGGGGGCCAGCGCGCCGGCGACCAGCACTCCCGCAGCCGACCCCCAGCCGATTCCGCGCAGCGGGGCTTCACTGAGCTCGCCGAGCACCAGCGCTTCCGTCAAACCACCCAGCAGCGTGCCGAAGGAGCCTCCGGAATGGGCGAGCGCCGCATGGCCGGGAGTGACGCGCGTCAGGCTGATGGTCGTCGTTGCGAGCGTGAGGCCGGTGGTCGCTCCGAGCAGTCCATACAGGTGACGGTATTCGGCACGCCCGTCGTAGGCTTCACCGAGCGCGATGCCGGCGAGCCCAGGCCAAGCCAGTCCTGCCGACAAGTACCAGGCGCTGCCTTGGGTGATGTTCCATTCGTCGGCGATCAAGAACGAGGCCCCGAGACCGAGTCCCGCCCCCAACGCGGTCAGCGGATAGAGCAAGCGGGAATCGCTCGAGCCGCTGGCGCGTTGTGCGGTGAAACCGACGTAGCCGCCATAAACCACCGTGTTGAGCGCCAGTATGGCTCTGCCGGTAGACGGAGGCGCCGAGCTGGCGTCGTTGACCGCTTCGACTGCCGTTTCGGCGCCAGCCTCCGGCACTTCCTCTCCGTAACGCCCTGCCGTGACCAGCTCTTCGAGCATCACGACGGCTTTTACCTCGAGGCGGGACAGGTTCACGCGCTGCATGCGCACGAGCAGGACATTCGTGCCGGGAGCCACGGCAGTCAGGCGCAGAATGACGCCGGTTTTCTCCAAATGCAGGCTAGGAGCGAGGACCCACTTGGTGTGCGCTTCAGCCGGCAGCGCTTCGTCGCTGGGTGTGGCCGAAACGGCCAGCGTCGCGGTCAGACCCAGGTCTGGCGCGGCTTCGAGTAGGATTTGATCGAGTTGACTAGCTTGGTCGCGCAGCGGTGCGGAGGGGGCCTCGCTGGCAGCCGAGACGCGAGTTGGAAACAGGAGCATCTCGTGCTCGTTGCCTCGCGCCGACTTTGCCAAGAGCAGCAGCCAAACGCCGAGACAGCTTGCGACAAGTGCGCGCCAGTGAATCATGAGGACCTCGCGGTCACTCAGAACATGACGGACGCGTTCAGCCAGGCCCTGAGACCTGTGCTGGTGCCGACCTTGAATCGTCGTCCGGGTTCGTTGATGACACGTCGATAGTTCGGATTCGGAAGCCCGGTGACCCGCGAGTCGCCGTCGCCGCTGTTGCAAGGCCCAGCGGCACCCGCGTCTCCGCTGAAATCCGGATTACACGGTTGGTCGAAAGTGATCATGTGCGCCTGAATGATGCGATAGCCGGCGCCCAAGTTGAACTTGATGAATTCACCGGCCTGCCAGGAAAACTCCGTGCTCAACAAGTAGTCGCCGTGCTGCTGAACGTCGGTCAGTCCGGTCACGTAGACCAGCTGCGAGTTCGGGTTGATCACCGAATTGGAATTGGGATCGTCCGGATCTCGTGCCTGGTAGGATGCAAACTTGGGTAGGCGCAGCGACTCTGCGGAGCTCGACCCAAGGGGGTCGAACAACTCCGAATAGTCGCGCCCTTCGGAGACATAGGTGCCCGTGAAGCGAAAGTCGAACGAGATGCGCTGAAACTTCTCGCGAACCTCCCAAGGAATGACCTCGAGCCCGGCGATCATTGAGCCGCGCAGCGGTGGGCGATTCACCAATGAGCCTTCGAGGTCGGTTGCACCGTAGTCGCTCGAGTCGTTCTGAAACTCCAGAAGTGCGGAGAACCCCCCGTAGGGTTCGACGTATTTGACACGCTTCGAAACGTACGTATGGAGCTCGAGCGCCGTCGTGCCTCGGCTGACTCCGGGATCCCTGTCTCCAGAAAAGCTACCTTCCAGCGGGATATCGCCGGCATCCGGGTGTTCGGCAACGATGTCGGAATCGCGCCGGCCGTTGCGGTTGATATCGGCCGGATAGGCGCATTTCACCTGTCCAGGTGCGGGGTTGGCGTTGCAGGCGTGCATGGGCTCGGAGACATTGAAGCGTCCTTCGAACCCCACGACCCACGTGGGTTTGGTCCAGTCGCGCGTTTGATTCATCAACCCGAAGTCGAAGCCCACTGCCAGGTATTCGATCCCGCTCCGGGTGGGCGATTCGAATGGCACGCTGAACAAGGATTCACCAACGACGCCCTGCGTGTTGAGGTTATTGGCATCCGAGCTGCCGTCGAGGTCCGAGAGCTTGCGAGCGTGACTGAGAATCACGGGCAGCCTGAGGATGAGCGCGATGTCCTTGTACAATCCCACCTCTGCGCGCGTGAGCAGCCGGCTGGTGGATTCCTCGTACTTTGCTACGTTGAGCTTGTCCGAGACGTAACCACCGGTGCTCAACCCGGGCTCGTCGATGGATGTTTCTCGGCGGATGGGGGCAGTTCGACTGCTGTATTCGTAGCCTAGCGAAAGCTTCAGGTCGAAGACGTCGCCTTCGTCGAAGGCGTCCACGATTTGCGTGATCCCCGCCGTTTCGTCCATCAGCCGTGGCTCGTTGGCAGCGCGCGGCTCGTCGGCGCCGGCGACACCGCTCAGGGCGAGCGCAGTAGCCGCGCAAGCCAACCCAATCGCGATCCCTCGGGGGGGCCGGCGCTCTGTCGAAAGAAAGCCCATATTTCGCCTGACTGCGGACGCTAGCGGGGCCCGGCGGAAACTGTCAACGCCGCATCACCTTAGTGACCGGGGCGCGGCGATTCTTTCGCGGTTCCGGGCTCTGGGTCGTAGCCTTGGTTCGACCTTGAGGGCACGCGTTGCCAGCGTTCGTTCGCGCGCGCGACGCGTTCCCTCAGCTCTTTGGCGTCGCCTGGCTCTTTGGCCAATCCAAGACCAGCCTCCGCGACAAGGCACGCTTGACGTGCCTTGGACCGGAGCCGCATGTGCTCGGCTGCGGCATCGCCCATGCCCGTCGAAGGCGGTTCGCCGAGCAGGCGCTTAGCGAGCTCCAGGGCTTGGTTCGCAGCTTGCTCGCAAGCCTCCACCGCACCAGCGGAGGTATGACCAGGCAGCCGTAGCAAGCGCCCTTTGGCTTTCGGGCCGATGAGCTCCGCTTTGCCGTCGCGCTTGGCGCCAGCTCCGGGCTCTAGCCAAGCGCTGCCCGATTGCACCTGAACGTCATGAGCTCGGCTGGTGGCCCGAAGCGTCAAGCCCGCGTTGCCGTAGCTGACCAGGCCGAGTGGAGTGGCGACCAGGACCAATGCGCCGGCACGCGCCCCGCCACCCGGTGCGGCGCGTAGCTCGCCAGTTTCCAAGAGCACTTCCTCGGCCCCCGCGCGGCACGGCAGAGCGTGGGCAGGCCCTATCAACGCGTACTCGCGTGAGCTGTCTGCGTGTCGGACCACCACCTCGGAGTTTTGCTCCAGCGTCAGCCAACGGCGCCCATCCAGCGCATCGCCACGTCGAATGGGCTCACCGCCCTCGACGATCGCTGAGCCGCGCACGCCAATGGCGCGGCACTTCGCTGGCTGTTGGCTGTGATGCGTTGCTGAGGCGGACGGTTTTCCTCGGGCTGGCTCGGAGCTTGGGCGCTTCGTGGTCGAGCCCTTCTGGTGCGAAGCTGCTGGCGTGGGCGCCCGCTCTTGCTTCTTGCAGCTTGCCAGGCACATGAGCAGGCCCAAGCCCGGGTACAAAACCAAAAACGCCCCCGAAAACCATCGGAGTCGGAGCGGTGCTGACCTATCCCTCGTTGATCGTACCGTGACCATTGGGGGGAGGGGGCAATACCAGGGTCTTGCGGTCTTCTTCCTCGTCTTCCACTTCTTCGAAGAGTGCGTCAGAGATGTCCTCGGCTGCCAGTTCCTCCCGCGCTTGGCCGAGCTCGCGATTTGTTTCAGCCAAGCGATCGGCGAGTACGCCCAAGAATTGCCACAACAGCTTCACGGCTAGCTGATGTTCCTTGCGCAAGATTTCGAAAAATTCCGTACGCCTGATCACCATCAGCTCACTGTCGGACGCGCTAACGACCGTGGCCGAGCGCGGCTGACTGCGGACCAGCGCCATTTCTCCGACGTGATCGCCGCTCGTCAGCGTCGCCAGTTCCGTTTCGCCCCGCATGACCTTCAACGCCCCGCTGAGCACGATGAAGAGCTCCTCGCCTCGCTCTCCTTCGCGCATCACCAGTTGACCCGCCCTATAAGGAACGACGTCGGTCACCTGGAGCACCCGGAGCAACTCGCGTTCATTCAGCGGGCGGAACAGCGGCATACGCGCCAAAATGTCGCGTTTGAGCTGAAGTTGTTTCGCTCGATCTTCGTCGCGCTCTTTGGCGTCGCCAATGGTGACCAAAACGCCAGTGATGTTGTCGGAACCGCCGGCTTGATTGGCTCCGTTGACGAGCAGCCGGATGCCGGCATCCATGTCCGGATCCATGATGTGACGGCCCATGGTCTCGAGCTCGTCTTCGTAGTACTGGTACAAGCCGTCCGTGCAGAGCAAGAAGCGATCGCCGGCCAACAGATCGACCATCAAACTATCGGGTTCCGCGTGCTCGTACACGCCCACCGCTCGCGTGATGGCGTTCTTTTGTGCTAGCTTTTCGACCTGTTCGCGCGACATTTTCTTGCGGCGAATCAGTTCGTTGTACACGGTGTGGTCTTCAGTCATCTGCTGCAAGACGCCATCGCGCACCATGTAGATTCGGCTATCGCCGACGTAGGTCAAGAAAGCCTGATTCCCCACGACCAGCAAGCTCACCAGCGTAGTTCCCATGCCACGCTTCTTGGCGTCCTTCTGAGCTTCCGCGTGAACCTTTCCCGACGCACGGTTGATCGCAAACTCCAGCATGTGCTGGATGTCTCGCGCGTTCACCTTTTCGGTACCGGTTTTCTGGGCGGCGTAGTCTTCGATCAGGTCTCGGCCCTTTTTCACTTCCTCGTGGAAGGTCCGCACCGCCATGGCACTGGCGACCTCACCGGCGGCATGCCCGCCCATGCCGTCGCAGACCACGAAGAGCCCGAGTTTTTTGTCGACCAAAAAGTTGTCTTCATTGTGGTCGCGCTTTTTCCCGACGTCCGTCAGCGCCGAGAATCGAATCTCATTCTGCATCTCCCTTCAGGATACAAAAGCCGCGCAATTTCTCCAAGTTGTGGCGTTTGGTAGCCGCGGCGCCGCGGAAAACATCGTGCAGAAACCGGGCACCGCCGATGTGGGTGCTTGGAGCCCGGCCTACGGGATGACTCCCAGCTCAGCGAGCGAGCATGCCCCACGGCGCGCGACAATCACATGGTCGACCAAGGCGATCCCGAGCGTATGACTCGCCAGACTGAGCTGCTGGGTCATTTCGATGTCCTCTGCACTGGGCTCGGCACAGCCGCTCGGATGATTGTGGAGGAGTATGATGGCGCTGGCGGCTGCGCGCAGAGCAGGACGCAGCACGTCCTTGGGCGTCAAAGCGCAGCCGTGCAGCCCTCCCTGAGCCACGCGCCGCGCCGACTTCAGAGCGTTTTGCCCGTCTAGACTCAAGAGCCAGACCTCTTCGTGCTCGAGGGTGCTCAGCCGCGGCCGCGCCCAGCGGGCCACGTCTTGCACGCCCGTGAGCACCAGGTGCTCCTCCTCCACGGCTTCTCGAAAGGCGCGCTTGCCCAGCTCCAAAGCTGCTGCCAGCCTGGCGGCTTTGGCGGGACCCACGCCGTAGTGCTCGGCCAACCCCCCGGTGCCGAGTTGTGTAAGACCCGAGAGCCCTCCGGATTCAGCGAGCAAGCCTTGGGCAATGCTGGCCACCGATGCGCCGCTGCTCCCGGTGCTCAGCAACAGAGCCAGCAGATCGGCATCGCTCAGCGTGGCGATACCGTAACGCAGCGCGCGTTCGCGTAAATCGAGGGGCTGGAAGGCCGGCTTCGAGCGGGTAGGGCCGACTAAATTTTCCGAGGGCTGAAGCTCGAACATGGGCCGGGCTTGCTGCAACGGGCGTGCCTGGCCAAGCTCACGTCAAATCGCGATGGGTGGGCTGGCGCTTCTGCCGTTCGCCACCGGCGATGCCGCCGCCGGCCACGCTATTCGGTCCGCTGGGGCTCGCCGGGCGGCAACAAAGACAACAGCTCGTCGAAAGCCCGCGTGGTGACCTCTGGGTCGGTCGCATCGAGCGTGACCTTGGTCTTGTAGCTCGAGTCGAACCACTTTGGGTAAGAACCGACTTGGACCTGTGGATGATTCTGCACGACTAGATCGAGGAGCGGCTTGAGATCGCTTTCTTCGAGCTGCGTGTACACCACGCGCGAGTGGAAACGAACGGGCCCTTGTAGGCGTTCTCGAACCAGGCTCAGCTTCATCCGGAAAATCTCTGGGACGCCCGGCATGACCCAGACGTTGCGCATCAGCACCGTGGGCCACGAGATCTCATGACTGGTCACGAGCTCTGCACCTTGCGGAATGCGGGCCATACGCAGGTGCGCTTCTGTGCAGCGCTCGCCATACGCGCCTTGAATGAGCTTGCTGAATTCGGGGTCGTGAACCACCGAAGTGCCGAAGGCTAGCGCTACCGCGTCGATGGTCACGTCGTCGTGGGTCGGTCCAACTCCGCCGCTGGTGAATACGACATCGTAGCTGTGGCTAAGAGTGTCGATTTCTCGGGCGATGCTCGCCAAGTCATCTTCCAAAAAGACGGCACGACAAAGGCGAATACCTAGAGCTCGCAAGGTGCGCGCCAGACTGTCGAGGTTCTCGTCGCGGACTTTGCCGCTCAGAAGCTCGTTCCCGATAATCAAGGCAGCGGCCGTGCCAACCTGGGCGCGCGACATGGACAATGCCGCCTTATTCCGGGTCGAGCTCTTCGACGATTGGATTGCCACGCTCATCGAAGCTCAACAGCTCTTGCACCTTGCGCTCGGCGCTTTCCAAGCGCACTTGTGACTTTCTCGCCAAGCGAATGCCTTCTTCGAAAAGCTTGAGGGATTCCTCGAGTGGCAAATGGTCCGACTCGAGCTGTGTGACAATGTGGCTGAGTCGCTCCACGGCGGCTTCGAAGCTCAGCTCGTCCGAGCTATGAGCGGAGCCGTCGCCGGAGGGGATCGCCGGTTCGGGCGGGCCGAGCTCGCCTTCGAGGGGGAGTTCTGACTGATGATTCTTCGGGGGCATGGGAAACACGATCGCCTTGGAATGCAAGGCACGGGCGTCGAGCCCGTGCGAACAGCCTTGCCTCAGTCGGCGCGCTCCGCAAGCACATAGCTGAGCTCCCCCGCATCCATCCCGCCCAGGCCCACGAATCCGTCAGGATCGGGAAACGCGACGAGCGTGTGACCCATGGCCGTCTGTACCACGACCGGAGGTCGCTGCGCCCCCAGCGCCGCAATACCGTCTATGTCGAGCCAAAGCGTCTGTCGACCGGGCGGTCGCGACGCGAGCTCGTGCCCGGTCATCGCCAGCCAGGCCAGCTGTCGCACCTGTTGATCAGGGTCGAGCTTGCGCGCGAGCTGCAAGAGCCTGAGCCTGGTGGGCTCTTTTCGACGACTTGCGGCGCCGATGATCGCGCGTCGCACGATGGGATCGGTCTCGAAAGCGTAGGCTTGGCTCAACAGACCAAGAGCTGCGGGTGCCGCTGCCTCCCCAAGGCCGAGCGCGAATTCGGCGCGCAACTCTCTGCTGTGACTCCGAGCAAGCTCCCGGGCAAAGGGATCGTCGGCGCTGACCAGCCGGGACCCCAAGGCGCGAGCGGCTAGGCTTGCGGCCGCGCTCTGCGTCTGCACCAGCTCCCGAAGCTTCGAGCTGGGCACGAGTGCCCGCGCTTCTGGGCTAATGAGCGATATCGATAGCGCCAGACTCAAGTTCTTGTCCTGCTCGGTGACCAGCCGTCGAGCAGCGGCGAGCGCGGCGGCACCGCGATAAGCTCCGCGCGCTGCCGCCAAGACCACATCGCGATCCGTGGACGCAAGCAGCTCGGGCGCCTCGGGTGCGCCGAGCGCGCTCAAGCCAAAGGCTCCGGCCGCTCGGTCGCTTTCGCCCTTGCGACGCAACATGGCGCGCAGCTCTTCGATCAGCCTTTCTGGGCGTTCCCCCAGCGAAAGCGCGCGCAGGATCAGCGCTCTGATGCACAGACGTCGCGTGCGCTCGATTGCCAGCCCTCGCTCGAGAACGCGCGCGGCGTCTGCTCCCGGAGCCAGCGCGAGCGCATAGGCGGCTTCGGAGGCGTACGCCCCGTTCTGCAGCTCTCGCTCCAAGGTCTTCGCGGCGTCGGAACCTCCGGCGCGGCCCAGGGCTGCAAGCATGCGCCGATACTGCGTTGCACCGGCGTGTTTCAGCGCCGACGTGAGCGCCGGGACGAAGCTAGGGTTGGGCATTTCATAGGCAAGCCGCACCGCGCGCGAGCGCTGCGATGTCTTCAGCAGTAGCGGCTCCAAGTGCTTGGCTGCGTCATCGGCACGCGTCATGGCGAGAACGCGAACGGCGGCGAGCCTCTGAACGGGCTCCGAGCTCGGGGTCTTCAACCAGTGGCGTGCGAGCAGGACGGTCTCCAGGTGTCCCATCTCGGTGAGCACGAGCGTTGCGGCAGCCCGTACCTCCGGCGTACCCTGGGTCACGTAGCTGCGCAGCGCATGAAAGGCGCGCTGATCGTGGAGCGCGCCCAGCACTTCGATCAAATTGACGGACGCCGCCGCGGGTGAAACGAGCAGTGTTTTGATGGACTTTGGTGGATGGGCGCTCAGCGCGCGCACGGCGGCTCGCCCCGTAGGTCCCCCCTGGCGCAGCGATTTGCTCAAGATGGTCAAGGCGTCCTCGCGGCCGCTCGCTGCTAGGGCCATGGCGGCGCTCTCGCGAACCAGTGCTTCGAGTGGGTCGGCGCCGGCCTCCGGTGGCTGCCCCACGCCGCTCATCAAGGTAACCAGCGCGCGTCGAACGGATGCGTCCTCGAGAAAGTTCGAGAGGCTGCGCAGCGCCACCAATCGGAGCCGCGGTGTGCGGGCCTGGCCATCGGGTTGCACGGACCGGATCAAGAGCTCGATGCTCTGCGCGTCGGAAGCGATGCCCAATCGTTTGAGGGCGCGTTCGCGCTCGGCATCGTCGTCCGAAGACAACCAGCGCTGTGCCACGGCGGCACCCGAGCGCTGCTTGAGGCTGAGAGCGTCCGCTGATTTCGTCTCGGCGCCGCTGCCGGTCGAGCTCTGAGCCTGAGCCGTCTGGGCAAGCAGCACGCACCCGAGCGCGAGCCACGACATCCGCCGGCAAGTGTTCACTGCTGCTGCCCCCGACGCTTGGGCTCGTCTGCCGCCAGTACCATCAGACCGAGTCCGAGCCGTTCGGCTTGGTCCAGAGCTTTCACCGCTTCGAAACTGACGGATTCTGCAACGTCGTCTCGGTGCGTCAGATGGCGTAGGGCAAAGACCACGGCAAACGACTGGTTGAGCGCCAGCTGTTCCGCTTCGGGGCCTTTGCCTGGCCGCACGCCGACCAGCACGACCCAGCGGGGGTGGCGGTTCATCTCGGCGGCAATGGCGCGCAGCAACGGCAGGCTGCCGGGTGCGATCTCGACGCCGCCATCCGTCATGGAAAACTCGATGGGTCGGCTCAAGCGGATGCTCGGCCCGCCGGTTCCCTTGACCACCTCGATCAGGGGTTGGCCATCTTCACCTGGGTCCGGGCAGCCGTCGTCGTCTTCGAAGCCGTCGAAATCCTCCGGTTGTTTCGGGCAGCGGTCCACCGCCGCATCGAAGGTGTCGCGGTCCCGGTCGGGGTTGGGGCAGCCGTTCAGCTTCGGATCGGAGCGGCGCGGACCCCGTTGATCGGGACAGGCGTCGCTCGCATCCGGGATGCGATCACCATCGTTGTCGGGATCGGGGCAGCCGTCATCGTCTTTGAACCCGTCCCTGTCCTCCGGCTTGCGCAGGCAGCGGTCCTTGTCGTCGAACACCCCGTCGCCATCGCTGTCCACGGCGGGGCAGCCATGATACTTCGGGGCGTCCGAGGCTACGCCGCGCTCTCGTGGGCAGGCATCGCTCACGTCGGGGATTCCATCGCCGTCGTTGTCGGGATCGGGGCAGCCGTCTTCGTCCTGAAAACCGTCATGGTCTTCGAGCTCCTTCGGGCAGCGGTCATCGGTGTCCGACACGGCATCGCCGTCGTTGTCCACTTCGGGACACCCGTCGCCGTCTTGAAATCCATCGGCGTCTTCCGCAACGAAGGGGCACTGATCGACGTGATCTTCCAGGCCGTCTTGGTCAGCGTCCTCGATGCGAGGGGCGTAGCCTGCGGAGAGTACGGCGCGCACGCGCGGAGCGCCCAGGCCCTCGTTGAGACCGGTTTCGGCTCCCGCGAGCAATGACCAGTCCTTCGCCAGCATTCTGAGAGACAGGCCCGCCAAAAGTGGCGACGCTACTTCGGCGGCGAAGCGGGGCTCGAGACCCACCGAACCGTGCGCCTCGGCTGCCAGAACCCAGCGCGCCGGCTGTTGGGCTCCGCCTGCCACCGTCCACAACGCGGCAGCACCCCAGGGCAGGTCCGAGCTCAGCACCTCATCCAGTACCGTGATCTCGTCTCGGAAGCGGATGCCTGCCGTAGCTTGGAGTTTCGTCGTGACGAACGAGAGCTCCGCCAGCAATCTCACCTCGCCGGTGCTCGACTCATGCCCTACGTAGGAAAACTCTCCCGAGGTGGGCAGCGTGCCTCTGAGCAGCCCAGCCAATGCCAACGTGCCGAGCGTGCCCGGTTCGAGCAGCGTGGCTTTGATGTCCGCGCGCAAGTCGCCGATTGCCGTGCGAGGGAGCTCGCCGCCGTCGGCTATCCAGGCTTCTTCGGCACCGGACTGATAGACCACCGTTGGCAGCGCGAGCCCCACACTGACGCGATCGGTAAAGCCCAGTGAAGCGACGTAGTCCACCGAGAATTGGTGTGACAACGGCCGGGCCACGTCACCGGTCGGTGACTCGAGCACGAGTAATTGGTTGGCGTATGAAAACCAGACGCCTACGTTGTACGCGCCCTCGCCTTCGGTCGTGGGCTTTTCGAGGTACAAGCTCGATTGCGGATCGGTGGGCGGCGAGAAGTTCCGCAGGTCTTGTGGCGAAACCAAAGGCTGCGCTGCCGCCGGCATCGCCAACAGCCAAGCTGCCCACGCCACGGAGTGGATGACGATTCGCCGCATGGCCACTGCAGCGTAATGGGCCCTGCGCACGAGTGGGTAAAAAAGGTGGCGCCGCTCGTCTTTGGCGGGACGCCTAAGGGGAGCGGGTTCGACCTGAGGGCCGTTTTCTTGCCCAGATCCCTGGCGCTGGGCATGGTGGGTTGCACGACCCTCGGGGACGACGTAATCCCCCAGCGCTCGAGACTATGGACGCCATCAAAATTCGTGGCCGTCGGCAGCTTTCCGGAGCAATCCGCGTTGGAGGTGCCAAAAACGCGGCCTTGCCCATCCTGTGCGCCACGCTGCTTTCGGATGGTGCTAGTCGCTTGCGAAACGTGCCTGGCCTCCGGGATATCAATACCACCGCTGCGCTGCTGCGATTTCTGGGGCGTGACGTGACGGTGGATACGCCGGTGGTGCAGGTGAGCGAAGTGACGGGTGCGTTGCGTCCGGAGGCGCCTTACGAGCTCGTAAGGCAAATGCGCGCCAGTGTGCTCGTGCTCGGTCCACTACTGGCCCGTTATGGGCGCGCCAAGGTGTCGTTGCCCGGGGGCTGCGCCATTGGTGCACGCCCGGTCGATCAGCACCTCAAGGGTTTGGAGCGCTTGGGAGCTCGCATCAACGTCGAACATGGCTACATCGTTGCCGAAGCGGGTCGCCTCACCGGAGCGGAGGTCGTGTTCGACATGCCCACCGTGGGCGGCACCGAGAACCTTTTGATGGCGGCCGCTCTCGCCAAGGGGCGTACCACCTTGGTCAACTGCGCGCGAGAACCCGAGGTGGAGGAGCTCGGACGAGTCCTGAACAAGATGGGCGCAAGCGTCGAAGGAGCTGGCACGGCGATCATCCACGTGCAGGGCAAAGACGAGCTCGATCCGTTCGACCACGCGATCATCGCCGACCGTATCGAGGCCGGTACGTTCATCGCAGCAGTGGGCGCAGCGGGAGGCGATGTGCTTCTAGAACACGCGCCTCTCGATGACTTGGAGCCGGTGATCGACAAATTCCGCCTAGCAGGGCTGGTGATCGAGCGAGAGGGCGAGCATGTGCGGGTCGTCCGTCAAGGGCCGATCAGGCCGGTGGACGTCACCACGGCGCCTCACCCGGGGTTTCCGACCGACATGCAGGCGCAGTTCATGGCGCTGATGAGCGTAGCGGCTGGGCGAAGCGTGCTGACGGAAACCATCTTCGAGAATCGTTTCATGCACGTGCCGGAGATGCACCGCATGGGGGCGCACATCGAAATTCGCAACAATGTAGCGATCGTCGCCGGCGTCGAGCACCTCTCTGCTGCTTCGGTCATGGCCACCGACCTCAGGGCAAGCGCATCGCTGGTCATCGCGGGCCTGGTCGCAGACGGCGAGACGATTGTCCGCCGCGTGTATCATCTCGATCGTGGCTATGAACGAATCGAAACAAAACTAGCGGGCGTCGGTGCCGACATCGAGCGCATCAGGCTAGAATCCAGCGTTCCATGAATACACTCACGCTGGCGATCCCCAAGGGTCGCGTCGTCAAAGGTCTAGCTCCACTCCTCGAGCGGGCGGGTATCGATACTCGAGATTTGCTGGCCGAGGAGCGCCGACTGATCCGTGAGACCCAAGATGGGTCGCTACGCTTCTTGCTGCTCAAGCCTGACGACGTGCCCACCTACGTCGAATATGGCGTCGCCGATCTGGGTGTCAGCGGCCGGGATGTGCTCTTGGAGCGCGCGTACGATCTGTATCAGCCGATCGAGCTCGGGATTGGGCAATGTCGGATGGTCGTGGCCGCACCCGCGGGGGCCCCGGAGCCCACGGGCGTGCCACGCGTCGCGACAAAGTTCCCGCGTATTGCCGCGGAGCATTTCGCCAAGAAGGGCATGCAGGTAGAGGTCATCTACGTGGGCGGCTCGGTCGAGCTCGCGCCGTTGGTCGGTTTGAGCGACGTGATCGTCGACCTGGTCGAGTCGGGTGCCACGCTGGCGGAGAACAATTTGGTGGTTCGCGAGCATATTTGCGATATCTCCAGCGTACTGGTGGCGAATCGCACGCTCTACAAGCTGCGGCGCGCCGAGATCATGCCTCTCATCACGCGCTTGAGGCGCGCACTTTCCGAGAGCGAAGGCGACTAGCCACGGCGCTTTCTCATGCGCTTGGCAGCGGGGCCGCGTTGACGGCGCTCGGAGGACCCGAGGCCCAGAGTGAGACAATGTAGCGCACCACCGTGGTTGATGAGCTTGTCCGCATCGATCGCCACGAGCTCCACTGCGGGCAACGCGACACGCAATGCTCGATAGGCCGTTTGCTCCACGGTCTCTGGGACGAAGCTGAACTTCGGCACCAAAAGGCGCGAGCGAAGCCTGGTGGCGTTGACGTAGGAATAGAAGCGGTTCCCGTCTACCGCTATGGGCACTCGACTGACCTCGAGCGGTTGATTGGCCATTCCCGCCGCAGCCAAGAGCTGCTCGGCAGTTTCATCCAGGCGTGCTGCGGTCTCTGGGTGAATCCGCGCATCGAGCTCGGCCACCATGACGTGCTCGGGTGACAAGAACTGACCGATCATGTCCGCGTGACCCGTGCGCTCGCCTGGAACTTGTGGCAGCACGGCGGTTACGGCGCAGCCGAGACCCGCGAGAAAGCGAGCCAGCTCGGCGTCGCGCTCGAGCGTGAGGCCGCTGTCGGCGAGACTGGTCGTCGTCAGCGCACACAACCCCTGGCCGTTGCTGATGATGGCGCCGCCGTCGAGCACGAACGTCGAAGCTTCCAAGCGTGTGCGCAACACTCGCGCCAGCCAGCGAGGCAATCGATCGTCGGCTGGCCGACTCCAGGTGTAGTCGTAGTCGAGCCAAACGGCGCCGAATACATCGTCATAGGTTTCGATGGGGCCATAGTCGCGGATCCAAGGTGAATCGAGCGCCGTGCGCAGAACGTCCACGTGAGGGGGATTGCCGAGACCGCTTTGCCCGAGGTGCGAGACCTCACTTGGGGTCACCAAGAGGCCGACCCTGGCCTGACCCTCGGCAGCGGACACGACCGCGCGCAGCGTTTCGATCCAATCTCGGTTGTAGGCGAGCAGGAGCATGTCCGGTGGTTCGAAGTCACCGCGCAGCGAACGCCCAAGCGGTCGTTCCGCGACGACGACGGCCCCTCTGCTCATATGGACGATCTGCGCCCGGCCATGCTCGGCCTCTGCGCTTCCATAGTCGACGCCACCCGTTCGTGCCGGCGGAGGCGAAGCGCAGCTCGCGTCGCGCATGAGCCCAAGGGCGAGCAGGGCACAAGCGAAACTGGACCAGCGTGCCATGACGAGCCTGGACGACAAGAATACCCCTCGGCTAAGGGCCTGTGGACACTTTGTGAGCTTGACATGCGTTCAGTATGGCGTATGTT
>CBFGRJ010000125.1:0-17994 GCA_965651135.1 uncultured Myxococcales bacterium
GCTCGAGTGCCAGCGCGCGATGGGGCGCCCTGTCACGGGCGCCCTGTACGTGGCGCTGGCACGCCAGCCACCTAGTAAATAGCGGTGCAGATTCGGAGTAGCACCGCAGAGACGAGAGGGATGTGATGGCCGAACACAAGGCAATATCTTATCAGCCTACCGACGGGCTCTGTTACGATCCCTCCGAGCCGAAGTATTGGGACCCGGCACTACTCCAGAAGGAGATCACCCGGGTCTTCGAGGTGTGCCACGGCTGTCGCATGTGCTTCAAGTATTGCGACGCGTTCCCAACCCTGTTCGATCTGATCGATCGCGAGCACGACGGGGATGTTCGCAAGCTGACGGCGGCGCAGACCGACCTCGTGATGCACCAGTGTTTCCAGTGCAAGCTCTGCGAGGTGCAGTGTCCTTATACGCCGCGGGACGGGCACGAATTTCAGCTCGATTTTCCAAAACTCGTGCACCGGTATCACGCCCAAAGGGCACGGCGCGAGGGCGTGGCTCTGCAGGACAAGGTGCTCGGTGATCCGGACCTTGCGGGTGGCTTGGCTCGAGCGAGCTTCGGCATGGCCAATGTCATGAACCGGGTCGAGCTGCACCGTTGGTTCATGGAAAAGGTGCTTGGAGTGCACCGGGACAAGCTATTGCCCGATTTTGCCAGCCGCAGCTTCGAGTCTTGGGCCAAAGAACAAGGGTTGATTGCCGAGCAACCTGGCGGCGAGGTGGTGCTGTTTCAGACCTGCTACGTGCAGCACAACGAGCCCCAGATCGGCAAGGACACCGTGCGAGTTTATCAGCAAAACGGTATCGACATCCGTTGCGAGGCGGGCCTGAGCTGCTGCGGTATGCCTGCCTGGGAACGCGGCGACATCGAAGCGCTCGAGCAGCGCATTCGCAACAATCTCGACCATCTAGAGCCTTACGTCGACCGAGGTGCCAAGGTCGTGGCGATCAATCCCACCTGTTCCATGATGCTGCGCATGGAGTACCCCACCTTGGCGCGCTCCGAAGATCGCGAGCGGGCGCGCAAGGTAGCTCAGGCGGTTTTCGACCCGAGCGAGTATTTGTGGTCCATCCGCAATGAAGCCCGCTTCGACTCCGATTTCGGAGAGGTGCCGGAGAAGGTTGCGTACCATGCACCTTGTCATTTGCGTGCCCAGGGTGTGGGTTTCAAAGGGCGCGACTTGATCCGAAAAGCCGGCGCGCAAATCGACACGGTCATGGAGTGCTGCGGGCACGATGGTACCTACGCCATGCGCGTAGAGGGGTTCGTGCCCTCTCAGCGCCTTGGAAAGAAGGCTTTCGACGGCATGCGAAGCCACGAAGCCGAAACTTGGGTGACGGATTGCCCGCTGGCCGCACTGCAATTCGAGCAGCATGCCGGTCAACGACCGATTCACCCCATGTCACTCTTGGCCAGGGCGTACGAGAATCGCAAGAACGAACAAGAAGAAACCCAAGGCGCCAGCGAAAGCCAAGCGGCCGAGTAGGTCAGGAGCGGTATTAGCATGCGCAAGGTCACCAGGGCTGAAATCGTCGACTACCAAACCTATAATGATCAACGCGAACAGGTTCGACGGCGCGTCATGGAAGTCAAACGCCCACGTCGAATCTTGGTCGGCGATTGTCTCAATTTCTTGTTCGAAAACACTGAAACCATTCGTTATCAGGTCCAAGAAATGATGCGCGCCGAGCGCATCGTGAGGGATAGGGATATCCAGCACGAGCTCGACACCTACAACGATCTACTGGGTGACGAGCGCGAGTTGGGCTGTACACTGCTCATCGAAATCGACGATCCCGAGACTCGCGCACGCAAGCTCAAAGAGTGGCTCACGCTCCCCGAGCATCTCTACATCAGGACGAGTGAAGGTGACGTGGTGCGAGCGAGCTACGATCGCACGCAAATTGGCGAAGATCGCCTGTCGTCCGTCCAGTATCTGAAGTTCAAGATCCCGTCAGGTGAACCCCTGGCGGTTGGGGTCGATCATCCATCGCTCACCGTCGAGACGCTCTTGAGTGACGAACAGCGCGCGGCACTAGTCGAAGACTTGGGCTGACGCGCGGGCGCTATTTGTAAAACGCGATGTAGTGGGGTGAGTAAGAGCTCCCCATGGTGACTGGATCGATGTACGGGACCACGGAGACGAAACCGGGTTCTTCTGTCAGCGCCTCGAGCGAAAGCGTGACGGGTGCTGCTGCTTGATCGCGCTTTTGTTTCCAGCCACCGCTTGCCCATTCGACGATTTCCGCGCCCGGTTCTCCACCGGGCCGTACGCTGCGGCCCAACCGAAAGTAGACGACCTTGGCCATGTGCTGCTCCTGGTGCTCTCTAGAGTTCGCCATAGCGAGTTTCACTCGGCTTGTCTCGGCTTTTTTGGGGCGAGCCGTGGTGGACCGGGAACTCGTGCAACGCGCCCGAAACATTCGGGGGCGTCAGAACAGGAGAACCAAGCCGGTCACGGTGGCCATGCAGCCTATGAGCACCAGCACCAGCCAATTCGGGATCTGCAGTGCAAGGCGCACACCGAGCCACGCACCGGCGGCATTGCCTACGCTCAAAGTCAGTCCGGTCACGAATTCGACCTGTCCCTGCACGATGAACACCACGAGCGCCGGCACGGTGAGCAACAGAACCAGCAATAGCTTGATGCTGTTGGCTGTCAGCGCGTCGACCTTCAACAGCAACACCATGGCACTCACCAGCAAGATGCCGATGCCCGCCTGGATGAAGCCGCCCAACAAGCCAATGACCACGAACACGGGCACCACCACCAGCGGTGAGGAGGGAGCCCCCCGCGGGGTGGTTCGAAAGAGCCGCGACTTGAGCAGAGTGAGAGCTCCCATGGAGATCAAGAGTGCGCCGAACGCTGCCTCGAAATGTTGAGGCTCGAGCTTGGTCGCCACGAAGGCCCCCACCACAGAGCCCGCGATCAGCGGTGGAGCCAGGAGGCGCACCCAGCGGTAGTCGACCTGGACGGAATGATGGAACACTCCCGCACCGACCACCGCTTGAATCACGACGGCGATCCGGTTGGTGCCATTGGCCAGGGCCGGGCTCAACCCCAAGGCGATCAAAGCGGGCAGCGTGATGAACGAGCCACCCCCTGCAAGCGTATTGATGATCCCGGCAATCGTGCCTGCGAGTAGCAATAAGGGAATTTCGACGAGCGGCGACACCGGCAGTTTGTCGGCACCCTAGCACCACCTCATTGCTGGTGCCCGGCTTTCGGCCTTGCGACCGCTCGCGCTAGCGCTAGCGCCTTGACACAAATCGCTCATAGCGCATAGTGAGTTGGCACGAGTGCGCTGTGACATAATTTGTCCAGGGGGGGACGCTGGAAGCGAGTGTCGCCGGGCTGAGTCGCTGGCTTTCTCGCGTTGGCCTGCGTGCAAGCGCCGACAGTCAGGCGAGGCAATGAAGCTCCATGGCGACGTCCCCTCGCGAAGTCTCTCGCACGATGGCAAGCGCGCGGGCGTCGAAGCTCTGCTACCGTGCCCGGCCCTGGATGTGGAGAATGCCCTTTGGCTCGAGATCTGCAGGGCGAGGTCACCCGTGGTCGATGTCGATCAGCGAATTCAGTAGGCGGCAAGTGCCGAGGGCCGCCCCGCTGACGCTGGTGCTGTGCTTGCAGTCAGCGCCGCTGTCGGCCTACGTGTCCGATACGCCGGCGCGGCCGGATGCGCCAGCTGACGAACGTCCCGAGATGGACAGGGCGCGGCGCTATGGTGCACCTCGTCCGCCAGACGAACCTCTGCCTCCCGATGTCGAACGCGAGCGGCCCGACTACGACGGCCGTCCCGAGCCCCCTCCCAGCGCCAGCGAAGTCTTGCTGTGGGTCCCACGGATCGCGCTGTTTCCTGCCTATCTGTTGAGTGAGTACGTGGTGCGGCGCCCGCTGGGCTTCGTGGTGACCGAAGCGGAGCGCGCCGAGGTACCCGTGATCTTGCACCGGATGTTCACCTTTGGCACGTACAGCCGCGTCGGGCTGGTGCCGACCACGCTCTTGGATTTCGGCTTTCGACCGAGCATTGGCGCGTACTTTTTTTTCAATGACCTATTGGTCGAGCAGAACGACTTTCGAGCGCAAATTGGCTGGGGCGGTTCGGATTGGTGGCTGGGGCGCCTTGCCGATCGTATCTATCCGGCACCGGGCCACGAGTTGGGCGTAGAAGCGCGCTTTCTGCAACGGCCCGACTGGGTCTTTCACGGCGTGGGGCCGCATTCTCGCGATAGCGATCTCGGGCGCTATCGGTCGACCTGGCGATCTGCGCAGCTTTATTACTACGCGGAGGGGTGGCACTCGAGCAGTGCGTTCTTGCAAACGGGACTGCGCAGCGTCAGCTTCGATGCTGGCATCGGTTGCTGCTCTGACGCCAGCTTGGCCGATAAGATCGAGGCTGGAGCATATCCGGAACCGCTCGGGCTGTCGGGCTACGATGTGGTGAGCACCGAGCTCGCCTTGGTGCTGGATTCGCGGCCATTGCGCAATCCTCCTGACCTACCCGAGGCCAGCGATCACTTTCCGTCCCCGGGCTCTGGTGTGCGGTTGGCGGTCAGAGGTCACCACTCGGTTGGTATCGACGAGCGCCCGCCGGTCTCGGGCGCCGAGGCAAAGCGCTACAATTGGGTCCGATACGGCGCCACGCTCGGCGGATACATCGACCTTACCGGTCTGCAGCGCGTCGTGGGGTTGTCCCTGATCGCCGATTTCGTCGATCCGGTGCGGCCCGGTGGAGCGATCCCGTTTACGGAACTGGTGCAGCTGGGTGGCTCGGGACCGATGCGCGGTTTTCTCGACGGTCGCCTGATGGACCGCAGCTCCATCGTCGGCCGCCTTTCGTATCATTGGCCCATTTGGGTGTGGATCGACGGCGTACTCTCGTACGACGTAGGTAACGTGTTCGGCAAGCACCTGAGCGGCTTCGACTTCGACGACTTGCGAAGCTCCATCAGTCTGGGGGTGAGCAGCATCGAATCGCGCGAGGGCCCTTTCGAAGCGCTGATAGGCGTTGGCACTCGAACCTTCGGCGAAGGGCATGGAATCGACAATGTTCGGCTGGTCTTCGGTAGCAGCACCGGGCTATGAACGGTTGAGTCGGGCGCTGGTGCTCGGTGCGGTCTGCAGCGCGTGCTGCGGCTGCGGTTCTGTGGTTCACCAGTTTCCAGATGAACCACCGCTGTGGCACGACGATGATAGACATCCGTTTGCGCCGAAGCCTGAAGAGTCGTACTCCGGTCTCGCCTGGGATGGCGCGGACCAGCTGGTGTTTCGCCCGATCACTCGATTCTTCGCCGTCGATCCGGCCGGCGAAGCGGCGAACGTCAACGCGTGGGACGAGGTGCCGGACTCGAGCTGGTTTACCAACCGCATCGGGGCCTTTGCCATGAGCGCCGAGCAGGTGGCGGACGGGCCGTGTCAAGCACCACCTCCGAACCCCGATGAGCGCTGGTGGGTGACGGCCGCCAAACCCAACGGAGCCAACCCGGGGTTCATCATCGAGACAGAGAGCGGCCAGAACTATCTATTGAAGTTCGACGGCGTGGTGCAAGGCCCGAGGGCGACGTCGGCAGACGTATTGGGGGCCCTTTTGTACCATGCAGCGGGTTATTTCGTGCCCTGCAATCGCATCGTGTTTTTCGACGCGAAGATTCTGGAGATTGCGCCGAGAGCAACCAGCGAAAATCGCGACGGCGACGACATTCCGCTCGAGCGTGATCATGTCGAGCGTGTCTTGCGAAGCGGTGTGAGGCTGGCCGACGGCCGTTATCGTGCCCTGGCCAGCTTGTTCGTCGAAGGAAAGCCGCTTGGTCCTTGGCAATATCAGGGTACACGGAGCGACGACCCCAATGACGTGGTCGAACACCAAGAACGGCGGGAGCTGCGTGGCATGCGCCTTCTGGCCGCTTGGATCCACCATTTCGACTCACGTGAACAGAATACGTTGGCGTCATGGATCGAGACACAGCCAGGACACGGCTATGTTCGGCACTATGTGATCGACTTCGGTGATTCCCTCGGCAGCATTTGGGACCCCCCGAGCTTGGGGCGTCGGATCGGACACTCGAACTATTTCGATTTTCACGATGTGCCGGTCGATTGGCTCACACTCGGTCTTCGGGAGCGCCCCTGGGATCGGGCACGCTTCGGAGCCTCGGGGCCAGTGTTCGGCTACTTCGACGGGGAGCGATTCGATCCGGAGGCCTGGCAGCCGGGTTACCCCAACCCAGCTTTTGGCAGAATGAGCGATCGCGATGCGGCGTGGATGGCGCGGATCATTGCTCGCTTCTCGGACGAGCACGTTGCCGCCGCCGTGAGCCAGGCGCGCTTGAGCAAGCGCCTCGAAGCGCTGCTGGCGAACCTTTTGATCGAACGACGCGACAAGATCTTGAAGGCCTACCTCGAGCGGCTGAGCCCACTCACGCGGCCTCGAGTGCTCGCGGCGTCGTCTTCACTCACGCGGCAGCCCGTGCGCGAATTGGCCCAGCAGCTGTGCCTGGATGACCTGGCGCTGGCTAGCCATTTGCTCGAGTATTCGCAGCGGCGCTACTGGTCGCTCGGGTGGGACGGACAAGGCCGTCGAGTCGATCTGGGAGTCATCGAGGCGCAGGGTTCTCGAGTGTGTCAGCCTTTGCCTCCCGGCGTGAGCTACCTCATGGTCGATCTGCGAACCGGAGCCGCTGGTAGGCCCGAGTATCGCGTGCTGCGCGTGCATCTGCGCTGGCGAACCAGCGGCTACCGCGTCGTGGGCCTCGAGCGGCTCTCACGAGACCGGCCACCAGGTGATTGAGGATGGTAGCAGTGCCGAGGAGCGCTGTGGTTGCATCAGTAACGATTCCAATTCACTCACGGTGTGAGCTCCAGGCAAAGAATTCTGGATTTATGCGCTCGGTGCGCTAAAGCGGCGGCTACGGTGCAGTCGTGAAGGCGGCGGCCACAGCATCAGTGGTGCAATTTGCGCGGGCAAGTTGCGAGGTAGCGAGGAGTGAGCATGGGCAGCTTTCAATCACACGACGCATGGGCATTCGTTGCGAACGAGCGGGCATTCTGTGTCTTGGCTCTGCTGGCGAGCCTGGCTTGTAGCAGCAACGGTGGCGGAGGGGACAGTCCCGCCAATACAGGGGGCCAGGCGACCACCGGTGGTGCCACTAGCAGTGGCGGCGTGGGTGTCGATGCCACGAACGGGGTGGGCGGCACGACGAGCTCGACGAGCACCGCGGGCGCGGCGGCGACGACGAATGGCGGGGTCGGTACTGCCAACGTCGGGGCAGGTGGCAACGGCTCGGGCGCTTCTACCACGGGTGTAGGGGGCGCCGCGACGAGCGGGGTCGCTACGGGAAGTGGTGGTGTCGGCGGTACTGGCGGTGGCGGCACCGGTGATACGGTCATCCGTACCGAGTCGACCTATACGTTTCGACATTTCCCGATCGAAGCAGCCGATAGCTTCGTGTGGAACGGCGCGGAGAACGCAGCGATGCAAGCTACCAGCACCACGTTCGACACCGTGGTGCTCGAAAATGGCTACCTGAAGGTGACTCTGCTGCCGGACTACGGGGGGCGTGTTTTGAGCATCGTGCACAAGCCGACAGGGCGGGAGCTCTTGTATCAGAACCCACTGGGTACGCCGTACCTCATGTACGAAGACATCTTCTACTACGACTACCTCGTGGTCTTTGGCGGCATCTTCCCGAGCTTTCCCGAGCCCGAGCACGGTAAGTATTGGAATCAGCCCTATACCCTCGAAGTGGTGAGTGAAAGCGCAGAAGCGATCACGGTGCGCATGTCGAGGCAAGACGACTTGGAGCTGGTCGAAGGGGTTCCCGACGCCTACGACGTTGGCCGCACCGACATCTTGGTCGAAGTGGACGTGACCTTGCGAGCGGGCCGCGCCAGCCTGGACATCGATACGAAGCTCACCAACACCCGAAATAGTGCGGTTCCCCAGTTCGAGTATTGGACGGTGACGACGCTAGCGCCCGGCTCCACCCCGGGAGAAACGGCGATTCCGCTGAATACCCGGATCGTGGCAGCCATGGACCAGGTGCACCTGCTGGAAAGCTCGTGGAGTTGGTTTGGTGACGCCGAAGAACGGGTAGCCGACGAGGTGTTCCGTTGGAACAACCTGTCCCATTTCGAAAACTGGGTCGACCAGGGCACGGGATTCGCCAACCCCAAGTACAGCGCGAACTACTCGGGGTTGCTCAACGAGGACGAGCACATGGGCGTTCTACGCGTGTCGGACAACGTGCAGACCCCCGGCCTGAAGTTGTGGACATTCGGGACCCAAAGCCTGTCCATCGACATCAACGACAGCAGCGAGTGGCTCCGGCCTACGATCGAGCTGTGGCATGGCGTGACACCGGAGTTTTGGGATCGCGCCTCGATGACGCCGAACGAAGTCAAGCAATGGAGCGATACCTATTTCGCTACGCTGGGTCTCAGCGAGATTACCGCGGCGAGTGAATACGGCGCGGTGCAGCTGACGCATCAGGAGTCGGGCGCGGATACCGTGCTCACCGCGGCGGCCACGCTGACGCTGCCTGATCAGACGGTTCGGGCGGTGTTGCGACTCGACGGCAATGTCATCTCGGAGCAAGAGGTGGTGGTCCAAGCCACGGCCGCGACCACTGTTAGCGCCACCCTGGCGACCAGCGAGCTCGCGCCAGGAGCCAACTTCGAAGCCGAGTTCCTTCAGGGTGATACCAGCTTGTTGACCGGGCAGGTCGCCATCCCGTAGATGCTCGTGCGAGTCTGCGCTTACTCGACGCGCAAGATCACGTGGAACCCTGCGGGAGTCTCCACGACATAGCTCAGCTCATTGACCTGCAGGTTGAATGCGGCGTTGGCGAACGCCGGATCGAGATCTTCTCGGGCTACGCTTCCGAGTGATCCTCCTCGTGTGGCAGCACCTTTTTCATCGCTGTATTCGGCGACGACCTCATCCCAGGCTCCACCCGCTTCCAGGGCTTTGATGGCGTCGAGCGCCCTTAGACAAGCCAAGCCTCGGCTTCGCGTGATGCTCGGGTCCGCGCGGCGCGATTCGCTGTGTCGCACCAAAATGTGCTTGAGGCCTATCCGACTCGGAGCATCGGCGATGGGCTCACGCTCGCGGTTGGCTGCGTCGAGGCATTCGTGCTCGGCGCTCCCTTCGATCGGTTTCCACTCGCCTTGCTTCTCGTCCGGATTGTCCGCCGCCGGGGTGCTCGACCCGCACCCCAATACCACTAGCGCGCCGATACCCAAGAGCCAGCTCAGTCTCCACCCGCTAGTGCTGGTTCTGGTCCGGATTTCGTCGATGTTGGGAACGAGCATAGGCTGACGACCTGTAGCACAAGCCCCAGCGGTGATCAGCACTCAAGCGCGGCTTCGATACACGGCGAGGTTGTCGACCGAGGATACCGGGGTGAGCCAAGAACACGAGGGCAACGGCAAATCGAGGCTACACACGTGTAGCCGGCGCACGCGAGCCAGTTCAGCGAGCCCCAGCATGACCTGGTGCAGCCGTTCTCCTCCAAACGGGCAGTACAAGAAGAACACGGTGCCGATCGTCATGGTGCGGGTGAAGCGCGCTGCGTCGCCTTCGACCACCGAGACCCGCGTGGCGTTCAGTCGTGCAGCAAGCTCGCGAGACCCGTTGACGAGCGCCGGCTGAATCTCCAGCCCGATGGCGCCGGCACCGGTCAAGCAATGGACCAGCGTGGTGGCCCTGCCTAGACCGGAGCCCACGTCAACGAATACGTCGCTCGGCTGCATGCCGACGATGTCGATCATCGTCAGCAAAGTGTGCACTGGGCTCGGCAGATACGGGACGCAGCCGCGCGGCAGCTCGGGGCCATCGTCAGGCAAGGCGTCGAGCCCAAACACGGCGTCGACCCAGCCGTCGCGCTCGCTCGGAGCCTTGTCGGTGAGCGCCGCGCGGAACTGCGCAGGGCCGACCTGACCCGCCGCCAAGAGTCTGCGCATGCTCGTGGGATCCATGGTCGCCGCGATTGTAGCCGAATTGGTCTGCTCGGATGACCGTGGTAAAGGGGCCCACATCGGAGGTCACCCATGAGCACATCCGGCCAGCAGTGGTTGCTTTATGGCGCCACCGGCTACACAGGCAGGCTGACTGCCGAGCTAGCCATGCAACGCGGGCTCGAGCCGATCTTGGCCGGACGCAATGCCGAGAGATTGAAACCGCTGGCTCGCAAGCTGGGTGCGGAGCATCGGGTTTTCGAGCTGCAAGATTCGGTCACGTTGCGCGAGGCGTTGCGCGGAGTGACGGCGGTTTTGCACATGGCCGGCCCCTTTTCTGCTACGGCGGTGCCCATGCTGGACGCCTGTCTCGCGACGGGTTGCCACTACCTGGATATCAGTGGTGAGGTGGCCTCCTTCCAGGAGCTCTACGCGCGCCACGAGCGGGCTGTCGCGGCCGGCGTCGTCCTCATGCCGGGCGTGGGCTTCGACGTGGTACCGACCGATTGTATCGCCGCCATGCTGCATGCGGCGCTGCCGGATGCTACCGAGCTGGAGCTGGCGTTCATTGGGCTGGGGACCATCCCCTCGCCTGGCACGACCAAGGGTTGGGTAGAAGGTCTGGGGCGCACCGGGCTGGTGCGCTCGGGTGGCGAGCTCGTCGAGGTGACCATCGGATCGCGGGCGCGTCGAGTGACCTTCCCATCGCGCGAGGCTCAATGCATCGCGGTCCCGCTGGCGGATGTCGTGAGCGCTCACGTTTCGACTGGTATCGCCAACATCGCTGTCTATGTCGCGGTCCCAGACTTCGCGCACTTGGGCATCAAGCTCCTCGCGGCCTCGCGCCCGCTGTTCGCGAAGCCACTGGTTCAAAGCATGCTCAAACGTCTCGCGGGCTGGGCGGTGAAGGGAGCGGACGAAGCCGGGCGGAGCGCCTCCCGTTTTGAAGTCTGGGGAGAGGCGAGAAACGCCGCGGGCGCGGTCGCCAGCGCAACGCTCTCCACGCCGGATGGCTATGCGTTCACAGCGGACGCTTCGCTGCGTTGTCTGGAGCGCGTGTTGTCAGGCGCCCTCAGCCCTGGTGCGACCACCCCCGCGAAGGCGCTGGGCCCGGAGTTCGTCCTTACGTGCGATGACGTCAAGCTGCATCGCGCGCCTGGCGTCAAGAAACCTCGAACCGATCGGCCTACTTACTGTGATTCAGCATCCAGCTGATGCCCAGCTCGTCTTCGACCACGCCAAACACCGCATTCCAGGGGGCGTCGAACACCGGCACGATAGGCTTGCCGGTAGCGGCGAGGCCGTCGAACACGCGCCGCAGCTCGGCTGCATCATCGAAATCGAGCGCCACGCTGACGGCGCCGCCACGTGTCGGCGACGGGGTTTCGTCGGGTCCATCGCTGAGCATCACGAGCGCGTTACCGATGCGCAGGGCCGCGTGCATCACGAGCTCACGCCGCGCCGCGGGGCAACTCTGATCGACCTCGCCGAAGCGCTGAAGGCTCTCCGTGCGGGCTCCGAGCGCGCGACTATAGAGAGCGATGGCTCGCTCTGCATGGCCGTTGAGAATGAGATAAGGGGTGGCAGTTTGAATGGACATAAAGGGCTCCTTTCCAAGCTAAGACCAACCGGGCTCGAAAAAATCATCGCGGCAGAGCGATGAAAGCTCACTAGCGGAGCTCGCTGGGGAGTCCGAAGCGTGGAAACAGTCGCTCGGTATCGAGAAAATTGGTGACGCCCCGGATGCGATCGCCGGAGAGCTCGAGCACGATGAGTGCCCACGGGCGATGACCCCCTTCGGGACGCGTCCGATACTGCGCGAACCCGGGAAGGCCGGACACCTCCAGCGGCAATAGGCGTGAGCCTCGGCAACCATGGCCCGGGCCCAGCATCCAGCGCCCGATGTCCTCCGGTCCGGACAACCAGAGGCTGTAAGGCGGCATGCAGTGCTTGGCGTCCTCGTGGAGCAACGCTTTCAGCGCTTCGATGTCGTAGGTCTCGAAGGCTCGAACGTAGCGCTCTAGGAGCTCGGCCTGCGCTGCTGTGAGCGCCCCGGCGTCAGGGTCGCGCTCGGGCAGGGTGGCGCGCGCACGCTGCAGCGCGCTGTTGAGTGCTGGCACGCTCATTTCCAGGCATTCTGCCGCTTCGACCGCGGAGAAACCGAGCACCTCGGTCAGCAGCAGCGCTGCGCGCTGTTTGCCGGGCAGGCGCTGCAGCGCCGCAACGAACGCGAGCCGCGTTTTTTCTTTAAGCGCGATGTGTTCTTGTGGGTCGGTATCGCTCGGCAATGCCAAGCTGTCCAGCACCGGTTCGAGCCACTCGTCATGCGGGCGCAGCGTCAAGCGCTCGGGATGTTGGAGCAGCTCGTCCGTGAGTCTTCCCGGCGGGCCGTCTTCGGTGGGGTGCCGGCGTCGCTTGCGCTCCTTCAGAAAATCGAGGCACACGTTGGTGGCAATGCGGTAGAGCCAGGAGCTCAGGGCCGAACGCCCTTCGAAGGCATCCAGGTTCCGCCAGGCGCGCACTAGCGTCTCTTGGACTGCATCGTCCGCATCGAACACCGAGCCCAGCATTCGGTAGCAATGTCCGGTCAGGTGCGGACGATAGCGCTCGAGATCGGCGACGTCGTGCATCGACTCCGGGGTCATCATGCTGGATTCTGCAGGGCTGCGTCAGTGGAGATGTCGAGGCTCGTCATCGGTATTGCTTCGAAGCCTCGAAGAGTGAGACCGACCGCCCCACGAGAAATCATCGGTGACCGGGAGAAAAACTCGCGCTTATGCTGTAAGTTGCGATAATTGCTCCACATTTTGGCCGGCTACGCTTCGCGAGCATCGGCCTAGGCTAGGCTGGGCTAAGACGCTGGGTATGGCCAAGGGAAAGAACGCGAGCGATGCCGCCGTGAAGAAGCTTCGGGCCTTCGGGCTGACTTATCCGGGAGCTCACACCAAGAGCCCGTGGCCGGGCCACCTCGATCTCGCCGTCAACGACAAGACGTTCGCCTACCTGAGCGTTGAAGGCGAGCCGTTCAGTATCTCGTGCAAGCTACCACAATCTGCGGAGGCTGCGCTCATGCTGCCGTTCACGTCGCCCACGGGGTACGGCCTCGGCAAGTCAGGGTGGGTGACGGCGGAGCTCGAACCTGGGCAAGTGCCCGCGGTCGACCTCTTCGAGCGCTGGATCGACGAAAGCTATCGCGCGCAAGCGCCGAAGAAGCTCGTCAAACAGCTCGACGAGCGCGGGGTCGAGGCCGCGCCAAGCGCCAAAAAGAGTTCGAGTGCAAAACGCAAGACGAAGGACCGAGCTCGTCGCTGACACCGCCCCGAGACAGAACCAAACCGACCCTCTCGCGATGCGCGCTTAACATCCGTCATGAAACGGCTACAGTCGAGCGCCTGTGGCCACTCGGGAACGCACCCACGATGCCCGCGAAGACGTTCGGCTTGGTAGTGCAGGCGCGCATGGGTTCGGATGGTGTGTGCTCGCGCTGGTCAACGCCGTTCTCATTTTGCTGTCACCGTTCGAGCGGTCACTAAAGCACGCGGTTGTGCATCACTTTTACGATGCCGGGCACATGATGGCGCTCGGGCTGATCGGTACGGCTGGCATGTGGCTCGGCACGCGGTGTTGGGCACAAAGCTTCCGGTGGCGTCGGCGGCGCATCTTCAGGGTTGTCGGCGTTTGCGTAGTGTTGGCTGGCGCGCTCGCTCTGGGCGACCTGACTCTCGCCGACGATCTGTCCAGCTTTGCCAGTCGCCAGGCACAAGCGGGTTCTTCGCTGCCTTGGCATTGGATTGCAGTCGTAGCTGCAAATGCCATGGTCGGGGTCGTCGCGCTTGCTGCGGCCATGCTGGTACGCCGAAGGCTGGGCTGGCTGTGTCTGCCCGTTGGCCTCGCGCTTGGCGTACTGAACCATCTCATCTTGGAGCTCAACTATCCCGGTGCTCATCTGTACGTGGCGATCGTGGCCGCTACTCTGCTGGGCGCCGGGCTGATGGGTCGCCGCTTGCCGCGGCGGCTCATGTCACCACGGGTCATGGCCGTGAGCTTGTTGGTGCTCGGTGCTTGGTCGCTCTTTACTCTGGTGTGGTTGCCGGATGCGCGCACTTGGCGCGATGTGTTCCGTCTGCCTGGCGCGGTGCTGGCTCCCTTTCTGTCGCGACTTCACCCGCTTTCGGAGGAGATTCGGCCATCACGCCGCTTGAGCTCACCTTGGTATCAATCGCGAGAGGCGGCACCCAGCGTCCCGCCTACGCCGCGTACGGGTTTCCCCGCCCAGCCCATCGTGCTCATGATTACGGCAGACGCCGTGCGCGCCGATCTGCTCGAAGGAGACCAGTACAGAAATCAGCTGCCAAACCTGCACGCATTGCGCGACGCCTCGGCAAACTTCGTGCTCGCCCGCAGCCCTTCTCCTTCGACGGCGACCACGTTTACGGCCATTTACACCGGCAAGTACTATTCGGCCACTCATTGGTCGAGTCGTAAAGAGAGCTGGGAGAGGCAAGGCAAGTCCGTTTGGCCGCGGTCGGACAGGACTCCGCGTCTGGCAGCGCTGCTCGGAAAAGCCGGCGTGGACACGATCAACATGCGCACGCTCAACGCGTTCTCCAGAGCCAGCGGTATTGGGCGCGGCTTCTCGGAAGAAATCAAGGTGGGGCACTACACCAGCGCGGCCAAAGGACGCAAACGGCTCGAGCAGCGTCTCAGAAAGCAAGGTTCGAAGCCCCTGTTTGCCGCGATGCACTGGATCGATCCCCACGCACCGTACACCAGCGGAGGAGCAAAGCGCATTCGAGGCTCCGACTTCGATCGCTATCTGCGCGAGGTGGCCTACGTCGATACGCAGTTGGGTCTCTTGCTGCGAGAGCTCGAAAAGCCGGCGTTCAAAGACCGCACTCTGCTCATCTTCGCCGCTGACCACGGCGAAGCCTTCGGTGAACATAACTCCCGATTCCACGCCGGCACGCTCTACGAGGAGTTGTTGCGGGTTCCGTTGCTCTTTCGCGGCCCGGGCATCGTGCCACGCAAGGTCGACGTGCCTGTAAGCCTCATCGATCTCGGGCCTACGCTGCTGGACTTGTTTGGCCAAGAAACCCCTGGTTGGTTCATGGGGCAAAGCTTGGTGCCGTTTCTAATCGGCGAACGGACGGAGCTCACACGGCCCATCGCCGCCGAGGGGGGGCGGCGCATGCAAGCGATGGTATTTCCCGACGGCTACAAGGCCATCGTGGATCTGCGCCGCAACACTCAAGAGGTGTACGACCTTCGGGTCGATCCACGGGAACTGAACAATTTGGCCGGTACGAACTCACGTGCGGACCTCGCGCTCAACGACTTGCGTCTCTTCTTTTCGACTCATCAACTGAAGAACTACGAGCCACCGTGGCGGATGTTCTGAGCACGCCACTCATGCAATTCGGTCGTGGGTCATTCTCCGAGGAATGACGCGCGCCTATAGGTGCGATGGCGCTGGTCCGGGGCAGAATGTCGCATGGGTTCGCCGTGTTCGGCGCCGCCACCGAAGTTGCCAGGGCTTGTGTCTCTCGCGGGACGCCTTTAGGCTGAGGGGATGGATGCGGAGCTGCACGTCATTTTCGGTGCCGGCCAGGTAGGCTACCCGCTGGCGGAGTTGCTGCTCGAGGCGGGTAAACGCGTGCGAATAGCGAAACGATCATCGGGTGGCGTGCCAACCGGCGTGGACGTCGTGGTGGGCGATGCGTTGAACCCGGACTTCTGTCGTGAAGCGGCTCGAAGTGCGGTCACGATCTACCACTGCATGAACCCACCGTACGACTCGCGTATCTGGGCCGAGCAGGTGCCGCGCATGATGAGCAACTTGATTGCGGCGGCGGAAGCAGCAGGCGCTCGGCTGGTGGTGCTCGACAACGTGTACGCGCTGGGAAAGCCGAATGGCAAAGCGCTGAACGAAGCCACACCCATGATCCCGTGCTCTCCACTCGGTGAAGTCAGGGCCCGCGCCAGCGACGCCCTCTTCTTAGCGCATCAAGAAGGTCGCTTGCTGGCCACCATGGGACGCGCCTCCGACTTCTACGGTCCGCGCGGAACCTTGACACACGTGGGAGATCAGTTCTGGCAGGGGGTCATGAAAGGCAAACCCGCGCGCGTCGTCGTCGATCCGGATGCCATTCATACTTATCACTACATTCCCGACGTAGCGCGCGGCTTGTTCGTGCTGGGCACGGCCGATGACAGCGCCTACGGTCACCCCTGGATGTTGCCCTGTCAACCAGCCGAGACGCTACGACAGCTCAGCGAGCGGTTCGCCACGCACCTAGGTAGGCCGGTTCGCATCACACAAATGCCTCATTGGTTGCTCAAAACAGCTTCTTGGTTTGCAGCGCCGGCCCGCGAGATCGACCGGATGCTTTACCAGTGGGCGGAGCCCTTCGTGATCGACGACCAGAAGTTTCGCGCCCGCTTCGAGCAAGGACCCATCGATCGCGATCAGGCGGCCGCCGAAACCGTGGCGTGGGCTCGCAAGCACTACGGTGTACGCGGCAAACAAGCTGCTTGAGCCTAGTCATCTCCTAGCAGGCGCCAGCCCTGGGTGAATGACCGCTCGTGGTGCTTTCTGTGGCCGCTGGCCGTCACAGACACGCATCGGCGGCCCTTTCGCTCGATATTTGCCGAATCAGGCTCGCCACTTAGCGCCGGCAGACGCGTGACCTATACTTTCCGCTCCATGTCGTCCTTGCCAGAGCTCTCCGAGTTTCACCCTGTGGTGCGGGCGTGGTTCGAGTCGCGCTTCAGCCATGGCCCGACCGGAGCGCAAGCCTTGGGGTGGCCGGCGATCCGAGCCGGCGAAGACACGCTGATCGCTGCGCCCACGGGGTCGGGCAAGACGCTGGCAGCGTTTCTGGTCTGTATCGACCGCCTGTTTTGTCAGGCCCGCGACGGCGACTGGCAGGATGACCGCGTCGAGGTCGTCTATGTCTCACCGCTCAAAGCGCTGGTGGCGGACATTCACGAAAATCTCGAGAGGCCGCTAGCCGAAATGCGAGAGGTTGCCGAACGACTGGGCTACCCGATCCCCGAGCTCCGAGTGGCGATGCGCAGCGGTGATACGCCGCCTGCGGAACGAGCCAAGCTGCTGAAAAGGCCGCCTCACTTTTTGATCACCACACCCGAGTCGCTTTACCTGCTCTTGACCGCCGATCGCAGCCGGCAGCGCCTCAAGGGCGTGCGCACTGTCATCGTGGACGAAATTCATGCCCTGGCCCGCGACAAACGCGGGGTGCACCTGGCGCTTAGCCTCGAGCGGCTGGCCGCACTCGCTCCGGAGCGCCCCCAGCGCATCGGCCTTTCTGCGACACAGCGCCCCATCGCCAAAATCGCCGAGCTGTTGGTTGGCGCAGAGCAGGCTGGCACGCAGGGCAAGCCGCGCTGTCGTATCGTCGACGAAGGGCACCGCCGCGCGCTCGACTTGGCGATCAGCTTGCCCGATCGGGAACTGGAGGCGGTGGCGTCCAACGAGCAAATGGACGAGGTGGTGAACCAGATCGCCGAGCTGGTGCTTCTGCATCGTACCACGCTGGTGTTCGTCAACACTCGACGGTTGTCCGAGCGCTTGGCCCACTTGCTTGCCGAGCGGCTGGGCGAAGGCGCCGTGGCCGCCCATCACGGCAGCCTCTCGAAGGAGCGGCGCCTCAAAGTAGAAAGACGCCTGCGTGCAGGAGAGCTGCGTGCGCTGGTGGCGACGGCTTCTCTCGAGCTTGGCATCGATATTGGACCGGTCGAGCTCGTGTGCCAGGTGGGGTCGCCGCGTTCGATTGCCACCTTCCTCCAGCGGGTAGGCCGTTCGGGGCACACGCGCTTCGCCACGCCAAAGGGCAGGCTGTATCCACTCACGCGCGACGAGCTGGTCGAATGCGCGGCGCTCGTGCGCGCGGTCAACGAGGGGCGCCTCGACGAAATCGTGTTCCCTGTGGCACCGCTCGACATTTTGGCGCAGCAGCTCGTGGCCGAGTGCGCCGCCGAGACCTGGCACGAGGACGAGCTTTATGCCTTGGTGCGC
>CBFGRJ010000126.1:0-17980 GCA_965651135.1 uncultured Myxococcales bacterium
GACTGCCAGCGAACTCAGCGCTGTCATTCTGAAGGCAGGTCTGCGACGCCTCACTCGAAAATAGGATCTCATCTTCCCGTCCTTCCCGCCTTCCTGTTTATGGTAAACCTGACCGCCAGGTCACAGGAAGACGGGAAGACAGGAAGATTTTGTGATTGTTCCGAGCAAGATTATCGGTGCATGTATCGAGAGATGCACTGCCATCTCGCTCGACTGCCAGCGAACTCAGCGCTGTCATTCTGAAGGCAGGTCTGCGACGCCTCACTTGAAAATAGGATCTCATCTTCCCGTCCTTCCCGTCTTCCTGTTTATGGTAAACCTCACCGCATCGCAGGCTTAGGACGGACTCTAAATTCCGGTTCTTGACTTGCGAAATAAGGGGTACGTCCGCGTGCTGCCCTGCAGCGCACAGCCGCCGCACGTCGCGTGTTGGGCCTCATGTGCCGGGGACGAAGCGCTGTGCGAGGCGTGTCAGGGCGGCCAAGGTCAGGGCGACCAGAGCCAGCTCCATGGCGCCGGCCGCTGCTAGAAGCAGGGCGTCCAAGAGCGAGATGCCGGCGATGAGTCGGACCACGGCGCCGGGGATGGAGCGCGTGCGGCCCGGCATGAGCAGCCGAAGCGAGTAGGCCAGCCACAGCGTATACAGCGCGAGGAAAGCGAGCGCCGTTGGGTGATTCAGGGCCACGAGCAGCCCATAACCCACGGGTACCAAGAAGAAGGCGAGGGGCCAGACTCCTGTGAAGCTCGCCAGGTTTTCCTGCTTGGCTGCGTAGGTGAGACCGATCAAGTGACTCAAGAGCGCGAGCGCACCGAGCCAAACGGCCAGGGGAGCTGCGCCGGCGGCTGTGTAGGCGGCCGTCACGTAGACCATGACTCGGCACAGACCCATGACCAAAGGGCTCACTGGGTTTTGCTTGTGATAGGCATCGTACACGACGATCAGCGCCGCCAGGACGAGGCCGGAAAGCAGAGCGCTGGTGGGGGCTGGCGAGCTCGCCGCGAGCCACCAGGTGAGCAGTATGCCCAGGGCGAGCATGCCAAACCCCAGCGTGAAGACCGCGCGAGCGGAGACCAGACCCGCTGGAATCGGCCGCTCCGGTCGCTCGCGCGCATCGATGTGCCGGTCGAAGGCATCGTTCAAATACATGCCGCCCACATAATAGAGCGATAACACACCGGCGAGCGCGACGCTGAACCGCGCGCTGAGCCCCTCGCCGAGCCCTGCGCCCGCGAGGACGCTTCCGGCCAGCGCGTTGCTCCACACCGTCGGCAGATTCGAGACTCGCCCGAGCTTGAGCCAGACCAGCGCTTTCACGCGGGCAGGCGCTCCTTGACCCAGGCGAGCTCGCGCGCGATCGAATGCTCGAGCCCGGGCGCGCGCTGTGCTTCGGGCAATACGCTCCAAGTATAGGTTTCTACCTCGATTTGCTCGGTGACGGGGGAGGCGCTCAGCGCAGCCAACAAATCGTTCAGGTAGCCTTGGGTGTTGAAGAATGCACCGAGCTGTTCTCGGTAAAGGGGCACGTGAAAATGCACGCGCCATTCGCGAGCGCTCTTTGCCGTGGCGCTCGCGAATGCCTGGGGGAGATCTTCGTAGCGGCTGAGCGTGCCGTCGGCGCTGCGGGAGACCACTTGGTGCAGATACACGGGTTCGTCATAAGACGCGAGCTCCGCGAGGCTGGCTTCACTGACGTCGGGCAGTCGCAGACCCGCGCTGGCTTGCACTTTGGCGATGCACAAGCCCGCTCTGCCGAGCGTGGCCAGGGTTTCGGCCGGTTCTTCGAATTCGACGGCGGCATGACAGGTGTCCAGGCACACGCCGAGGTGCCGGCGTACGAGCTGCTCGGCCTTCTCGGCAGATACTCCGAGGCTTGTCTGCAGCTCTCGAGTCGCCGTGCGCGAGAGCAGGTGCTCTTCGAAGAAGGCCACGGTCTCGTCGCTGGTTTCGAGGAGGCAACATGGCTCCGGTTCGAGCGCGAGCACGATGCGGCGACCTTGCTCGCGTTCGAGCGCGTGGAGCTCCGCCACCTGCTCGTGAAGCTGACGGGCGATGGTCGCGAGTCGAGCGGGGCTAGTGATGTCGCGCTTGAACCCGCCGGGCACCGTACTGATGCTGCCGGTCATGCCCTCCGGCAACAGCTGGCTCAAGACGCGCGTCAGCACCCCCGTGTAGCGGGCGCGCTCCGGGTCGGTCCAGTCCGGTTGGTAAACCGTTGCTTTCACTGCTTGCCCGTGAAAAGGCCCGTAGGGGAAGCCATTCAAGGTGAACACGTACAGCCGTTCCTGCTCCAGAAAACTTCGAAACTCTGCCAGCGGTTCCGGCTGGACCAGCGTGTCGGCGGCTTCGGCGGACAGTCTGAGGCCGACACCGAAGGGCTGGTCGACACTCACCAGGTCGCGCACCTCGAGCAGATGCGTGCGCAGGTTCGAAAAGACTCGAGACCAGCTTTCGCCTGGGTGAATGTTGGTGCAGTAAGTCAGGTGGGTGCGGCCCACCTTCATTCGGCTGCTCCGGTGCTCGCCAGCTCGCGACCGACCTGGCCTTGCTCGAGCCAGCGGATGGCACGCTGAATCAGGGCTGGGTCCATGTCGTGTTGCTCGACGGGCATACCCGGTCCGCTCAACAGAGTCACGGTCAGCTCCCCGCCCAGGTGCTCCTGGAACTCTCGGAGCCCCTCCAAAATGCGCGGCCTTCCGCTCGAATCGGTGCTCAAGAGCTCGGCATCGAAGGTCGGTAGGCCCAGGTTGCTCAGGAGCGTGACGATGCGATCCGCGCTGGCCCGGTCGAGCAGCCCCGCTTCCACCGAATACCGCGTGTCGAGGGCCAGGCCGATGGCTACCGCTTCGCCGTGGCGCAAGCGATGGTGCGTCAGGCTTTCGAGCTTGTGCGCCGCCCAGTGTCCGAAGTCGAGCGGTCGGGCGCTACCGAACTCGAACGGATCGCCCGAGCCTTCGATGTGCCGCAAGTGCAGCTCCGCGCTGCGCTCGATCATGTGCCGGGTGGCTCGCGCCTCGAACTCACGCAGCTCACGCACGTGCTTGCACAGCCACTCGAAGAACACGCGATCGCGGATCAGCGACACCTTCACGGCTTCGGCTATCCCCGCGATGCGATCGCGCTGTTCGAGCGTTTCGAGAAAGGCGAGGTCGTTGACGACGGCAAACGGTGGCGCAAACGTACCCACGAAGTTCTTCATGCCGAAGGCGTTCACGCCATTCTTGACGCCGACGCCCGAGTCGTTCTGCGACAAGACGGTGGTGGGCAAACGCACCACACGCAAGCCGCGGTGGGCGGTCGCCGCCGCGAAACCGGCCATGTCCTGTACGGCTCCGCCGCCGACGATGGCGCAAAACGACTGGCGGTCGAGTCCACGGCGAGCGATCTCCGCGTGGAGCGCCAGTGTGTGCTGGTCGTCGTTTTTCACTTGCTCCCCGCCAGGCACGACGATGGGCTCACCCGCGAGACTCAGCCTTTCGGAGTGGCGCTCGATGTAGGTGTGAATGCGCTCGATGAGCTTGGGCCAGGCGCGTGCGACGCCCTCGTCCAGCACGAATAGCACGCGATGGCGCTTTTGGGGCTCGCGCTCGCTGAACGCCCGGACGAGGGTGAGATTGCCGGTATCGAAGGCGTTCGACGTGAAGCAGACTTCGTAACGGTAAGGAACGGCAATCTGAACGGTGAAGCGTTGATCCATGGTGGCGTAGGGCACCTCGGTGCTCGGTGCTCTCGCAGAACCCTGACAGATAACAGTGGCGCTGCCATGCGCCAGCGTGCCGGCCACCTGGCCGATATGTCAACCGCCGCCATCTCGAAAAAATCTAGCCCCCACGGAGATCCCCGCCGCGCACCGACCGTATGACCCCCAAAGAGCGTGAAAGCTCGGGGCAAGTGCCGCGTTCCAAAGGGAGAGTCATGAAAGTCAAAACACTGGGTCTATTGGCAGCTCTGGGGATGAGCTTCAGCAGCTACACCGTGTGGTCGCTGACCACACCTTCTGCGGACAGCGCGCTGCGCGTGCCGCCTACCGAAGAGCGGCCGTCAGCGCCCGAGTCACCAAAGCCCCTGGCCCAGGTGTCCGAGGCGCAGTTCGTGTCCGGTAATACCTTGCTCGTCGAAGGGCGCTTGGGATTTTCGGCGCGCGAAGCCGGCAAGGACAATGAAAATTTCGTGTTCTTGGACATCACCACCGACAAGAAGGCCGTCGGGACCTCGTCGCCTCTCAACTTGGCGATCGTGCTGGATCGCTCGGGCTCGATGGCGGGCAAGCGGCTCGAGAACGCCCTCGCCGCTGCGCGTGGCATGGTTCAACGACTCAGGCAGGGCGATGTGATCAGCCTGGTGACGTACAACGGCACAGCCGAGGTGCGCACGGCGTCAGTCGAAATCGACGAGCGCTCGCGGTTGCGGGTAATGAGCGAGCTCGACACCATCACCGCTCAAGGTGACACCTGCATTTCGTGCGGTTTGGAGCAGGCGAGCCAGCTGTTGAACCGTCGTCGAGGCATGGTCGACCAGATGCTGTTACTCAGCGACGGAGAAGCCACGACGGGCGTGTTGGACGAAGCCGGATTCCGCCGCATTGCCGGGAGCATCCGCAACATGGGCACTGCGATCTCCACGATTGGTGTCGATCTCGACTACAACGAGCGCGTGATGGCCGCGCTGGCCCAGGAATCCAACGGCCGCCACCACTTCGTGCGAAATGCCGACGAGCTGCCGAGAATTTTCGACCAAGAGCTCGCGCACCTCGCCAGCACGGTGGCCAGCAACGCCGAGCTGACTCTGACGTTGGCGCCGGGCGTGCGCATGCTCCAGGTTTTCGATCGCGTGTTCCACCAACAGGGTGATCGAATCGTCGTGCCCATGGGTGCGTTCGGTTCAGGCGACGAGAAGACCGTGTTGATCAAGCTGAGCGCTCCACCCGGGGCCGTGGGCAAGCAAGCCATCGCCGATGTACGCCTGAGCTATCAGGATTTGACCTTGGGCAGGGACGGCACCTGCTCCGGTAGTCTGAGTCAGGCGTTGGTGAGCGATGTGACCGAGCTCGGACCGCTCGATCCTCTGGTGGCAGGCCGTGTGGAGCGCAGCGAGACGGCGGCAGCCCTGCTCGGCGCCAATCAGCTCTTCAAAGCAGGCAAGACCGAGCAAGCTCAGCAGTTGTTGGCGGAAGCCAAGAAGAAGACCGCGGTGGCCCGCAAGCGCGCGCTGCAGAGCTCCTTTTCGAGTGCTACGCGGGGGCGCAGCGACCTTGCGGCTGATTTCGAGCGTCAGGAGCGCGTGCTGGCGGAGGCCGAATCGTTTGCTGCCGCCGCACCCGCCGCCAAGCCGGGCGCTGCACCGCCCCCCAAGACAAAGGCTTCGGTGCGCGCCAATCAAGAAACCGCTCACGAGCTTGCATTCTAGGGGCGACGAGCGACAAGAGAGTATCGAGCCTGGGGCGACTCCTGCATAATGGCGGGCGGAGCCCCATTGGCTCGAGGGTAGGCGTACCGGACGCTCGATGAGCGCTCGGTGAACCATGATGGGACCAGTGTCATCGGAGAGCTGAGCATGAATTCGAAGCAGCGGAGTCAGCGACCCTGGAGAAGAATGCTGCGCGCCATAGCGCTGGCCTCGTTCGTGGGTCTTGTCGGAGCGCTCATCGTCTACTTGGCAACGCGTGAAAAGCCGCCTGCCCAGGCCGCGCCCATCCAGGCGCGCCTGGAGCTGGCTGCCGGTCAAGTATGGGTGACCTATGAGGGCGAGCCTACGCGCGCGGTGAGCGGCGCCGCCTTGATGACCGGGGCTCAAATCGCCACGGACAAGGGCGCCCGTGCGCTCGTGCAACTGCCGGACGGCTCGCGCGTGTTCTTGCGGGACCAAACGCGCATCACGCTCCTCGAGGACAGTGTGAAACTCGTTTCGGGAGAGTACTGGGTCGATGCGGCTCCCACGGAGCGCAAGCCCCTCGTGCATCGGATCGATTCAGTCAGTGTTTCCGCCACGGACGCTGGGCTCAGCATCCAACGTGGTAAACAGGGTGCGACCGTCTACGTGGCGCGCGGCATGGCCATCGTCAGCGGTCCCGGCGGTCGCGCCGAGGTGCGCGCCGGTGAACAGGCCAGCGCGAGCGGCAGCGGCGAGCCCCGAGTCAGCGCGGTCGCCTTCTGGGACGACTGGACGGGAGGCATGGCTGATTGGGCAGCGGGGAGGGGACCGAGCGGCGTGGGGGCCGGCGCGATCTACGGCGTGGATTCGGGTGCTGCTCCCGGCAGTCCACCCGAAAGACTCACGGTGCAAAAGCAGGTGGTGCACGCGGTCATTCGCGGAGGGGTCAGCGAAACGCGTGTGGATCAAACCTTCTTCAACCCTGGCGAACGCGACGTCGAGGGTTGGTACTGGTTCAGCGTGCCCGCCAATGCGACCGTGACCGGCTTCGCCGTGGAGACGAACGGCGCGCTCATAGAAGGGGAGTTCATCGAAAAAAAGCAGGCTGCCCGGCAATATGGCGAGGCAAAAGCCAGCGGACACGCGCCTGCGATTCTCGAATACGTCGATGGCAACACCTACCGCGCTCGCATTTATCCAGTGCGCGCAGGCGGGACGCGCCGTGTGGTGCTGCGCTACCTGGAGCTCAGGACCCTGATCGATGGCCGATTGGTCTACACCTACCCGATGGGCGAAGGTGAGCCGGTGCGCATCGGCGAATTCTCGCTATCGGTCGATCTGGGTGACGAGGGCGAAAAGATGCAGCTCTCGACGCTCGCCGATGCGCGCGTCGAAGACGGCGGGCGCCGGGTGACCATGCGCCGTTCGGGCTACACGCCGCGCGCCCCGTTCCAGCTCGAGGCGCGCCTGCCCCAAGAGCGGCCGCCGTTCACCGTGGCGCGCTTCGAGGCCGGCGGCGAGAGCGCCGACTACCTGTTGGCGCGCTACGCGCCGGACGTGGATTGGGAGAGCGCAGCGGGTCAGCGCGGAGACGTCGTGGTGGTGGTCGACACGTCCGCCGCGGGTGACGAAGCCGGGCGGCAGCTCAAAGCGGCGACCGCCGAAGCCATCTTGCGAGCGCTGAGCGATTCGGATCGCTTTGCATTGGTGTCGCTCGACGTGAAGCCGACCGTGCTTCACCCGCAGGCCGGGCTGGCCAAAGCAGCGGACCGGGAGATCTCGAAGGCCTTGGAAGCCCTGGCCGAGCACTCCGCCGGCGGCGCTACGGATTTGGCGGCGCTCTTCGATGTGTCGCTGTCGCGTCTGCACGGGACGGAACAGCCCGCAGTGATTTACGTGGGTGATGGCATCGCCACCTCGGGCGAGCTGACCGGTGAGCAACTGACCGAAAGGCTCGGGCGTTCGCTGTCGACCTCGCGCGCGCGTTTGTTCACCGTGGGTGTGGGGAGCGAGGCCGACCACGCGCTGCTCGGGGAGCTGGCGCGCACGGGAGGCGGCGAAGCCTTCCGTGTCGAGCGGGCGGAAGACACCACGGCACGCGCTTTGGAAATCGCCGCGGCGCTCAAGGTGCCCACCATCACCGATCTCGACATCGACCTGGGCGCGGGGCTCGACGAAGTGTTCGTGAGCGCGCAGCGCAAGCTCTCCAAGGGCTCGGAGCTGGTGGTGCTGGCGCGCACGCACCACGCGCTGCCGGCCAAGGTCAAGGTCACCGGTAGGTTGGGGGGCAAGCCGCTGGTGCGCGAGTATCCGACGCGCCGCGATAGCAGTGTCATCAACGCGCTGGTGCCGAAGCTCTGGGCGGCCGAATACGTGCAGCGCTTGCTCGGCGCTGCCGCGGGACCCGACGCCGAGCGGGGCCGTATCGTGGCGCTCGGTATCGAATACGGCTTGTTGACGCCGTTCACCAGCATCTTGGCGCTCGAGAGTGAAGCGGCTTACGTCAACATGGGCATTCAGCGAAACCATTCGCCGCTGCGGGGCGTGCGCCTGACCGCGCTCGAGCCTCTGCTCGAGCGGCGCCTCGACTCGAGCTGGGTTCACGCGCCTGCTCAAGCAGTCATGGGGTGCGCGCGTGAGGAACCGCCCACCGAGGGCGGTGTGTCCCAGGTGCATGCGCCGCTCGAAAAGAGCGAGGCTCTCCAGGATGCCCCGGCTGCCCAAGCCGCCAGTCCTTTGCCAGTCACGAATTCACCCCAAGCAACGATGGCTGCTCCGGCAGAAGCACAGGCGGCCGCGGACGAAGCGGGCGAGCCAGAGGTGGCCAAGGCTGTAGAAGAAAAGGAGTCTGCGCTGGTCAGCCGAGGGGGCGGCGGCGTAGCTCGAGCGGCAGGGGCGGGCTTGCGCCGCGTCGAGCCAAGGCCGGCACCGAAAGCCCCGCCGAATGCGCCGGTAGCGCCTTCACCCCCAAGTCCGGAGCCGGTGGGGCTCGAGCTCGGCACGTGCAGCGATGCCGCCGCACGCCCGCTCAGCGAGCGAGTGCGCCTTTGGAAGCAGCGCTTGAAGCTCGCCCATAGCCCCGAAGAGCTGCGCGTGCGCTACCAGGCTGCGTGGCGCGCCTGTGAGCTGTCCGATTGGCGCGCCGAGCGCACGTTCCTGCATCTGCTTCAGAGTCGGGTGACGAACGAGTCGGCGGCGCGCCTGGTGCTGTCGATGTTCGAGCATCGCCCCGAGGTACAAAAGTACCTGGCGGGCCTGATCTTGCGGCGCGCTGTCGACCCCTCCATCGTGGCGGCGGTCGAACGCGCGGTCTTCGGGTCCGGTGTCGACTGGACGCTTGTCGACCTGGAGCTCCAGCGGATAGAAAGCCCCATCGACCGACTGGCATTGATCCGCCAGGCGATCGCGAAGGCACCGGACGATCCTAACGGAGGCATCCGCTTGGTCGGTGCCTTGGTCGAAGCGGGGGAGAAGGATCAAGCCGTGGCGCTCGGCCGGCGCTTGCGCGATCAGGGGCTCGTGACGCCCGCCATCGCGAGGCGGTTGGGTGACGCGCTGGCTGCCGCTGGGCTGAGCGCCGAAGCGGTCCGCACCTATTCCGAGATCGTCGAGTTCGATCCCGAGAGCACGGCCTCTCGACGGCTATTGGGGGACATTTTCTTGGGGCACGGTTGGTACGGGCCCGCCTACCGGCAGTACAAAACGCTCACGGAGTTATCTCCCGACGATGCCCTGGCCTGGCTCAGGTTGGCGTCAGCGGCAGCTGGCGACGGCCGCGTGGACGAAGCCCTGCGCCTCGAACGGCAGGTGGCCAGCGGTCAGGGTACGCCGGGACCCAATGATCCCAGGCGTTGGGCACGCCTGCAGTCTGCCGTACGGTTAGCGTCTCTCTTGCAGGACCAGCGCGCGCAGGCTCCCGCCGAAAGCGTCAAGCGCAAGCTCAAAGAGCTGGGGCTGTTCAGCGGGCCGGGCGTGCTCTACGTCTTGAACTGGCAACGGCTCGATAGCGACCTGTCGTTGACCACGAGCGTCGGCGGCGAGCCCGAAGCTCGTGGCGAAGCCACTGATGCTGCCGAGGCCGGCCTTTCGGCGCTGCTCTTGACGCTGGGTGACGCGCGCGAAGCGCAACTGGTTGCACGGCTGCGCTCGGCGCCCCTGGCGAGCGGGCTGCCGCTCTCGCTGTATCGATTGACCTGGGACGGGCGTGATTTCCAAGCCGACCGGCAATCCATCCAGCTCGCGCCGCACGCGACTCATGTCGAGCTTTGAGCGGCATGCTCTGCTAACGTTCGTCGCCAGAGCCATGAAGCCCGGCGATCATCCCGAGTTCTACCGCTTTCCCGCGCCCGAGGGGCGGAGCCGCGAAAGCAGCATCGTGCTCGATGCCCAGGGTCGCTTCTGGCACGACGGCGAGTTGGTGGAGCACCCCGGCATGGCGCGCGCGTTCGCGTCGTGGATCGCGCGGCATCCGGACGATGGCCGCTTCATCTTGACCAACCAATTCGATTGGACCTACTTCACCGTCGAGGACGTCCCGTTTTTCGTGCAGAGCTTGAGGGACGCCGACGGTGTCCCCCTGCTCGTGTTGTCCGACGGCACCGAAGAACCTCTCGCGCCCGACACCCTGACCAGCGACGCCCGCCAGGCCCTTTACTGTCGAGTGAAACAAGGTCAGTTCGAAGCGCGATTCACCCCGCAAGCGCAGACGTCGCTCGAGCCGTGGCTCGTGGAACGAGCGGACGGCGAAGTCCGCGTTCGCGTGGGCGGACAAGACTTTGCGGTGGGCGAGCGTAACCGAAGCTGAGGCTATACGCAAGTTCAGTGTGGGCACTGCGCTTTTAGCGCGTGGGTGCCTTGCACACCCAATACACCTTGGCTAGACTACGCAGCGAAAATTCGGGTGGATCCAAGCGGGCCCCCTTTCAAGGGTCCGTTTTTTTTTATCCGCTGACCAATCTTTCCGCCCGGTCGACCCCATGAACGTTGCCCATGAACAGTTCGTCCACGAGCCCTTCGCCTACGAGCGATTGCAGGGCTTGGACCGCGAGCGCCTGCTGGCGGTGGTCGAGCCCGTGCTGCGTGCGCATCGCGTCGACGGGGTCGAGCTGGTCTGGCGCACGGATCGGGGAGGTTGGGTCCTCGAGCTGACCGTCGAACGACCCGGGAGCACCGAGCCCGGAGCTGGGGTAACCATCGATCTATGCTCGGAGATCTCGCGCGACCTGTCGGCCGCGCTGGACGTCGCCGATGTGATCGAGCCGAGCTACAGCCTACAGGTGGGCTCGCCCGGTCTCGAGCGAGCGCTCTATCGACCGAGCGATTATCGGCGCTTCGCAGGCCAAAAAGCGAAGCTGAAGTTGCGCGAGCCAATCGATGGTCAGCGCGTCATTGTAGGAGTTTTGTCCGGCTTGGACGACGCTGGTCAAGCCATCGTCATCCAAACGGATAGGGGCCTGTTGAGCCTCGAATTCAACGAGATTGAAAGCGCTCGACTCTTGTTCGACTGGAACAAGGGCGAGCCCCGCGCTCGAGGTCGAAAGCCCGGGCGCGCAGCAGACCGCGGGCGTCGTGCTCGTGCGTCGCGACGGAGCAAATGAAGATGGCAGCAGTAGGTTTTGGCATCGATCTGGGTTCGATCGTCGATCAGGTTGCCGAAGAGAAAGGCATCGACAAGCAAATCCTCATCGAAACGATGGAAGCCGCGATTCTGAAGGCAGCGCAGGCGGCCTTCGGTCCTACACGCGAGCTGGAAGCCCGTTTCAACGAGGAGACAGGCAACATCGACCTCTTCCAGTACATGACCGTGGTCGAAGAGGTGCAAGATCCGGAACGCGAGATCGCGTTGCCTGTCGCGCAGAAGCACGGGCTCGATGCAGAAATCGGTGAGGAGCTCGGGTTTCAGGTGTTCTGGCATCCGCGCGACGCCGAGCGCGCTCGCCAGCAGGACAAGGAGTTCGGGGACGTGCTCGACATGTCCCAGGCGCGCAGCACCTTCGGGCGCATCGCCGCGCAAACCGCCAAGCAGGTCTTGCTCCAGCGTGTGCGCGATGCCGAGCGCGACATCATCTACAACGAGTACAAAGATCGCCAGGGTCAGCTGATCCGCGGCATCATTCGCCGCTTCGAGAAGGGGCACAACATCATCGTCGACCTCGGTCGCACCGAGGGTGTGTTGCCGTCGCGGGAGCAAACGCCGCGCGAGACGTATCGGCCGGGCGATCGCATCGTCGCTTACGTCAAGGACATCGATCGCGAGGCTCGCGGTCCTATGATCATCCTGAGCCGCAGTGCGCCGGCCCTGGTCGACAAGCTCTTCGAGGCCGAAGTGCCCGAGATTTACGAGGGCATCGTCAAGATCGTGAGCGTGGCGCGAGAGCCGGGCGCGCGCAGCAAGATCGCCGTCAGCACGCGCGACGCGGACGTCGATCCGGTGGGCGCCTGCGTCGGCATCAAGGGTTCGCGCGTGCAAGCGGTCGTGCAAGAGCTGCGCGGCGAAAAGATCGACATCGTGCCATACGATCGCGATCCCGCTCGGTACATCATCAACGCCATCCAGCCCGCCGAGGTCAACAAGGTGATCGTCGACGAGGCCGACCACCGCATGGAGCTGGTGGTTCCGGACGAGAAGCTCTCGTTGGCCATCGGTCGCAAAGGGCAAAACGTGCGGCTTGCCTCACAGCTCACCGGCTGGAAGCTCGACATCATCAGCGAGAGCAAGTTCAAGCAGATGGAAGAAGAGGCGCTCGGCGCGCTCCGCGAAATCGAAGGAGTCTCCGACGAGCTGGCCAAGGCCATGTATCGCCTGGGCTTTCGAGCCCTGGAAGAGATCGCCGAAGCCGGTCCCGAAGAGCTGGTGCAGCTCGAGGGTGTAGAAGGCGAAGAGCAAGCCCAGGCCTTGAAGGCGTCCGCCGAATCAGCCATGGAGCGGCTGCGCCACGCGCGCATCAAAGAAGCGTCGCAGCGCAGCGAGCCGCTCACCGAGCGTGAGAAGTTGCGCTTCGTACGCGGCGTCGGCCTCAGGACGCTGCAGCTGCTCGAAGAAGCGGGCTACAAAACCGTACAAGACGTCTCCCGCGAAGATCCCGATCGGCTTGCCATCCGTACAGGGTTAGGAATCAAGAAAATCAGAGAAATCCAGCAGGGCGCGCAGCACTTTTTGAAGAGCGAAGCCCGCGAAATCGAGGAAGCCCGCGCGCGTTACGCCGCAGAGCTTCAAGCCAGACCCTCCCCAGCATCCGCCGAAGGCGGAGAGTGAGACCTCACGTTGCCGAAAACGAGTGCACCCGAGCCGCGCGGCGAGCGACGCGCTGGCGTGAAAAAAGGCCGCATGAATGCGGCCAAGGTGCGGTTGCGCTCGTGCGTCGCGTGCCGGGGCAAGGCCGCGCCCGTTGAGCTGACCCGCTGGGTCTTCGCCGGCGACGGCGCGGTCTTCCCCGATCTGGCCCAGGGGGCTTTCGGTCGGGGCGCGTGGCTGCATCCTCGCCCTGCTTGTCTTCGCAAAGCGTCGGCGGGGTTTTCGCGGAGCTTCAAGGAACGCATCGCGGTGAGTCCGGCCGAGCTGGCGACGCTGCTCAGCTCGGCGGCCGAACGCCGGGTCGCGGCGCTATTGGGAGCAGCCCGCCGCTCGCACAAGCTCTTGGCGGGCAAGACAGCGGTAGACAAAGCGCTGGAGGAGGCTCGCTGCTCGCTCGTCGTGGTGGCGTGCGACGCACGGGCCGCCGTCCGCTCATCGCAGATTCAACAGGCCATTGGCAGCGGACGCGCCGTGGCTTGGGGAAGCAAGCAGGTCTTGGGCGGGCTCACCGGCCGTATGGAAGCCGGCGTGCTCGCGGTCTTGGATGACGGGTTGGCGAACGCGCTGAAAGCGACTATCGCCTTGGCCCAACCCTCCCCGTGCGCGGGTGTGGGGCCGGAGCAAACCCCAGGTCGAGTGTCGGAAGAACGGGCGCGAGAAGCACACGCGCAAGCAACAGAGTCTTCGATGGAGGTTGGATGAGCGGAAAACTGCGTGTCTACGAGGTGGCGCGCGACTTGGGCTTGGAGAACAAGGCTCTCGTCGCCTTGCTGCAATCGGTCGGGTATAGCGACGTCAAGAACCACATGAGTGCGGTCACGCCCGACGTGGTGGAACGCGTCAAGCGTCACCTCAAGCGCGACTCCGGTGAAAAGGTGGTCGAGGAGCGGATTGCGCCCACCGTGGTCAAGCGCAGGGCGCGCACGCGCTCTGCTGGAGAATCCGAAGCCGCCTCCTCTCCGACAGCAGCCGCTCCCCCGGCGCCGCAGGCCGCGACCGGCGCCCGCGCCGTGGTGCGCCGAAAGCCTGCTGCTCCAGCAGCCGAGCCGAGTGACGCGCCAGCGGCCGGAAGCGAGCCCGCTGTTGCCAGTGCCCCGGCTCCCGCGGCGCAACCTCCCGCATCCGGGCCCAAGGCGTCTCCCGCTCCCATCGCTAGTGAGCCCGAGCCGGCTCAGCCGGAGCCCGCGCCAGTCAGCAGACCCGTGAACAAGCTCGAGGCCGAAAGCGAGCCAGCCGCCGAGCCTTCGGCCGAGGCTCCTGCGGCCAGCCTCCCGCCAGAGACGGCTGTTTCGCCCGAGCCCGCATCCGCACCAGAACCGCCGCAGCCGAAGGCCGCAGCGGCAGCCGGCGCATCCGCCCCTGCAGCACCAGCGCCCGCTACGCCTGCCGCGGAACGCAAGCGCGCACCCGCGACCGTCCGTGCTGCTGCGCCAGCTCCAGCTCCCGAGCCACCTCCGCCGCCACGCCCAGCTCCAAAGACCGGCATCGACGTTTGGGAAGGTCGACCCGGCGTTCCCATGCCGAAGGCACCGCGTGGCGGTCCCGGTCCACGCCGCGTGCAATACGACGCCAAGGCCGGCGCGGGTCCGCAGGGCAGGGGACGCGGCCCCATGGTGGGTGGTGGTCCCATGCGCGGTCGCGGTATGCGTCATCGCGGCATCGGGTCGCTCTCGCGTGCCAAGGGCACCGGCGGCCCCGTGACGCAGGAGCGCTCCGCTCACAAAAAGGTCGTGCGCATCGAAGAGACCATCGGTCTGCAAGCGCTCGGCGGAAAAATCGGCGTCAAGGCTACCGAGCTACTGATGACGCTGATGCGCCTCGGCATGACGGGCGTCAACATCAACACCACGCTCGACGCGGACACCGCGAAGATCGTCGCCAACGAGTTCGGTTGGGAGGTGGAAGACGTCGCGGTCAGCGAGCAGGACGCCATCGTTGCCGCCCAGGGCAGCGAAGGTGGCGAGGAGAGCGAAGAAAACCTGCAGCCCAGGCCGCCCGTCGTCACGGTGATGGGCCACGTCGATCACGGCAAGACCAGCTTGCTCGATCAGATCCGCAAAACGAACGTGGTGGCCGGCGAAGCCGGTGGCATCACTCAGCATATCGGCGCCTACAGCGTGAAGACGGCGCACGGGCCGCTGACGTTTTTGGATACGCCCGGTCACGAAGCCTTCACGCAGATGCGCGCGCGCGGTGCGCAGGCCACGGACATCGTGATCTTGGTGGTGGCCGCGGACGATGGCGTGATGCCGCAAACCAAAGAAGCCATTGCGCACGCTCGCGCCGCCAACGTGCCGATCGTGGTCGCGATCAACAAGTGCGACAAGCCCGATGCCCAGCCGGAGCGGGTGCGCCGCGAGTTGAGCGAACAGGGCCTCGTCCCCGAAGAGTGGGGCGGCGATGTTTTGTTCAACGAGGTGAGCGCCATCACCCGTCAAGGCGTCGACGAAATGCTCGAGAAGGTGGTGCTGCAGGCGGAGCTCTTGGAGCTCAAGGCCAACCCGGACAAGCTGGCCACCGGTATCGTGGTCGAAGCGGAGCTCGACCGGGGCAAGGGCCCGGTGGCCACCGTGCTCGTGACCGACGGCACGCTAAGGCGCGGAGACGTGATTCTCGCCGGCGCGGCGTACGGCAAAGCGCGCGCCATGATCGACTCGTCCGGCAAGCAGGTGCAGAAGGCGGGGCCTTCGACGCCCGTTTCACTGATCGGGTTGAACGAGGTGCCGACGGCCGGTGACCAGGTCTACGTCATCAAGGACATGAAGACGGCTCAGGAACTGGCCGAGGGCCGCAAGACCAAGGCCAAGGTGAGCTTGACACCCTCGGCCGGCAACAAGCCGAGGACGCTCGAGGACATCGCGGCGTTGATGAGCGAGGCCGAACAGCTCGAGCTGAAGGTCATCATCAAGGCGGACGTTCAGGGTTCCGCCGAGGCGGTGTCCGATTCGCTCGCACGGCTTTCCGGTGATAAGGTTCGGGTCAGCGTGGTGCATTCGGCGGCTGGCGCCATCACCGAAAACGACGTCAACCTGGCCGTGGCTGCCGGTGCGGTGATCATCGGGTTCAACGTGCGCCCAGCAGGCAAGGCGCAGAGCCTGGCTCAGCGCGAAGGCGTACAGATTCGCCAGTACAACATCATTTACAACGTGGTCGACGACGTGAAGGCCGCCATGGAGGGGCTTTTGGCTCCCAAGATGGTGGAAAAGACCATCGGCAAGGCAGAGGTGCGCCAGACCTTCAAGGTCAGCAAGGCCGGTACCATTGCCGGCTGCATGGTCGTCGATGGCGTCGTGAAGCGCTCTGCCGGGGCTCGGCTCATGCGCGACAACGCCGAGATCTACGCGGGCAAGCTGTCGAGCCTGAAGCGCTTCAAGGACGACGTCAAAGAAGTCAGAGAAGGCTTCGATTGCGGTATCGCACTGGACGGCTTCAACGACATCAAGGTCGGCGACATCATCGAATGCTTCGAAATCGAAGAGGTCAAGCAGTCTTTGTGAGCGCGCGCGCGCCCAAGGTCGCCTGAATCATGTTCGTCGGAGTCGCTCGTGTCGTGCTCCGCCTTCCGGGCGCGCGTTCGCTGAAAGATCGGCGGCGCGTGGTCAAGAGCTACAAAGAGCGACTGAAGGCGCGGCTGCCGGTGACGGTTGCCGAATTAGGCGACGTCGAGAGCTACCAGCTGGCCACGCTGGGCCTCTGCACCGTCAGCGGCGAACTGACCCAGTGTGAGGACGTCATGCACAAGGCGCTCGGCATGGCGCGCACTTTGGCCGATGCCTTGGTCACCGACGTGCGTCACGAGGTGATTCCCTTCGGTGAGAAGGGAATCGCTATGCGCGGCGGCATCGAAAGCTTGCTCGATCACGAGCTCGCGGACGACAAGTACGGGGCGGGTTGACATGGCCGGGCTCAGGGGTCGCCGGGTGGCCGAGACCATCAAACACCATTTGACCGACGCCCTGGCGCGCGAGCTGATGGATCCACGGCTCGCGAATCTGGTGATCACCGATGTCGAGGTGCCCGACGATCTGGGGATGGCGCGGGTGCTCGTGCGCCGCCTGGTGGGCGATGACGATCCGCAAGGGCGCAAGGCGACGCTGAGGGCGCTATCGCGCGTGGCGGGGCGTCTGCGGCGTTCGCTGGCCCCCAGGTTGGGCCTCAAGCGAGTGCCGGAGCTGCGTTTTGCCTACGACACCGGGCTCGATCACGCGCGGCGGGTCGACGAGCTGCTCCGCGAGATCGCCGAAGAGCAGTCAGAGCAGGAAGAAGACAGCGAGCGCTAACTTTCGGGAGGCGGCCTGGAAACGGGGCCGATGGCCTCGCGCACGAAGAGATCTTCGAGGCTTTCTTGGCGCGGCATCAGCCGCAGCAGGGTCAGTTTCTGAGCCAGGGCGTACTCCAGCACGGGCGCCACGTTGTCTTTGCCCAGCACTTCGACGGTGACCTGGTCTCGGACGCGCTCGAGCTTGTGGCCGCGCTGTTCGCACCAGCGGTCGAAATCGTGGCTTTCGGAGTGCACCACCACTTCGGTGCGCTGAGCCGCGTCGCGCAACAGCTCGGACAAGCTGCCGCTGACGACGACTTCTCCCCGGCGCAAAATGGTGACGCGATCGCAGAGTGTCTCGACGTCGGTCAGAATGTGCGTCGAAAAGAAAATGGTGCGGCCGGCGTCACGCTCCGACAAGATGAGATCGCGCACCTCTTTGCGACCCACGGGGTCCAGCCCGCTCATCGGTTCGTCCAAGATCAACAGCTCGGGATCGGCCACCAGGGCTGCAGCCAACCCGGTGCGCTGCAGCATGCCCTTCGATAAGCGCTTCACTGGGCGATCCGCGGCGTACAGCATGCCGACCTGATCGAGCACCTGGCGCGCGCGGTCGCGGATGCTCCGCTTGCTGACTCCGGAGAGCCTGCCGCACATCTCCACGAACTCCCGCGGCGTGAGGTAGGGGTAGACGTACGGGTTTTCCGGCAAAAAGCCGACTTTGCTCATGGCGGCAGGGCTCGGCACGGGCTTGCCAAACAAGTTGGCACTGCCGCCGGTGGGCGCGATGAGCCCAGTGAGCATCTTGATAGTCGTGGTCTTTCCCGCACCATTGGGTCCCAGAAAGCCGAAGATGTCTCCGCGGTTCACTTGAAACGACACGCTCTTGACCGCCTCGACCCGCTTGCGCATCAGGCCCTGACGGAACTCCTTTCGGAGCTCGGAGACTTGAATCAATGCTTCTGACAATGCTGACCAGACCTTGGATTCAGTTGATATTTCAGCCTATTGGAGTCGGTAACGCAGGTATCGGTCGAAGCACAAGCTTTGGCTGATC
>CBFGRJ010000127.1:0-17918 GCA_965651135.1 uncultured Myxococcales bacterium
CAAAGGTTGGGCCGCCTGGAAAATGCAGGGGCCCAGCTGGCGCTCGCAGACCTGGATGGCGATGGGCGCGCGGAGCTATTGTCTTCGCTGGCCACCTTGGATGCAAAGCGTGACGCGCTGGTCGTGCACACCGTCAGCGGTGACGGCCAACTCGTCGAGCGGTTCAGGCTCAGCGTTCCGGACGGGATCACCGCGATCACCACCTGCGCTCCGGGAACGACGAGCATGGGCGCCATCGTGGTGGGCACACAGGCACGCTTGTGGATCATCCAATGAAGGATGCCCGCGGCTCCATACGCCTAACGCGTCGCGCCTTCGGGATCGGGCTCCTGGTCGCTGCTCGAGCTCGAGCTCTGATGCGCCCCAAGTTCGGCGGCACGCTGCGCATGAAGCTACCTTTGGCCCTGAGCGAGCTCGATCCTCACCTGCTCGACGATCCGGCCGCGGCGCTGTTCGCGCCCGCAGTGTTCGATACACTGTTCGCGCTGGATGCCAACGGCAAAGCATTCCCAGCGCTGGCGGCGGCGCTGCCCGAAGATCATGCCGACGGCGCCCGGGTAAAGCTCAGGCCGGGTTTGAAAACGGCGCTCGGTCGGCCGCTGTCGACCAAGGACATCGTGTTCGCGCTCGAGCGTTCGAGTCGCCATGGCGGAGCGGCTTGGTTGAGCCGACTCCCATTGCCAAAGACCGACACGAAGCTCCCCGACACGGTGATTTTCCCCGGGACCAAAGCAGCAGGTTTGGGGGAACTCTTGGCGAGCCCCATCACGGCAATCGTACCTCGCGGCTTCAATCGGCTGCGCCCGGATGGCACGGGGGCATTTCGGGCCATGCCGTCGGCGGAGGGCATGCACCTCACGCGCAACGAAAACGCGGCGCGCGGGCCAGCGCTGCTCCAAACCATCCGTGTCCAAGAGGCGCACGACTTGGCTGACGCCTTGCGAGCTTTCGAAACCGGCGAAGTCGACGTGGGCTGGCTGGGTAAGGGGCTGCATCGACCGCGCACCGATGCAAAAACTTTCGAGGCGGGACACCTGGGCTGGGTGGTGCTGCACAGCGGCACGCAGGCGCTGGCCTGGGGCCGACCGGGTGTGACCCAGCGCCTTTTGGACGAGCTGCCGCTGGAGCGCTTTCGGCATCTGGGGCTGCGTGGCCCGTCGCCGGCGAGCACGCGGAGCGCCTGGGGAGGACCGTCCGGGCAAATCCTCGTCGATGGCTCTTGCCCGCAGCTCGTGGAGATCGCCGCGTCACTCGCAGCCTTGTTGAGCCGCCCCGATCACGAGCTCAGCGCCGCGCCACTGCCGCGTCAGGAGCTCAGAGCTCGGCGCAGGAGCAAGCAGTTCCTGCTGATGTTGGATTTCGTGCGCAGATTCAGCCCAAGTGCAAAAGGCACCGTCGACGCCCTGTATGCAGCAGCCGATCCCGCGCTCGCCAAGAATCCGCCAAAACTCCTGAGCGATGCCCGGACGATCGCTCGCACGTTGACCCTAGGTGTAGTGGGCGAGCTCCACGGCTACGGCGCCTATGCCCCTTCGCTGGTCAACCTGGAGCGCTGGGACCTGCCCGACGCCTGGCTCAACCCCGATTGACAACGCTTGGAAGGCCCGCGTCGAAGGGCGTTATGGCATTTTCTCGGGCGTCGCGAGACTGCCTCCGCCGCGCACGTGCTCGACGATGGCATCGCTCAGCCTCTGATCGGCAACCACGCATTGCTTGCTCACCGTACCGCTGACCGCACCCTTGCATTCTTTACGCCGCGCCCGATAAGCCTCGGTGACGGCCTCACTTTTCCTCAGGGATTCTTGCGTGGCAGCATCGAGAAAGCGCCATTCGACTTTTGCGGCCTTGGGTTTGGGTGGAGCCGAAAGCGTCACCTCGGAAGCATCGAGCGTCACGCAAGAACCATCCCAGCGGATGGCGTCATAGCCACCTTCAGCGCCACTGACCTGAATGCCTTCGGGACCACCACGCTTCTTGAGCAGCACGACCTCTTCGTCGAACTCGAGCCAAGCTTCGTTGTCCGAGACGCCCCCCGAAGCGTTCCACGCCTTGACCTTACCTTTCAGATAGCCGCGCGACCAAGGCGCGCTCGGCGAGAAGAGGTGCAGCGTGACGCCTGGGTAGGTATCCGAGCACAAGGCCTCGACGAACTTCGGAGGAGGCACGCAAGGGTCGCTCTGCTTGTGGCATTTGTTGGGGATGCCAGCCGTTTCTTCCACGGCATCCTCCGCCGCTTCTGACTCGACAGCCCTACTCGAGCTCTGTGTGGCTGCTTCATCCGAACCACTCTCGTTTCCGGTGGGGCTTTCAGCCGGCTTTTGGCCCCCACATGCGGTGACCAAGAGAAGCCCAAACAACAATACCGTAACGCGCATGATTTTACCGAACCCAAAAACCGAGGCCGCGTCAAGCGTGCAAACGCTGGATGCGCAAATACGAGAGCCGGGTCACGCCGAGCGTTGCGCAACGAGCTTGCGGTATAGTGCCAGCGTTTGCTCACCGATGGACTTCCACGAGAAGCGCTCGACCGCCCGCTGCCGACCCGCTGCGCCCATCGCCCTAGCCTTGGCGGGCTCTCGAGCGAGTTCGTTGACACGGGCCGCGAGCTCGCGCGCAAACGCATCGGGGTCCAGCGGATTGCCGTGCGGATCCGGCGCGAAGGGCACCAAGAACCCGGTTTCGTCGTGCACGACAACTTCCGGTATACCGCCCACCTGTGAGGCCACCACGGGCAGTCCGGAAGCCATGGCCTCCACGTTCACGATCCCGAACGGCTCGTAGACGCTCGGGCAGACGAACATTGTCGCAGCGCTGAGCAGTCGCCGCAGTTTTTCGCGCGGCATCATGGTGTCGATCCACACCACACCGGTTCGTTCTTGCTTCAGCTGGGTAACGAGCGCGGCGACCTCCGCGCCTATTTCTTTCGTATCAGGCTCACCCGCGCACAGGATGAGCTGCACCTCTGGATCGAAATACCTGGCCGCCGCGAGCAAATGCACGACGCCTTTTTGTCGAGTGATGCGACCGACGAACACGACAGCCGGTCTGCGCGGGTCGAGTCCGTACTCCGAGAGCACTTCGCGATCCGCGCTCGGGTAGAACTCGTCCGTGTCGATGCCGTTGTAAATCACGTGGACCTTGGCGGGCTCCACGTTCGGGTAGCACCTCAGAATGTCGTCCCGCATTCCGGCAGAGACCGCGATGATTGCGTCGGCGGACTCGATCGCGATCTTTTCGCAAAAGCACGAAATGGCGTAGCCGCCACCGAGCTGCTCGGCCTTCCAGGGCCTGAGGGGTTCCAAGCTGTGCGACGTCATCACGTGCGGAATGCCGTAGGTGAGCTTGGCAAGGTGGCCCGCGAGATTCGCGTACCAAGTATGGCTGTGCACGAGAGAGGCCGACTGAGCGCCGGCCGCCATGAGGACGTCGACCGAAATCGTGCGTAGGGCGGCGAGGTGCGGCGCGTTGCCTTCCAACTTTTCCCATGGCGTGTGGGCTGCGGTCACTTCGGACGCGTCGCGGGCAGCCCCAAAACACTGCACCGAGAGCTGGACGTGTTTGACGAGCTCCCGAGCCAGGTATTCCACATGGACACCTGCCCCCCCGTAGATTTCGGGGGGGTATTCTCTGGTCAAGAGAGCGACATTGAGCGGAGGATCGGCCACGAAGCGACGCTACTTTTGCAACGCTCCGGTCTCTGGGTCAAGCACAGACCCCTTGCCGATCACCACGATTCCGTTTTCGGAGATCGTATAGCCCCGCGCGCGGTCGGTTTCGAGATCGACACCAATCTTGATGCCCTCGGGCACGCGGACATTCTTGTCGATGATCGCCCGACGTACGATTGCTCCCCGCCCTATGTCTACCTGGTGCATGATCACGGAGTCTTCTACCACGGCACGCGTGTGCACCCGTACCCCGGGCGAAATGACCGAGCGGTGAACCGCGCCACCGGAAATGATGACTCCCGCTCCCACCATGGAGTCGATAGCCACGCCGCGACGGTCATCGTCATCGAACACGAACTTGGCTGGAGGTAGGGAGCCATAGTGCGTGTGAATGGGCCATTGCTGATTGTAGAGGTTGAAAACGGGGTGGACGCTGATCAGGTCCATTTGAGCGTCGTAGTAGCTGTCCAGGGTGCCGACGTCCCGCCAATAGCCCCGATCGCGGTCTGTGGCGCCAGGCACCTTGTTCAAGGCAAAATCGTAGACGCAAGCATCGCCCGAGGCGACCAGACTGGTCACGATGTTTCCGCCCATGTCGTGCTTGCTGTTCGCGTCGCGCGCGTCTGCCTGTAAGGCCTCGACCAAGGGCTTCTTGGAAAAGACGTAGTTTCCCATCGAGGCAAATACCTGCCCGGGGTTGCCCGGAAGGCCGGGTGCCTCGCTGGGTTTCTCCTTGAAACTTCGGATTCGATCGTTGGGCCCAGGTTCGATGACGCCAAAGCGATAGGCCTCGCTCCTTGGAACACGAATGCCGGCCACGGTCACACCCGCGCCCGACTGAATGTGTGCCTCGACCATTTGCTCGGGGTCCATGCGGTAGATGTGGTCGGCGCCAAACACGCAAATGTAGTCGGGATCTTCGTCGACCAAGAGATTCAGATTTTGATAAACGGCGTCCGCGGAACCTTCGAACCAGCGCTTTCCCAAGCGCATTTGCGCGGGCACACTCATGACGTAGTTGTCGAACAAGGGCGACATGCGCCATGTTTGGGCCAAATGCCGATCCAGGCTGTGACTCTTGTACTGGGTCAGTACGGCGATTCTGCGATAGCCACCGTTCACCAGGTTGCTCAACGCGAAGTCGACCAACCTATAGCTGCATCCGAATGAAACTGCCGGCTTTGCGCGATCTCGCGTCAGCGGTGACAAGCGTTTCCCCTCGCCACCCGCGAGCACGATTCCAAGTACACGGGTTCGCTTCATGGTCCTAGCCTCGATGCTGCCGAGCAGTGCGCTGACGCGCAAGTGCGATCTGCGCGACTGGCGAGCGTCGATCGAAAAACTCAAGCGCCGGTGCCACCATGGCCCTGCCGGACACACGATCGCCACACGTTCGGAACCCGAAAGGCGCAAAGCTTTCGCTAGCGTGTCGGCACGGCTAGCCCGGTTCGCGGCCGAGCCAAAGCGCGGGTGTCAGCGGCGCTCGAACGCTTACCCGCTCAACGCCTCGGCACCACCGATGATTTCCATCAACTCGGTAGTGATGGCTGCTTGGCGCGCCCGGTTGTACTGCAGCGTCAACTTCGAGATCATCTCGCTGGCGTTCTTGGTCGCCGAATCCATGGCTGTCATGCGCGCGCCCAACTCCGATGCCATGGACTCGAGCAGGGCTCGCATGACCGAAATCTCGATGTACATCGGAACCAGTACCTCGAGCAAAGTCTCCTTGTCGGGCTCGAACAAGTATTCGCGGTCGCGCTCCCACTCGGGCGCCTCCTTCGCCTGCGCTTCTCCTGCGCTGATGGGCAGGGGAAACAGCGGCTCAGCGACGACACGCTGGGTCATGGCGCTCTTGAACTCGTTGTAAACGAGATACAGCGCGTCCACCTTGCCCGATGCGTAAGGTGCCAGCACTTTGGAGGCAACCCGGCGTGCTTGCTGCATGTCGAGCGAGTCCCACACGCCTTCGAATACGTGCAGCAAGGGAGCATTGCGTCGTTTGAAGTAGTCGCGGCCCTTGCGCCCAATCACCGCGATCTGCACCTCTTTGCCTTCGCGCTCGCTGTCTCGCCAGAGCGCTTCTGCGCGGCGCAAGATGTTCGCGTTGAATGCACCGCACAAGCCGCGGTCGCTGGTGATGACGAGCAAAAGCAGGCGCTTTTCTTCGCGCAGCTGGAGCAGCGGATGGTCTACCTCGCCGCCCTCTTGGGCTCGACGCGCAGCTGCGCGGTTCACGTCCTGCAGGACGTGCTGGGTGCGCACCGCGTAAGGGCGCAAGGCCAAGATCCGAGTCTGCGCGCGATTGAGTCGCGCACCCGCCACCATTTTCATGGCGCGAGTAATCTTCTGTGTGCTCTTGACGCTACCGATGCGTTTGCGAATCTCTTTGAGATTGGCCAAGCCTACTTCTCCCGGGAAGCCACGAAGTGCTTCGTGAACTTCTTGAGTGTTTTGTCCAGCTGCGCGCTCAGCTCGTCGGTGAGCACCGGATTTTCTCGGAGGGTCTGGAAGATTTCCGGAGCCTTCTTGTCGATGTACGCGTAGAGCTCGTGCTCGTACTCATGCAGCGATTCCACCGGCAGCTCGTCGGTGAAACCCTTGGTTCCGGCGTAGATGATCACCACCTGCTTTTCTACTGCAAGCGGCACGTATTGACCTTGCTTGAGTAACTCCGTCAGGCGCTTACCGCGCTCGAGCTGCGAACGGGTCGCAGCGTCCAGGTCGCTGGCGAATTGCGCGAAGGCCGCCATTTCTCGGAACTGTGCCAGGTCGAGACGCAGCGTACCGGAGATCTTGCGCATGGCCTTGACCTGGGCGCTGCCTCCGACGCGGCTCACCGAAATGCCCACGTTGATGGCGGGACGCACGCCCGAATAGAACAAGTCGGACTCCAAGAAGATCTGCCCATCCGTAATCGAAATGACGTTCGTGGGAATGTAGGCCGACACGTCACCAGCTTGGGTTTCGATAATGGGCAGCGCGGTCAGGGAGCCACCGCTGTAGGGATCGCGTTTCACCTCGAGCCCGTCGCTGTTTTGCTCCTTCAGCGACTTCTGTGCCTCTTTTTCGCCGTCCTCGCCGATGTGCACCTTGCCATCGACACCGCGAAACTTCTGGTCTCCCGGCGGGACGTCTTGGCCCTTGTTCACGACGAAGTAACGGTTAGCCATCTTCGCCGCGCGTTCCAAAAGGCGCGAGTGGATGTAGAAGACGTCGCCAGGGTAGGCTTCACGGCCCGGTGGGCGCCTCAGCAACAGCGACATTTGTCGATAGGCGACCGCCTGCTTCGACAGGTCATCGTAGATCACCAGGGCGTGGCGCCCCGTATCTCGGAAGTACTCGCCCAGCGTGACGCCCGTGTAGGGCGCCAAGAACTGCAGCGGAGCCGTCTCGGTCGCCGTCGCCGTGACGACCATGGTGTACTCCATGGCTCCGTGAGAGCGAAGCTTGTCCACTACCTGCACTACGGTGGACGCCTTTTGGCCCACGGCGACGTACACGCAATAGACGTCCTTGCCCTTTTGATTGATGATCGTGTCGGTGGCGATGGCCGTCTTGCCGGTTTGACGGTCGCCGATGATCAGCTCGCGTTGCCCGCGACCAATGGGAATCATCGAATCGATGGCTTTCAACCCGGTCTGCAGAGGCTCTTTCACCGGTTGCCGACCGATGATGCCGGGCGCCTTGATCTCGATGCGGCGCTTGTGAGGCGTCTCGATAGGTCCCTTGCCATCCACGGGCTGACCCAAAGCGTTCACGACCCGGCCGACGGTGGCTTCACCCACGGGGACGTCCGCGATGCGACCCGTGCGCTTGACCAGATCGCCCTCGCGCACTCCGGTAGCATCACCCAAGACCGCGACACCCACGTTGTCTTGCTCGAGGTTGAGCACCAGCCCGAAGATTTCACCGGGGAATTCTACCAATTCGCCGGCCATGACCCCTTCGAGGCCGTACACTCGCGCGATGCCGTCACCGGTGGTGAGTACGGTGCCTGTCTCCGATACCAGAGCGGCACGATCGAAGTTCTGAATCTGCTTCTTGATGATCGAGGAAATCTCGTCGGCACTCAGCTGCATGGGTCTCTCTTCAGTCTTGGTGGGAGGTTCTGTAAACCAGCGAGCGGCGCTTGCGGCTCGTGGGAAAGCTAAACGTGATCGGGCTCAAGCCTGCAGTAGCTGCCGCTCGAGCTCGGCTAGACGGCCCTGGATGCTGCCGTCGATGGTCTTGTCCCCGATTCGGGTCACCAGGCCGGCCACCAGCAACGGATCTTGCTGGTGATCGATGAGCACGCGACAATGCGTCAGAGCTTCCAGCTCTTTCTGGAGATTGGTTAGGTACCCGGCACCCAAGGGGGCTGCGCTGGTCACGGTGGCACGTACCACCCCTTGCCGTTCGTCGGCCAGCTGTCTCAGCATGCGCGCAATCTCGGGCAACAGCATCAAGCGCCGGCGCTGCTGCAGCAGCCGGAGCGTATTCATGGCCAGCCCGCTCACGCCCAGCCTTTCGGCTACGGCAACGAGCAACCCTTCGCGCTCATTGGCGGGCACGAGAGGGTTTTCCATCACGACGCGCAGCTCTCGGTGGTTGCGGTAAACGTCGGCCATGGCCCCGAGCTGTTTGGTCAGAGTGTCCAGCTGGTTTTCTTCGCTGCCGAGCTCGAAAATGGCCTTCGCGTAACGCTTGGCAATCGCTGCTTCGCTCATGCTTGCCCCCGCGGTGAAAGCTCGGTGCTACGTACGGACGCCAGGTACTCGTCCTGCAGCCGATGTTCGTCGGCAGGAGTGGCCCGTTCCGCAATGACTTGACGGGCTGCGCGAATCGCACTTCTCACGGTTTCTTCCAGCATCAATTCTCGAGCAGCCTTGAGTTCTTGCTCGATCAGTTGTCGCGCCTCCCGTTCCATACGGTCGCGCTTCTCCCGCGCTTCTTTCAGAACCCGCTCACGTTCGACCTTGGCCAGATCCAGAATTTGCTGCTTTGCCTCCGCGATCTGCTTGTCGACGCTGGCCAGCTTTTCTTCGTAGTCGCGCAGACGCTCCTCGGCCTCTTCTCGCATCTCCGCGGCCTGTCGCATCCCCGCCATGATGCCGTCTTTCCGGGCCTTCAGTCCCTCGGACAGCTTGGGCCCGCCGAACCGGATCAGGAGAAAAAACAACAGGCCCGTATTCAAGAGCATGGCGCCGAGCGGCACCGGCGTCCCCGGCCGGCGCCACAGCAGCCCCGGCTCAGCGTCGGCGTTTTCGCCCAAAAACCCGTGCCACCAATTGATGTCTTCGAAGTGCGGCACGTGATCGTGCCCTCCGCCGTGCGCATCGGCACCTGCCCCATGCTCCAGCGCTTCTGACGACTCATCGACGTTTGGCGCTGCCGCTTGCGCCCGCGTGGGCACCATCGAGGTCGCCAGTCCGATCAACGACACCGCGAACAGGGCCCTCGGCGGAAGGCGCCCCGTGCCAGCTAGGAGCGCCATCATGGAGCCACCTCTCGCCCGAGCACCTTGCTGGCGATCTCGCGTGCCATGGACTCCGATCTGGCCTCGAGCTCTGCCTTCAGCTGGGATACTTCACGCTGAATCCGAGCGCGCCCGTCTGCCTCGACCCGCTGCACGGCCCGGCGAGCCTCTTCGAGAATCTCGCCTTCCAAACGCGCCGTCTCCACACGCGCCCTGTCCCGTTCTTCGGCGGCCACGCGATTGATGCGATCGAGCTCCTGCTCGTAGCGAGTCAATAGCTCGCCAGCCTTGAGCTGCAGCTCTCGAGCGGTTTGACGAGCCCCTTCAGTCCGCTCCTCTCGTAGCGCGAATACGCTCAAGACGGGATCGAAGAGAAGCGGCTTGAGGATGACGATCAAGACCGCGAAGATCACCATTTGTAGCAGGACTGACTTGTCCAGATCGATGCTCACGGCCGCCATGACCGTGGCGAGCAGCGGGCCTGTCGGCCCAGCCGCGAATCCGACTGACATAAGGCTCATTACGACTAGCTCGGGTTATGCGAACGCGCACCAAAGGGCTGGCGCGGCGCGGCAAGTACCATCTTGGGCACGGCATGTCCAGCCAACGAAACGAGGACTCACCGAGGAGTGCGTCGCTCAAATGGTTTGGGCTCCAGCGTCCATCCAAGCAGGGCTGGCCACGCACAGCACCCCCTCTCGATCGAGCCGTGTGGCAAGCTCGGCGTAGGGCGCGCCGGTCACCGGGTCGACGGCTTCTGGGGCGACATCCAGTAAGGGCATAATCGCGAACGCCCTCTCCCTTAACCGTGGGTGTGGGACCTGGAGCGAAGGACTGTCCACGCGTTCGCCGTGAATCCAGAGAATGTCCAGATCTATGGTCCGCGCCCCCCAGCGTTCACGACGACGCCTACCGAGCGTGTGCTCGGTCCGCAACAAAGCCTCGAGCAATGCTTCGGGTGCCAGGGGGCACCGTATGCGGAGCGCGGCATTGAGGTAGTCCGGCTGAGGGGGCCCCACGGCCTTCGTTTCGTATAGTCTGGACGCGCGCACCACCTCACACATATTCGAGGTGAGGTGCGCGGCTAGCCTCAGGTTCTCGAGGCGAGCGCCCAGGTTCGACCCCATCCCGATGACACAATCCGCGAGCTTTGACATCGAAGCAGTAAGAGCGAAGATAGCAGCGAACCATGCTCGAAATGACGCGGGGTGAGCTCTTTATCGTCGTTTTCGTGACGGCCGCAGTCATTACGGCGCCTTGGTGGGGCAAAGCCGGAGCCGCGATTGGGCGCAGGCTCGCAGAGCGCAACGCTCGGAAGGGCGGCGAGTAAAGGCGACGATGACGAGCACACGCATCGGTCAATCCAGTGGGTCCACCCGGCCTTCACTAAGGCGCTAGGGAGAGGTTGCGGTTGGACAGGCAAGAGGTGGACGGAGCCGGCAAGGGTACGCATGACGCACCGGGAGGTGGCCTCATCTTCGTCAGCGACGCCTCGGCGGAGGCCGAGCGGCTCACCATTGCATTGCGTTCTCGCGGATACCCGACGGTGGACGTGCCACTCGGTCTGCTCACCGCCCGCGTCGGCGTCCAACGCCCCGCGCTGATCATCTGCGACGCAGATGCCCCCGGCGTCCTGGACGTGGTGGAGACGGTTGGTGCGACCGAGGGTCCTGAGATGTGCGTGGTCTTTCTCGGCGATCCCGATGGCTCGATCAGCACCGACACGGAACACGTGCGGAGACATGCGCATGCCGTGTTCACCCGCCCCGTCGAGGTCTATACACTGCTTCGGAAGGTCGAAGCCCTGATCGGAGCGCCCCCTGAGGGCATCGAGGGCGGCTCGATGCTGCCACCCGCACGAGCACCGGTCTTGGTGGCTGCCGCTAGGAAACCCTACATGGTCGATGCTTCGCATGCGGACGACAGACCATCGACCGGGTCCGCGAGGCCGATCGTGCCGAGCTCACTGCCCCCCGGCGAGGATTGGGGACACGAGCGCGAACCTCAAGAGCGGCAGCTCAGCCTACTTCCAGAAGCATCCGAGCCCGTGGGCTCGAGCGCCCCCGAATCGCACATGAGCTCGGAGCTAGCCTCGCTCTTGGCCGAGGCCGAACAGCGCCTAGAAGACAGGCCGTTTCGCGATTTACGCAAACGGCGGCTGTCTCCCGAAGCCGAAATCGACGCGGTACTGCCGCCCGACATTCTCGCTTCTTTGGACGAGCCGCTGGATGACGACGACGATTTCGAGCAAGACGTGGCGCCGGGCACCAAGAGCGGCTCGGAAGCGGGGCGGACATCACCTGGCTCACAGAGCCAGGCTAGCGTGGTCGACAAGACCGACGACCCTCAGAGCCGGGCCACCAATCCTGGCGGCACGTTGCCGCGCGCACCCGATTCTGCCGAAAACAAGACCTTCTCCAAGCCCGAGCTGCCGCCGACCGATCCGCCACCCACGCCGTCGGTGGCTCCGCCTACTCCTGCACCGCGCAGCCTGGGCACCCAGGGCGCCATTACCTCGGTGGGAGCCCACGCAGATTCCGATCCGGTGCGCTCGGCAACGGGCACCGCCGCCACAGCGCGCCGGCCCTTGTCAGACGCCCCTGGCCCGCAACCGGTTCCGACTAGCCGACCTCCGGCGTTCAGCGACCGGCCCAACTGGCAGCACGACCGAGAACCCAATGCCGGCGCTCAGCCCAGACCGGCTAGCCCCGAACGGCTGCCGCTGACGCCGGCTCTGGCGAGTTTGCCCAAACCCATAGGACCCGGAACACCCACCAGCGATATCGCCAGCGTCATCACCGAGCGACTCACCGGTGCGTTGGTGTTCGAAGATGGCCAGGGCATCAGGCGTATCGTGTTCCGCGAAGGCGACTTCGTGACGGCGTCCTCCGGTGTCGAAGCCGAGTCATTGGTTTCTTTTCTCACACAGAGAGGGGACTTGGACGCCGATGCGGCTTCTCAGCTCGCGAAACGGCTGCCAGCCTTTGGCCGACACGCGGGAGCAGCCTTGATCGCCAACGGGCATCTCAAACAAGACGAGCTTTGGAGCGTGTTGCGCGCACACGCCGAGTGGTTGATCGGACACCTGTTCCGACTGCGGGCAGGACAGCTCGATTGGGAAACCGAGATCCCCGATCGGCTGCGTTCCGAACCTTCCGTCTTTGGTGGTTCGACCGGTGCCGAAGTCTTCGTCGAAACTCAGCGCCGCGTTCTCGATCCAGAGCTTGCCTTGATGAAGCTCGGCGGAAAAAGCGCGCAGCTCGCACCCGGAAAACATTTCGACTTACTCGGAGAATGCGCCCTCGCTCCTTCGGAGGCGGAGCTCATTCGGCGTGCTGGACAGCTGACCGTCGACGACTTCGAGACAACCGGCAATCGTGATTTTCCGAGCATCTGTATGGCGCTGGTCGAGCTCGGAGTGCTCAGCTTGGGAGGCGCCGTCAAAGCCGCGGTAGACCACCCACCCGCGGAGCGGGACGACCCTCTGGATGATCGGGCGGTGAGAGCGCGAATCCTGGCCCGCTACGCCCTGGTGGAACAAGGCGACTATTTCGCCCTGCTAGGCGTTTCGCGCAGTGCCACGGACTACGAGATCAGAAAAGCTCACGCGTCCCTCACCCAGGAGTTTCTGCCGTCCCGAGTGCTGACCGCGCGCAACGCCGACCTGAGAGAAAAAGTGGAGACGATTCTCGAGGTCCTCGACGAAGCCAATGACGTCCTAGGAGACAAGATCAGGCGCGAACGCTATCGGAGAGCGTTGGACGCCATGCCGGGTTGAGAGGACGTAAAACGAGGCAAGCCTCGAAGATGAAGCGCTAGAGGCTTGCACACTTTCATGAATCCGAGCGGAGCCGGCTACTCGACGGCCGCGTCACGCCTCGCCTGGAGCCGTACGCTGGCGTTTCTGGAGCAACGGCTGCCCCGAGAAGGCAACCGCCGGAGCGGCTCGGGCTCTGCTCTGTTTCGATCTGCTCTGTTTCGATAGGCATTGGTTAGGAGGCACCGATTGGTGAGCGATGGGTGATCGTTCCACAGGACAAGATTGCCCTTCAGCGGAAGGACGCCGCACGAACGCGATCGCCAATAGCCCCTGAAACAACAGCATGGCGAGGCTCACCTGGGTCACGTCGAGCGTGATCAGGATGATCACATGCATCATGGCACACGAAGCCCAGAGCCAGGGACGGGCACGAGGCCACAGAGCCATAGGTAGAAAGCCGATCTCGAGCGCCAACGTGCCCCACGTTGCGTGGCGCAGCACCCACCGCGGCAAAGCCTCTAGCATCTCAGCCGCGATCGGGCGGGTCACCGAGCTGGTTAGGATGCACCCCAGCGCTTCACCAGCGCGCCATGTGGGCGAGGTGAGCAGCTTGTCGGCGCCGCTGACGAGGTAGAGAATGCCCGCAGCGTACCAGGTGGCGTTCACCAGCGCTGGTGGGAGTTGCCAGTTCGCTTGGCGTGAGTGGCTCGCCACTTCGCCCGGTGGGGCAAGGGCGACGACAGCAAGCATGATCGCTATGAACGGCTCGGAAGGGATGGAAAACAAACCATTGCACAGCACGAGTGAGTAGTAGAGATAAAGGAGCACACCAGCAGTTATCCGCCGCGTGTAACCGATGGCCAGCAGGAGTGACAGAATCGAAGAGATAGCGACTGTTGCTTCTACGAGCCAAGGTGAGCGGAAATAGTAATGCAAACTAAGCCAGCAAGCAGGTGCCACCATCTTTCGTTCACCGATCAGTGCTTCGTGTGCGTAGATGAGTCGAGCGTCCGGCAACAATCCGACAAAGGTAAACAGCAGCAGCAAACCAAAGAGCCACCTGAACGCGATGAAGGCAGCTCTCATTGCACACACCTGACGGTGAACGTCCAGCGCTGGCCGGTCATGCGATGCCGGGCCACAATGCGAGCGCTCTCCAGTCTGGTTTGCGTTTGCGAGGCATTGACCACCCCGTTGTTGCACAGGTTATGTCGAAGCAGTCCCGTGGCTGTGGTCGGTGGCAACACCGGGGCGAAGGCAAAGGGTAGAATGGTGAAGACCCGCTTTTGATGCGAACCATGGAGCCCTCGGACCAGGGCGCGCGTTACCTTGATGGCATGCTGGTTACCTGCGCTATCTCGCAAGTCGAGTCTGTATTCGTGTGCCCAGTGTTCGAGCCCGCGTACCCCGCCGAACACACGAGCTCGGGTGCTGAACACCAGCGCGAGAGCAATGACCAGGGCCGGCGCCAGCCAAGGCTTCAATCGCCGCAGGCGTACGCCGACGCTCTTCAACCTAGCTTTTTCCTTCCCGCAAAGGACCGAGATTGAGAAGGCTTCCAGCCCCCCGGACGCAGGCGCAACTTTCGCCTGAGGGACCACCCGAAGGCGAGTGCGATCAAGATCAGCCATGGTGCCTCTCCCAGTTTCGAGTAGAGGGTGCTGGTTCGACTCCAACGGACCCGTGCCGTCAGAAAGCGACTTTCGTTCAAGGCCGTGGATTGCAACTCGCGGCCAAACGGGTCGATGACCGCGCTCAAGCCCGTGTCAGCGACGCGCAGCATGGTTTTGCCGTGCTCTACCGCTCTCAGCTTCGCTAGCCTGAGGTGTTGAGCGGGACCTCGGGTTTCCCCCAACCACGTGTCGCTGGTCAGGTTGACCAGTAGCTCTGCCTTGGTGCTCAAGACGAGCTCTCGAACATACTTGGCGTGAAGAGCTTCGTAGCACACGAACGCGGCCACCGGATGACCCGCTACGACAATCGCTCCAGTATGGCTACCGGCAATATAGCGGCCGCCGCGCGGAAGCCATGCGCCAAACAGCGAATCCCTGTCCAGGCGCTCCGCCCCTGGAACCAGGAGCTGTTTATCATACCGGCACGAGCTGCAAGGCGGACCCGCGGGTGCGAGCAGAACCGCAGAATTGAAAAACTGGTACCGCTCAGCGTCGCTCGTCCTCGCGAGATTCGCGCCTAGCAGGATGGGGACGTCGGGCATTCGGCGCATCCGCTGGAGAAGCTCTCGTGCCCAGTCACGCTCATCGATGGGTCGGGTCACGGCGGTCTCACCCCAGATCACGAGTTCGACGTTCTTGCGTCGAAGCAGCTCATGGGTAAGGTCCACGTGACGATCCAAAGCGCGCTGTTGATCGTTGAGAGTCACCAACGGTTGCTTGCCCGCTTGAACGATCCCAACCCACACGTCCGGTCCCACAGCGCGCCGGCCATTGCTCAAGCGCCAGACGCCCCAAGCTGCACAAAGCAGTATGCCCAGCGCATAGCCCGCAAACCAGACGCGCCTCGCGCGCACCATTCGCCATCCCTGGCCGACAGCTTCACCGGTAGCACATCCGAAGACAGCAACGATGAACGTCAAGCTATTCGCGCCCCCCAATGCGGCTGTTTGAACGAAGGCATCGCTAGAGATGAGAACGATCCCGACGGGCCAGGGTAGCAGACGAGGCCAAAGCGAATCCGCCGCCACAAGCAGCGCACCAAAGACCAGCGCGCTAGGACCAGGCGGGATACGCAATAGCCACCAGCCCGTGCATGCGAGGCCGAGGCGCAGGCTGTCGAGTATCGCGAATGCTACCCAAGCTGCCAGCCCGACGCCAGGGAACGCGGCAAAGTGATCGAACGCTGGCGCGATCCAACTACAAGCAAGCAGAACGGCGAGCGCGCACGTCAACCACGACATGAACAGCACCTGCCAGCCGCTTGCAGCCGTTCTTAGCGCCGCCACCAAGGGTGCTAGGGACACCAGGCCAAGCCACCAGAGACCAGGGTAGCTTGCCGCCACTGAGTAGGTGGTGCTCGCCAGGAGGCACAGGCCACCCCGAATGTATTCACCCATGCTTCGGGCGGCTGTATGAGACGTCGCCGTCATGGCTCTCCAGCCTCACCCATCGGCGCGGCCATCGACCGCGCGCTTTCTGGCCGACCAGGCGCGCGATGCCCAGAACATTCCGAGCGCTGCGGCTCCCGCGACCAGCGCCCAAACGAGGACATGGCCCGGCTCAAAGTGTCGGGAAGTGGGATAGATCGCGCAGACGGCGGCCAGCTCTTCTTCAGTTGGTCTCAGAACTAGCGCTTTACTGGACGCCAGCGGATCAGGGTACATTGCCAAGTGCGATTTGCCCGCACAGGGTGTTCCGGCGCGAACCCCGTCGGCGCACGGATGAGCCAGACCCAAGAAGTGTCCTAGCTCGTGCACCAATACGGCGCGAAGCCGGTCTTCTACCGTTCTACCGCCACCGTCCGGGCTACTATGCCAGTCGAAGGATACGGCGTTGAGCTCGATGTCCGCCTCTACGATCCTTGCCTCCGAGCCGCGCGTTGCGGGCGGCTGCTTACGAAGCTGTGTTACCGCGTGAAGTCTCTGATCGTGGCAGGGCGCGCCGACCTGTTCGATGTCGGGGCACCAACGTTTCGTTCGTACGACGAGCACATTGCGCCCATCCGCTTGGACCTTGGGAACAGAGTGCACCCGACGCGCTGAAATCCGAAAGTCCGCACAAGGCGACTCCCAAGCGCTAATGGCTTGGCGTGTCGCGTCGAGCAAATCACGACCGTCGATGCCACTCTCTGGAGGGGGCTCGTGGATCTGCAGGACGGTCTCGGAAGCGTGCCATCTGACGGGAACGCCGAGGCGCACTGCGCGCTTCGTCGCACTAGCGGAATTACCATAGAGACTCCAGAGGAGAAGCGTGATCGCCATCAGTACCACCGGCGACCGGCGGCGAATCGTCCGGGGCACCAGGGGGCATGGGCTCGCAGTCATTCGACGGGGTGGATCTGCACAACGAATAGGTCGGAGCAGTTGATAGCGGGGCAGTCGCCGCTCCGGACCAGCCGCTCCAGGACGAAATTCGGGAGCTTTCCCGGCACCGGGGGGCTGTAGAGGTCGGGGGCGGGGGCTATCTCGTCCACTACCAACTGCAGCATTCCCTCGCAGTCGCCAATGCGCGCGTCGAACTGGCCGACGAATACGTCGGTGCTTTGCTGCCGCTTGGAGCTCAGGATTTCCCACCCGTGCTCCTCGGGCGCAACCGGCCGGAACACGGCGTTTTCACAAGCGGCCGCGTTATGATATTCATGGCCCTCCACCACGATGCGAATGCGGTCCCCTTCCCAGATGTCGAGGTCGGGGCCGCAGCCTGTCTCGTAGGGGTACGGGCTGTCGGTGTTCCGGCGGTAGCTGGAATCGTCGTCCCAGCGTTCGAGCAGCTCGATGTCATACTCCCGTCCCGCTTTGGTGCCGTAGCAGGGCTCGATGGAGTCAGTGCAAGCGGCGGTGGCCAGCACGAAGCTCAGGAGGCATGGGCTCGCAGTCATTCGACGGGGTGGATCTGCACGACGAATAGGTCGGAGCAGTTGATAGCGGGGCAGTCGCCGCTCCGGACCAGCCGCTCCAGGACGAAATTCGGGAGCTTTCCCGGCACCGGGGGGCTGTAGAGGTCGGGGGCGGGGGCTATCTCGTCCACTACCAACTGCAGCATTCCCTCGCAGTCGCCAATGCGCGCGTCGAACTGGCCGACGAATACGTCGGTGCTTTGCTGCCGCTTGGAGCTCAGGATTTCCCACCCGTGCTCCTCGGGCGCAACCGGCCGGAACACGGCGTTTTCACAAGCGGCCGCGTTATGATATTCATGGCCCTCCACCACGATGCGAATGCGGTCCCCTTCCCAGATGTCGAGGTCGGGGCCGCAGCCTGTCTCGTAGGGGTACGGGCTGTCGGTGTTCCGGCGGTAGCTGGAATCGTCGTCCCAGCGTTCGAGCAGCTCGATGTCATACTCCCGTCCCGCTTTGGTGCCGTAGC
>CBFGRJ010000128.1:0-17818 GCA_965651135.1 uncultured Myxococcales bacterium
GGGCGCCCTCGGATTGGGGGCGCCCGAACCGTTTTGTCCCACAGATCTGCGCCCCGATGAGGCGAGCGCTCCAAACAAGCGAAAGGCCGGCTCCCCACCTGGGGACGCCGGCCTTCACGTTGCCATGAACTCAGGGTCGACGGCTTACTGCTCGATGAGCAGCGGCTCGTCGATGTAGAACTCGGCCGTGTCGACTGACGCTTCGACATACAGCACGTGGTTGGGAGTAGTGCAGTCGGCCGGTACGCTAAAGGTACCAGTGAGCTCGATCCAACCCGTGTCGACATCGACGGCATCTCGACTGTTGACCCAGGTGAACGAATCGTCGTCAGCCGCGTAGCAGTTGTATTGCCGCGTGAGCGTGACTCGAGTGGGACCGCCGGAGATGACCTTCGCGTACACCGTGGCCTGATACGTCATGCCAGGTTCTACCAAAGCGAGGATGTCGTACTCCGCACCCTGCCAATTGCCGCTTCGCCCGGTTACCGCCAGCGAATAAGCTCCGTCGTACGCATCGTCCGTGGTCGGGGTCAAGGTCACGGGACCACGGACTCTCCAACCCTCGAGCGTGCCGCTTTCGAAACCGCAGGTGTCGAGCAAGCTCATGTCACAGGGAGAGGCGCCACCTTGGCCACCCTCGCCCATGCCGCCCGTGCCGCCGGCGCCAGTGCCACCAGTGCCCGCGCCGGTGCCACCAGTGCCCGCGCCGGTGCCACCAGTGCCACCAGTACCGGTGCCGCCCGTGCCATCGCCACCCGTGCCATCGCCACCCGTACCACCGGTGCCCGTACCGCCCGTGCCGTCGCCGCCGGTACCCGTGCCGCCGGTACCCGTGCCACCCGTGCCATCGCCGCCCGTGCCATTGTCGCCGGCAGACCCACCAATGCTGGTACCGCCACCGCCAGTACCACCGGATCCGTCGCCACCGGTACCGCCGCTGCCACTCGTAGAGCCAGTCGTGCCCGTGCCGGTTGCGCTGCTGGTGCTCGCGGTGCTGCTACTCGACCCGGGCCCACTCGTCGAGTCAGTCGTGCTCGTAGTGACGCCACCGGCGGTGGTCACTGTAGCGTTGCTCTTGGGCTTACGTTTCGGGTCGTCTGCACAACCGGATATCCAGGCGAAGCCAACGATGCTCGCCATGCTCGTGAAGGTCCAAAGGCGATGGGTCATAGACTCCCTCATACACTCTCGTGGGGGTGATTGGTCACAGCGCAAACGCAGCGACGCGCTTCATTCTAACGGTACGCTACCCCGACAAGCTAAGCAGTACTACTCCGCGATTGCCAGAAACCGACGTTAGGCCAACGCGTCGACCAATGTGCGGCCGGGTGGCCACACAACGATCCACGCACACTGCAGCTGCTGTAGCCTTCACGACCACCCTTGAAGCACGCACCTTGCATCGCGCACCTTACATCACGCACACTAACAAACCCATGGTACGACATCGAGATTGCTCGGGGTTGCTCGAATTGCCCCACCACGGCTGCGGCCCCACAATGGACTGAGGCGTCGACGCACAGGCTTTGCCCGCGTGTGGACAAACCCCTTAGCTTGCGAACCAAGTGTTCGTAGTTGAGACTGCGAGCATCGCATTTTCGATGACCCAAAAGCGCAACATCACCCCACCTTCCCCTCACGGGCTTTTGCTCGCGAGCGGAGCGGCACTCCTCGTGGGCTTCGCCGGCTGCGAGCCCGATCTGGACTCTTTGACCGCCGGCAACCAGTCGGGCCTGAACAATGGCGGCAGCGCGGGCGACAATGGCAGCGGCGGCACCGGACCCGGCGCCAGCACTACCGGAAGCGGCGGCACCCAGTCTGCAGCAGGCGCCGCCGGTGAGACAGGAGCTACGAGCGACACCACCGGCTCCGGAGGCACCGGCGGCCCCGTCATGCCACCCACCCACTGTTCCGATCGCATGCGCAATAGCGGCGAGACGGACGAGGATTGCGGCGGTGGTGAGTGCGACCGCTGCGAGCTGAACGCGCGCTGCGTGGTCGACGAAGACTGCTTCTCGGAGTTCTGCGCCGGCAACGTGTGCCGTGACCCCAGTTGCGACGACAACGTGCAAAACCAGAAAGAAACAGCCATCGACTGCGGCGGCCCTTGTGCGCCCGACAAGACGTGCGACCTTGGCCTCGGCTGCAATCTCGACCGCGATTGCGAGAGCGGCGCTTGCAAGAACAAGGTGTGCGTCGAGCACTGCGAAAGCGGCAAGAAGGACGACGACGAGACGGATACCGATTGCGGGGGTAGCATGTGTAATCCCTGCCCCGACGGTGATCACTGCAAGGAGCCGGAGGACTGCGAGAGCGGCGTGTGTGAAGACACCGTTTGTATCCCTGGCACCTGCAACGACGAGGTCACGAACCAGGACGAAAGCGACATGGATTGCGGTGGCCTGTGCACGGCCGAAAGCAAGTGGTGCGCTATCAACGCCATTTGCAATAGCGGCGCGGACTGCGAAAGCTACGTCTGTTCGTCGGGTCGCTGCGTTCCGGATATCGAGATCCTGGCCACCGACATGATCGACAATATGGAAGACGGCAATCCGACGATCATGTCGAACGACGGGCGCGCGGGGAACTGGTATGTGTTCGGTGATTCGCAGGGCACCCACACCTTCGGACCCACCGTGCTTGCCCCAAAGCGAGGCCCCTCGAGCAGCATCGCCATTCACTACACCGGCAGTGGCTTCACCGAGTGGGGCTCAGGCGTCGGGTTCGACCTGAACAACACCGGTGGAGGCGCATCCACCAAACAGCCCTACGACCTTTCGGACTTCCGTGGCATCACCTTCTGGGCTCGCGCGACAACGCTCTTTCAGATCGTGATATCCGTACCCGATGTGAACACCGATCCAGCCGGCCAACTGTGCACCGATTGTGATCACCATTGGTACGGTGGCGTGACCATCGACGCGGAATGGAAGCGCTACTTCCTCGATTTCGCGGACCTGCAGCTCGAGTCTGGAACCGTACCCACTCCCACCGAGTTCGCGACCGATGCCGTCATCGGATTCCAGTTCAAGGCTCCGATTGGCAGCACATTCGACTTCTGGATCGACGACGTTGCCCTGGTAAGGGAAGAAGATGTTGAAGAGTAAGATCACTGGTTTTTCCGCGGTGCTCGGGCTGTGTGCGTTGACGGGGCTATTTGCGCCACGTTTGGCCCAAGCTCAGGAAGCCGAAGCCAGCGAGTCCGAAGCGGGCGGCGCATCAGAGGCCGAGCCTCAGGCCGAGTCGGACAACTGCGCCGATGTGTATGAGCGAGCCCAGCGCGAAAAACTCGAAATGAAGTTCAAGCAGGCGCGTGAATCCGCCAAGCACTGCTCGCAGCTCGAGTGCAGCGTCGCTGCTATCACCCACGAGTGCATCAAGCTCTACGAGCAGCTCGGTAGCGAGATCCCAACGCTGGTATTTTCAGCGAAAACCTGGGATGGCACCGCGCTGGTCGACGTCAAAGTCGAGATGAACGGCGAGCCCTTGCTCGACAGGCTAGATGGCACCCCCGTGAGCCTGGACCCGGGCACCTATGAATTCCGCTTCGAAACCGCCGGGTACGACCCCAAGGTGTCCACCTACGTGGCGCGTGTGGGCGATACGAATCGGCTGATCGAAGTGGTGTTCGGCGAGGCGCCGCCCGCGCCTCCCAGCGCGCCGGATGCCTCGTTCTCTTCGACTCAATTGCCGCCGCCCCCCAAGGAGATTCCCATTGCCAGCTACGTGCTGGGTGGCGTGAGCTTGCTGGGCTTTGGCGCGTTCGGTTATCTGCGATTCAGCGGAATCCAAGATTACAACGAGCTCAACGCAAAATGTGCTCCCGAGTGCAAAGAAGAAGACGTGCAAGATATTCGGACGAAGTTTCGCGCTTCGTACATCCCGCTCGGCGTCGGGGTAGCGGCGCTGGGGGGTGCCATTCTCGTGTACGCCGTCGCGGGTGACTCGAGCTCGGATCCGCAAGCAGACGTGAGTATCGTTCCAACCATCGGAGGGGCTGGCGCACACCTGAGGGCCCGCTTCTGAACCGACCAAGAACACCCAGTCATCCTCCACCAATGTTCTGCACGGCGCTTGCCGGTGAGCTCCTGGCGCTCCTGGTAGGCATGGCAATGCTCGGCTGTAGCGAGCCGGAGGCGACACGCCAGCTCGGGCTAGCCCTCGAGCCCGCCCCGGAAGTCGTGATCGACAGCGCACTGACTCGTCAAAGCATCGCCGGCTTCGGCGCTTCGTCGGCGTGGACTGCGCAAAGCTTGAGCGATGCCGAAGCAGATCTGTTCTTCTCTCGGGAGCTGGGTCTCGGCCTTTCGCTGCTGCGCCTGCGGATCAGCCCAACCGGCACGACCTGGGAAACTCAGGCAGCGTTGAAAGCCCACGAGAGAGGTGTGGCCGTATGGGCAGCGCCCTGGTCACCGCCCGGGGCCTGGAAAAGCAACGGCTCCGACGTCTACGGGGGGCATCTCTTGCCCGAGCACTACCAAGATTGGGCAGACCTCTTGGCCCAGTTCGCCGCAAACAAACAGCTCGAAGGCATCCCGCTCCTCGGCATTTCGGCTCAAAACGAACCAGACTGGGTCGCCGAGTGGGAAACCTGCGAGTGGACCCCCGAAGAGCTGACCACGTTCATTCGGGATTATCTAGGCCCGACGCTACGTGCCAAAGCACCCGGTACACAGCTCATCGCACCCGAGGTGGCCAACTGGAACAACTTGGACGAGTACGCCGATACGCTGCTGCAAGATGAAGCTGCGGCCGGCGAAGTCGACATCGTGGCCGTTCACTCCTACGGCGGGACTCCGTACGAGTACGAACCTGCCGCTGATGCCGGCAAGCCACTCTGGGAGACCGAGGTCAGCTACCACGTGGGCTCCGGACTGGATGCCGCACTGTACACGGCCCGCAAGCTCCACGACCATCTTGCCGTCGCAGGGGTCAGTGCATTTCACTATTGGTGGTTGAAGTCGGAAGACGAGACCAGCCTATTGAGAGACGGCGTGCTCGTTCCGCAAGCCTATGCCCTCGCTCATTTCAGCAAGTTCGTTCGGCCGGGCTATGTTCGGCTCGAGCTCGGCGAGCACGACCCGGCGGCCGTCTTCCAAATGTCGGCCTACTGGGGCGTGGCCGAAGACCGCCTCGTGATCGTTGCCGTCAACCAGGGCACCAGCACCATCGAGAAAAGCTTCCGCTTCGAAGGGCTCGAACCGATCACGGTCACCCCCTGGCTCACGAGCTCCGAGGTCACCCTGCGGGAGCAACCTCGACAGATCGTGAAAAGTCCCTTTACCTACAGCTTCGGAGACTCGAGCATCACGGCCCTGGTGTTGGCGCTCGAAGCCGAAACGATCGGCGCCGGAGGGGCGCCCCCGCAGAGTGAGGGCGGCGCCGGTGGAGCAGAACCCGAGCCCGAGCCCAGTGATACCGGTTCAGGGGGCTCGGGCGGCACCCGTAGCGCTGACTCGAGCAGCACCGGCGGCAATGGCGCTACGGGCGGCACGAAGCCCGGCACCTCGACGAGCAAAGGCCGTCCGCCCGCGGGAACGGAGCCGCCATACGACCGATTGGGCAAGGGCCCCTACTCGTGTGGCTGCGACGTGCCGGGTCATGCAGACGCCAACCCGTTACTGTTGGCGCTGCTCTTCGGCGCGGCAGTTGGCGCGCGGCGCCAGCGAGCGCAGTCGTCGTAGCCCGCTGGGCCCGGGCCTCAGCGGCATTCTGCTCGCACGCGCTTGATGCCCGCAGAATCGATGTAGAAGGGATTGGAGCAGTTGGGTGCGCGGGGTTCCTCGACCTTCGGCGGGGCAGGCTCTTCGGCTGCGGGCTTGGTTTGCGGAGCCCGGCGTCTCGGTACGAAGCGCACGCGCGCGGGGGCCGCACTGGCCTCTTTCTCCAAGGTGAGCTCGACCGTGTTGTCGGCCGTGGCCGCAAACTCGACACTGGCCGTGCGGTAACCCTCAGCCTCGCCGCGCACGACGTGGATGGCACCATCCATGGGTACAACCTTGGATTGACTACCCGGCGCGAGAGGCACGTCGTCGAAGAACAGCTGAGCATTGGAGGGCGTCACCGAGAAACGCACGGTCGCCAGCTCCAGCACCTTTTCTTCGACGGGTGGCGGCGCCTTGTCTTTCGGCGAGGGTGCCGGCGCCTGCTGCACGATGACCTGAGGCGGGGGTGGGGGTCCCGGCATCAGTTGCTTGGCTCCCACCACTGCCGCCAGCCCCCCTGCCGTGACCAGCACGGCGGCGAGTGGGAACCAGCGCCTGGGGGGCGGCGTCCGTGGGGCGGTGAGCTGACTGGCGGAGGGGTTGGCCTCGGGAATGCCGATGATGGGGAAACCGGCAGCACTGTATTCGTCGCTATCGATGCGCTTGAGCTGCGCTTCGATCAGCTGTTTCAGCTCTTCCCGCTTTTGTTTGAACAGCTCGGCAACCGTAGCACCAATCTCCTTCTGTTTGACCGGTGCTCCCAGAGACTCGGCAAACTTCTCCAGATCGGCTTGTAGCTCGAGCGCAGTGGCGTAGCGCTCGTCGGCGTCGGCTGCCATTGCCTTTTGGATGATCCGCGCAAATTCGGGATCGCACTTGGGGTTCACGCTCGTCGGGCTTGGGATCTCGCCATCCCAGAGCCGACGCATGACCTGAACATCGGAGAGATTTTCCCACAGGCGTCGGCCCGTGGCGAAGGACCACAAGATGCACCCGACCGAGAAAATATCTGCCCGCCGATCGAGCGCGTCGCCGCTCAATTGCTCGGGAGCCATGTACGAAAGCTTGCCCTTCACGACACCAGCCGCCGTCTCGGTGGTGGAGCTGGTCGCTTTGGCGATACCGAAGTCCAGAACCTTCACGTGCCCGGTATAGGTCACGAAGATGTTCTGCGGCGAAACGTCACGGTGCACCAGGTGCAGATCGGTGCCGTCGTACGACTTGAGCTCGTGAGCATAGTGCAACCCCTCGAGCGCATTGATCACGATCCTGAGCTGGTGGGCCAGCGGAAGGGGCTTGCCCTGGGCAGCCGCCTGTCGGAGCACCTGAGAGAAGGATTGACCCTCCAGGTACTCCATCACGATGACGTGGCGGTCACTGTGGGTGCCCACTTCGTACGTCTGAACCACATTGGCGTGGTTGAGCTGTGCAGCGACGCGCGCCTCGTCCAGGAACATGGATAGCGTCGGCTCGATCGCGAGCTCTGGACGCAGCGCCTTCAGCACCACGAGCTTGTTGAACCCACCCTGACCACGTTGCACGGCAAGGTAGACATTGGCCATGCCCCCGTGCCCCAGCTCGGCCAAAATGCGGCACTTGGCTACCGTACGGACAATCGTTCGACTAGGGTCCGTCTCTGGAGATACCGAAACTGTCTGTGGTTGCGAAAGTGACATTCAGCCCGTATCAAAATTCGTCGAGAGGCGCCGATTCCGAAGAAACGCACATGCCCTGCCCCTAGGGGCGATTGACTATGACACTGACCAGAATATTAGCCTAGTCCGCGAGCAATGGCACCTCATGAACCTCTTACGGCCCGAGAGCAGGCAATAAAACCCCACGCTGCGCCCCTCGTCTCGCAATGAAGAATTTTGCAACTGGGTCCCCTCTACCTACCGACCCGAGTACCTCGAGGTATGCACCGGACCTACAATGTCCGAGCGTTGAATTGCGCGCGAGCCAATCCCTGCAGCATCGACACTGTCTCGACAAAACGAGCTTGGTCGCTCATTTCGCCCTAAATGAGCCGTTATGACATACTGGAACGTGCTCCGGAGAACGATGAGTTTTGGCATCTGATGCGCGTAGCACTTCGCCACGGGTGCATGATTGCGAGTCGCTCTGCGAGCTCTTCGATGGTCCCTCGGGAACCGCGAGCATCGGCCGGCTGCTGACCGGAGCCGAAACCGGTCGGGTCGTCTTCTTGCGGCGTATTTCGGGTTGCTCTGCCGAAGACTTGGCCGACGAGGTCGCCGGTTCTGGGCTGATCGCACACCCGAGCCTGGTGAAGGTACTAGGCCTGGCTCGAGTCAACCGAGTCTTGTGCATCGCGAGCGAATACATCGCCGGAGCCTCGCTTTTGCAGATCGCCAACGCTGCCCGGGAAAACAAGACTCCCATCGAGGCCAAGGTCTGCCTCAAGATCGTGCACGATGCGTTGATCGCGGCGGCCGCGGCCAAGCGCCGCCTGCACGAAACGTGTGGTTGGTCGGTTCCACGGGCCATCTTCTCCGACACAATCTGGATAGCCGAGTACGGCGAGACGATGCTCACCGAGGTTGGCGTATCGTATCGCCTTCACGGTCCCCAGCGCAGGAGCGGTCCTCCCGCACCCTCGTCGCCTTTCAAAGACGGCGACGTAGCAGCGGCCGGGGCAGAGCTACGCAGGTTGTTGACCGACCAGCGCGGGCGAATCAGCGTGCCGACTCCCTTTCAAGAAATCGTGCGCTCGATCGTCTTGCGCGCGGAAGCTCCGAGCACGCCCAAGCGATTCCGTGATTCCGAAGAAATGGCAGCCGCGCTTGCCGCCCTACCACCAGGCTGCATGGCGACCGAAGGTGAAGTGGGTTACACCATGAGGTCATTGTTAGGCTCGACGTTGGAACGACAGCATGCCAAGCTCGGCATGCTGGAACTCGCAGAATCCCAGCGGGTCAGCGACGACGCGACACGCGTCTTCAACCCACAAGAGCTGGCTAACCAAAGCGATAAGGTCACCGCCAGACCGCCGGCGATGTCGAGTCCTCGGGATGAAGAAGAGCCCACCAGGCTGTGGAAAGTCGCCGGCACCGACTCGACGTATGACTCGACGCGCATGATGTTCGTCGAGGCGGACGCGAACGAGCAGCGCGCGAAGCGCACCACGCCAGAGCCCGCGCTGGACGGGTTGAGCGAGCAAGATCTCGCTGCCTCGCTGCAGCCTCCGCCCATACCCCGCGTCGACATTGGCGATGGGGACGAGCTCACTCAAATGTTCATCCCCATCTTTGCAGGCGATGGCCCCGCCGGCCCGGGCCAGGGACGTCAGCCGGGACGGGCTCGTGCCGATACGGCGCCCATTGCGAGCATGCCCTTGATTCCCGAGCGTCGCAGCGCCCCGTCTCTCGCGGAGACTGCACCGGCGAGGTCAGCCAAGAAAACCAGGGTCAAAGGGGAAATTTGGATGGGCCTGGCGATTCTCGTAGCGCTGTTGCTGGTGATCGCCGCCCTGGTGGTCGGTGTGATTTGAACGGGCTCAGCGCAGCGTCACGTGCCTCACGACGAAGTTGTTTGCGGTGTCGTAGGCCCGCACGCTGACCAATAAGGCGCCGCTGGGTGCGAAGGGCGTGACGTCCGCGGTGAACTCCTCACGCTGCTCGTCGAAAATACCGTCGTTCGGAAAGAACGGGTACCACTCCTCGGACCCCGCAATCGAGACCTCGATGCGCTGAATAGGCCCTACGCCGTCCAGCACTACACCCTGGATTACCCGCCCATTGACGCGTAGCTGCTCGATGCTGGGAGGCGTGTTGTCCACCAAGATGATTCCACTGTCCAAGCGGTGGTTCTTGGCTCGCGCCGGGGGATTGGCGAGCTCGTCGCTGGCAAGCACACGAACGCGGTATCGCCCCTCGGGCAGGTCGGACGTGTCCCAGGTGTAGCTCTCGGTCGTCAAAAGCTCGTTCGGCTTGAGCAAGTCGAACCAATGATTGGTTCCGAGCAGTTGGTAAGACACCCGATAGCGAAGTTTGTCCTTGTCGGGGTTGTCCACCTTCCACTTCAGCGTCACCTTGCTGTCGGTCTTTCCTTCGATCGGCCCCCCCGAGGCTTCGAGCTCCTTGCCCGTACCACCGGGGCGAGCGGGAGACTCGGCGTTCACTTCGGTCAACATCGCACGCAGGTTGTCGGTGATGAAGGGAATGCGGACTTCCCGCAGCACGGCCTTTGGATCGCGGCTCCAGCGCGCCCGGACCTGCAGATAGCGACCCGGCGGACTCGCGACGACTCCGGGCTGCGCCAGATCTTTGCTCCAGTCGCTCCAGGTATCATCGGGCTCCGCCGTGTTTCCGGTGCGCGTGGAGAGCTCGAGCGTTCCTTCGGAATCCCAGGTCATTCGACCGAACTGGGCACGCAGCCCAGCATCCAGCACCTTGCTGGTCCAAACGGCGTCCGTCCCACCAATGCCACGCACCTGGTGGTAAACGGCCGGATCACTAGTCGCCACGAAGCGACTCTTGGCGCTCAAGTTCAAGGCGCCGACCTGGCGCTCGTCCGTATCCGCGACGAGTATCGAATTGTGATTGGCGTCTACCGTATAGACTTTCCCCTCGACGCCCGTGCCCACGTACGGCTGGCCGTCGTCACCCACCGTGAGGCTGACGTAGTGCTCCTTCTCGTCGTCCAACAGCTGCTCGGGGGTGCCCTCCGGCGAAAAGCGAAACAGCGTGCCCTTGCCCTGCTCGGATTTCGAGGTGGACTCGGGTCCCGCGGGTTTGTCCGGCTTCACCTTGGACGCAGCACTGCTTCCGCCCTTTATTTCGTTGGCAATGGCGTAGAGCTCGCCCTGTGCGCCCAGCGCCAGCGCCCGCACCTCGGTGCGCCCGAAATCATAGAGCACGCTGGCGCGGCCGGGACCGGTAACCCGGTACAGTTTGGCCTTGTCGCTGGCGCCAGCATAAACGACGCCGTCGGGAGCCACCACGACACTCATCAAGTGCTGCTCTTCTGCATCGAAGTAGACCTGGGCCTGCCCTCCGCGCAAAATACGGTAGAGCTTGCCCTCCGGTCCCGTGGCTGCGTAGAGCGCGTTGGCCTTCGCGTCATAAGCCAGCGCCCAAATATGCTCGACCCCCTTGAGCGCCAGCAGCTCGCTCACTTTGTCGCCTTGTAGCTGGAGAATCTTGCCCTCAGGCAGCGTGCCCATTACCACCAAACCTCCCCAAGCCTGAGTCAACGAAGTGATGGCGAGCGCCTTGGTTTCCGCGACGACCTGGCTCGTCGCACCCGTGACTCTAATCAGCTTTCCCTCGTTGCCCGTACCGATGAGGACACTGCCGTCGGGCATCGGTAGCGCGCTCCACACGGCGGCGGCCTCGGTGAGCTTGGTCACCCCCAGGTTCAGCCCGGCGCGCAGCTTGCCCGTCGAGTCAATGGCGACCCCTTTGAGGTCACCGCCGCTGTAGTCTTTCTCCGTCTCGAGGAGAAAGCTACGGGTACCCACCGCCGCAGCATGCTCGGCGGTACCCAAAAGGGCCGCACAGGAAAGCAAGGTGACGCCGGCCAGAAACGAGTTTCGTTTGACGCTATTCATGAGCAATGGTTCTCAACGCAGGACGGGGCGTACTTTCACGGACACGGAATCGCGTCCAGTCATGAACTCACCCAGGGAAAATGCATGGCGAATCTGGGTCCCGAAGCTTTCCGGGGCTATCGACGTGGTGACCGGCTGAATGGTGTTCAGCGCTCCAGGGGGGAGGTTTTTGGCAATACGGCCCTTGTAGCTCACCGCCCCCGCGCCCGAAGCGAACGTGGCGACCAGACTTTTCGCAGGATAACTAAGACTTTCCAGGTTGCGGACCAGGTCGCGCAAGTTTTCCGGAGCAGCGCGCTCGCGTTCGACGGTATAGCCGGGAGCAAAGGTGATGGTGACGGTTTCACCAGCCAAATGGCGTGGCAACGGCACCGCAACGACCCGAGTCTGGGCCGGTCCGGAGTACGGTTCGAACGTCAGGCGCACGCGCGCTGGTTCGCCCGCGTCGACTTCCGGAGAAAGCAGCTCCGCGCCTCTGAGTCGCAAAATCTGGCGTTCGTAGCTCAGCTCGATCTCGACGTCCGCGCCCAACAAGATCGCCGGCTCCCAGGGATTGTTCAGGATCGAGCCCGCGGCCTGGATCAAGGGGCTCCGGGCAAAATCACGCTCATCGGGCGTTCCACCAATGGCCACCCCTTGATCTTCGAGCAAGATTTCGCCGTGATCTTTGACCTTGAGCCGGGCTTTGACCGTCCAGCTCACATCTTGACGTTCGGCAGCCGTCGTCTGCAGCGCGTTGCCTAGAGCCACCGCCATGAAGGCAGGCGTCATGAATTTCTCGTGGGCTACTTCGAAATTCCAGTCGGTGTAGGGCGCTCCAGGCGCGCCTTTGACCTTGAGGGTCACCGGAATCACGGGAGCCTTCACCGAATGTGAAACGACGATCGAAGCCTGGCGATCGTTCACCATGGCGCCGATGTCACGCACCGGCATGCCTATCTTGAACGAGCGCATGTCGCTCGCCAAAAACCACAGGATTCGTCCGATGGCCGTCGGCAGATTGGTCACACCGCCGTTCATCATCGGATGACCGAAAGCAACGAGCTTGTCCCCTTCGACTCGGGTTACGGTGCCCAGACCCGTGGCACTCATATCGCCCCGGATCAGCTGAATGCCGACGGCGCCCCCGTTCACGAAGCGCTTCGGCGCATTCGGATCCGGCTTTCCGCCGCCGCCTGCCTGCAACGGCTCGAGGCCCAGCGGCCCCAAGAGCTCCTCAGCGAGCGCCATGGAACCGGCGGTCATCCCGCCCATCAAGAGCGGGGTCGACACGGGCGCGAGCGCCCCGTGTTTTCCGCTCACGAACTTGCTCCTCGCGCTGGCCACCTCGCGAGCATGGCGCTTCACGTCGTAGCTGCCCACCTCGCCCTGGTAGTGATGACCACCAGATACTGCTGGCCTCGTAGGCTTGTAGTGGGCGCGCGGCGGCGGCAGCGCACCCAATGGTATTCCGTCGATGTTCTTGGGTAGAGGTCGCTCCAGGTCGTCCAGCATGCTGCGGATCGGCGTCACGCCGGCGACCGGCTCGCGCCCAAAGGTCCATCCATACGCATAAGCACCCACCATCTTGCCGTTGATGAAAATCGGGCTGCCGCTCATTCCGGCCACCACCTTGGCCACCTCGAGCCGCGGGTGGTGAGTCTTCACCAGAATCAACTCCTGCTGCGGTCTGAAGTTGTGGAGCACGTCGATGACTTCGACGTCGAATCGGCCCGGCTCGGTGCCCTCGAAAACGGTGAGCCCGTAGCCCTTCATGCCGCGCTTGATCTCGCTGACGGGCATGATGTCCGGGCGCATGGCTTTGCCTTCTGCTCGCGCCGAAGTGAGGGTCGGTGGAATGGACGCCAAAAGCCCGAACAGGGCGGCTACCGGAATCAGAAACGTCTTCGACACAGGGATCCTAGTCTAACAAGGGTTGGCTCGAACGGGATGTGCAGCGGGGGCCGAATTGGCTAATTATCGAAGCGGACACACTATAGTCTCTCGTGTTCCCGGGCTCGGACAGCGGGCCCGCTTCTCGCGAAACCCAGGGCAAAACCCGCATGTACATTGCCACAATGCTAACGCTCGTTGGGTCATTCGCCATCCTTTGCACGGTGCACTTGGCCATCGCCATTGGTCTGGCGCTGCAGAAACCCCGTTGGAGAGGCCTGCTGGCCCTCGTGGTTTTTCCGCTTGCCCCTTACTGGGGGCATGAGGTCCGCATGCGGTTGCGGGTGCTTTTGTGGGTGTCCGCCTTCTTTCTGTACGTGCTGGCGCTCGTGGCTGCCCTGGTTCAGGAGTGAGGTTCAGGAGTGAGGTTCAGGAGTGAGCCTGACTGAACCCCGAGCCGCCCGGGTCAAGGTTTTCGATAGGGGCGATGCTCGGTGAGCGGGCGCATGTGCTGAAAACCTTCGGCCACCCAGCGATCCCGGACGCGGCGCGCCAGCGCTCCGTGCTCGAACCAAGGCACCGCCACGGCATAAATCAGGCAAGCGTCAGGGTAGGCCGCATAGGCCGCCCACGCCACGGAGAAGTCGTGGCGCTCCAGCCCGACGTTCACGTGCCCATCGACGTAGTTCACCTGCAATGGCTGGCCTCTCCAGCGCTTGAAGGTGGATTGGAATTCCCCGAATGACACCTCATAGTCGCTGAGCTGCGGGCGTGCCCATGCCTCGAACCGATTCATGCAGCTCTCGGTCGTCTGCTTCGAGGTCGGTGGGACATCCAGCAGGAAGGCCAGCGCCATCACGTAGTGTTCTTCGCCATACCTGAACCCCGTGAAATGCTTGACCAGGCGAAAACGCACTCGCTTCCAATTTTGCCAGTCCGGGGTAGGTGCATGTAGTTGGTCGTCCTTGTCGTTGCGCAGACCCCACGGCTCGTTGAGCTGCCGCATGAGAGCGGCGACGTGAGGATCGTGCGCGTCACCACCGGGTTGGTCGTCGTTGACCGAATCCGGCGATGGGGGTTCGCCGGGCGGCTGGCGTGGCACACTGCCGCCGCAAGCAGCTAGGCCCAGTGCCAGGAAAAGTTGCCAAAGCGCACGCACCACTATGCCTTAGACCGAGCGAAGGTCGCGATGCTTCACGACCGTCTCCAGTATGTACCCAGCAGCAAGCCGGCGCCACGCGCGCGGCGCGGCGCTATATGGTGAACGACCGCATCTGAATCTTGTTCAGGTCGTGGACGCCGAGGCCGAAATCGGCGGCGTTTCGGATGTAGCGTGGCTCGCGCCGCGAATCTTTGAGGTTCGGAATATTGCGCTGCTTGCGCTCGTCATCGACGATTTTCCAGCCCATGGTATCCATCGCGACAGGGTCGGTGGCTACGTACACGGCGCCGTGCGGGATGCGCGTCCGCGGATCTTTGTCGAGCGGTCCACGGTCGTACATGATCTTGAAGGCGTCCGTGATGTGGAGCCTAACCCGGCTGGTGACAATCGGGTGATTGTAGAGCATCGCGATCTGTGGGCTCGCCTGGTGCGCATGATGGGCGTGGGGGTTGTCGATATTGCCGTGAGTGATGTTCTTCATGGTACCGGTGTAGCCGCATATCGAATGGTCCTTGATCTGGGTCATGTCGATCACCGCGGTCGCTTCGGTGAAAAAGCGGCAATACCTGGTCGAAATGCCATTGAAGATCTGCACCGGCTTCATGGGGTGATTGTTGTTGTTGTGCGTGCCCGTTTTGACGCCTTCGGGCAGCTTCCAATCACGCACGTTGACGCGCGTACCAATCAGAAAGCCCGGGTACTGCTCGTAGACGGTCACGTTCCCTGGTGGCACGCCCAGCTTCAAGACGGCTTCCACCACCGGCTTGATCAGCTCGAAATTCACGGCCATGGTGTGGCCTTTTTGACCCGCAATGCCGTTCACCTTGACGGCTACGATGTCGTCTTTGTGGATGAAGCGCTTCATCGCCTCGACGAGGTTGGACGCGCCCGTAAACTCCATCATGGCTCGCTCTAGGAGTTTTTCGGCGACCTCCGGCTTCGGCCACAGCAGATTCGGCTGCATGATGGACTTGTAGTCGCCCTTGGCTTCGACCTTGGTGATCTTGCCGGGAGCCACCATCGGCACGAATCCAGGCGGCGGACTCGCGATCAGGTTGGCGGCCGCGTTGTCCTTGTCTTCTGCAGCGCTCGCTTTTTGGTGTGCGAGGCCGCCCGCGGCAAGCACGGCGGCTGCCGTGGTCGTCTTTGCAAATTGCCGGCGGCTCAATCCCCTGGCGCCGCGCCTGTTGAGAGTCGAGTCCATAGCGATGCTCCTCTTTTCCATGCTCCGGGACGGCGAAATGTTACGCATGGTCACTATCATGCCGGAGCGAGGACGGCAATTGTGGCGGGCGCCGTCTCGCCACCGGCGGATTGGGGCTCGCCGAACGATCGCCAGCCTAAGGCTGGCAAAATACAGACACTTCTTCGCGGCATGGGTCTGGCATTGGCGCGTGAACCGCCGGGTCGGCAACGCGCGAATCAGCGCGTTCGCTCGACTCGTGCCCCAACAGGAGAGCGTTCGCCATGGATAAAGCCAAGATGAAAATTGTCTACGCCATCACCTCGCGCGAAGCGAAGCTCGTCAAGGGCGTCCCTTCGGCACCCACGAAGGCGTATTGGAACCGGATCGGAGTCGCTTTCGTCAACAGCGACGGCTCATTGAACGTCAAGCTGGAGGCGCTGCCCGTATCCGGCGAGCTCCACATCCGAGACTACGCGCCTCGCCGAGAAGCTCCTGGAGCGAGTGGCAAAAGTGTCGTGGTCGACCCACCCCGACCGCGAGCCGTCGCGTGAGAGGAGGCGGTCATGACACCCGCAGAGACGAAGCTACTTGCAGAATCCTCACTCCAGCCGGCTCGACAGACGAGTCCCGACGACCCGGCAACTGGTGGAGCTCGCCTCCGCCAGCTCTACGCCACGATCCGCTCGAGCCCCTGGTTACCCATCGTGGCCCGAAGCACCGCGATCGTGGCCTTCATGCTGGGCTTCGCCGCAGTCGGCGCCGTATCGAGTTGGATCCAGCCGCCCGGGGTTCACCTCGCCAGTCAGATGAGCCCCACCGGCCCTCTTCTCTGGCTAGCGCCTACACCCAGCGCCAGCGCCAGCAGCCACAGCCCCAAACCCGAAGCGCCCGCACCTGCGCCGCCTGCGGAACCAAAACCCCAACCGAAGGCGGTTCGCGTAGCAGCCACCTGCAGCGCCGCAGGGGGTGCGTGCGAGGGACACACCAAACAAGAGGCACCCGAGGGCGTCACCAGCGACGGCAAGGTCATCCTCAATGTGGCCAGCGCCGAAGTGCTGACGCGGCTACCCGGGGTCGGCCCCCGTCGCGCAGAAGCCATCGTCGCCCTACGTGAACGCCTGAAGGGCTTCAAGCGGACCACTGATCTGCTGCGTGTCCGCGGTATCGGCGTCAAGAGCCTCAAACGCATGTTGCCGCATCTCGTGCTCGACCCTCCCACGCCCGAAGACAACAAGTCGCCGGACGCACCACTGACGCTATGAGCTTTGCGGCTGGCCCCGCTCGGCATAAAAGGCTTCACGATGAACGAGCAGCGGCCACGGCGACCCGTCCGGCAAAAGCGACTATCAACGCTTGGCATCTTGTGGGCCGCCGTAGCTTGCGGCCCCGTGCACGAACCTGCGGCACCCAGCGTTTCGGGCCTTCCGGAAAAGCAGGCGCAGCCGCGCTCCGCACCATCGGCAGCGGGTCCCATCGACCAACCCGCATCGACGCCGAGAGCCCTCCAAGCCCCGAGTGATTCGAATGCTCCACCCGCCGTCCGTGAACCCCCGCCTGCGTGCCCGGACGGCATGGTCCACGTGCAGAACCACGACTACTGCCCCGACCTCGAGCGGCAGTGCTTGCAAAGCGAATACGATAAATCGAATCGCATCACCATTTGTCACAGGTTTGCCGAGGATGAGCCCGAATGCCGAGCGGAGCGACGATCGCTGAGCTTTTGCATCGATCGCTACGAGTATCCGAACGAAAAAGGTGGGCACCCGCCGGTCATGATCGACTTTCACGAAGCGGAGCGCACCTGCCAATCGCACGGCAAGCGCCTTTGCCTCGAAAGCGAATGGATTGCCGCCTGCGAAGGTCCTCAGGAAAAGCCCTTCCCATACGGTTATGCCCGCTCCAGTGACCACTGCAACATCGACAATCGCTGGCTCGAGCCCAACCTGAGCCGGGTCTATTCCAAGGTCCCCGACATCAGGGACAAAGAGCTGGCTCGCCTCGACCAGAGCGCGCCGAGCGGCTCGCGTGAGGGTTGTGTCAGCGACTACGGCGTTTACGATTTGACCGGCAACTTCGACGAATGGGTGCGTCTCGACGAGCCCAAACCGAAAGCCCGCTCCAAATTTGCCGGACTCAAAGGTGGAGCTTGGGGGCACGTGCGCAACGCTTGCCGTCCGGTCACGACCAGCCACGCCCCCGAGTTCACTTATTATTTCATTAGCTTTCGCTGCTGCAAAGATGTCGCAGAAGCGGCCCGTTGAAAGACCCCGCACGATTTCTAGGGCGAGTGTGAAAGCCGAAGGGTCGCCACCCTGAAGCATGGG